>DHVL01000012.1 GCA_002412645.1 Candidatus Dojkabacteria bacterium UBA5209 | reverse complement strand
TTGAGTGATATTGATATGAATTTTGAAAGAACATACTAATGAAAAAGATGGGTACACTTTACTTAATACCAACTTCTTTAACTAAAAGAGTATTAAAAGATGAGCTTAAAGAGAGTGACTTAGAGATTGTAAAAAAACTCTCACACTTTATCGTAGAAACACCTAAATTAGCAAGATATTCACTCTCTGGATTAGGTATTGTGTTACAAGAATTGGATATGAGGATATTAGATGAACACAGCAAAAGAGATTCCATCTCATATCTTCTAGAACCACTTGTGCAGGGTTTCGATATGGGGTTAATGAGTGACGCAGGGGTTCCTGGTATTGCGGATCCGGGAGCATTGGTTGTAAAAGAGTGTCACAGGCTTGGTATTAAAATTGTACCTTTGGTAGGACCATCCTCTATTACCTTGGCACTCATGGCATCGGGACTAAATGGCCAAAACTTTGCATTCAATGGTTACTTACCTAGGGATCCTCAAAAAAGAAAAATAAAGATTAAAAGGTTAGAAAGAGACTCCATTAGAAAAAATACAACACAAATATTTATAGAAGCTCCTTACAGAAACAGATCTCTTTTGAGAGACATATTAGAGGTATGTACTCCTAATACATTCCTTTGTATAGCAGTAGATATTACAGGAGAAAGAGAAAGTATACAGACTAAAAGAGTAGGCGAATGGAAAGATATTAAAAACTTAGACATTTTAGATATTCCAGCAATATATTTAATATTAGGAGAAAGATGATGAAGATAAGTAAAAAAACAGTATTAATATCAATACTAACTCTTTTCATATTACTAATATCTGCTTTCTTTTTAGTAAAATATATACAGCATAGAGAATATGTTTCATCCTCTCCATATGATGTAATACTTTCTGATATTTCTTCTAACTCCGTTACAGTATCTTGGAAGACAGAAAAAGAGTTGCCTTCATATATCCGCATTGGAGACAGTGAGAAACTTTGGGGAGATCAAACTTTGGACACATTTCACAGAGTAGTATTAACAGGTTTAAAAGAGTACAGCAAATATTCCTTTACTATTTCCGATGGTGATAGAGAGTGGGACAGTATACTTTTAGAAAACAGTAAAGATTTAGAGAAGCACATAGTAAAAGACTTTACTTTCTCTACTAAAAAAATATCAGAAGATATATATTTGCCTGAAGTAGAAGAAATAACTGGACTTCCGAATGAGTTAATATATGTTTCCTTAGTAAACAGCAATGGGGAGAGTAGTGATATTAAATCAATATATACAAATAGATTCGGTGGTGCTGTAGTAGATATTAAAACCTTTGAAGTTGAGGGAGAGGGATGGCAATTAAAGGATATTAAATACTTTAACAATACAGATGAAAAGCTCTCTAGTTTAAACAGAGTATTCGCTGCAGAGATTAACTGTAATCAAAATATCTCTAATCAAAGTATAGATGGATTAACAAAAGAGCAGTTTGCTGATTTAGCAAATAGGTGGGTTGCAGGTAGGGGTAAAAACTACGCATTAGAGTGTTACAACGATGTAATATATAGAGCAAAAAAAGAGGGTGTAGACCCTGCCTTTGCTCTTACCATTTGGTTAAATGAATCTGGGGCAAGCAACTATACTCACAATGCATCTTTAGTCGGATTAATTGAAGACTTTGGTATTCATGGACAAGCAAGTGCACCTCCACAAAACTTTAATGCTCAGATATCATACTTTCTTAAATTAACATACAATTACAGCTGTCCAGGATTAACATCTTGGGAAGCATGGGGAAATATGTATAGATGGGGAAGTTGTAATGAAAATGATCCAGTAAAACGACAAATAGGGATTGATTACTATAAAGGGATAGAATCAGTATATGGTTTAGTTACCAATGGTAGGAAGCTTCCATCTCAAGTGACAGGATTACCTAAGTCAGAAGAAGGAGGAGAGAATCCCGAAGAAGGAGGCTGGGGAGAGGTTTCTGGGCCACTTTGTTGTGCACTAAAAATATCTAACCAAGAGAAATTTCAAGGAGATTTTGAAAACGACGCACAAGGTAAGGCCTGTTCAGATATTTGGAAATCGGGTAGGGCAGTATATGGAGGTACATTAGAATATACAGTTGAGATAAAAGATAAAGTAGAAGGAGCTTGCGAGGTACAGTACGAAGGAGTTTGTTGTCAATTACAAAATGATATCAAGTGGTATCCTAAACAATCATGTACAAATGTAATACCTAATATTTCTACTTCTTCTGCTTGTGCTGAGTTAGCTAAAGATGGTGCATGTTTTTTAAGAGAGGCTAAATATCAATGGCTACCAAAGAGTATAGGGAATGATTTTGTTCCAGGTATTACATCTCAAACTCAGTGTGAGGCTAGAAATAAAATATCTACCTACTATATAGAATTAAAGAAAGGTATTAATTTTGTAGGAATGGACTTTTCTCCTGCATACCAAACGGGCGCCTTACTAGCTTCTAAACTTTTTGAAAGTAGTAGCAATATTGAGCTCATCGGTAATTTTAAGGGGTATGAATGGAAAGACTTACTTAAAAAATCTGAAACATTACCCTTCGCTGGGAAAGATTTTTACCTAGAGCAGGGTAGAGGATACTTAGTTATAGCTTCTGAAGATACAAAGATTGAAATAGATGGGTGGAGAGACTCTAATCAGAAATATACAAGCTTAGATGAAGGTTGGAACTTAGTAGGGGGTTCAGTATACGGTAAGTCATACAGAGCATCTACTTTAATCTCTGATTTAAGAAATAGTGAAATAGAGGTTGATACCGTAGCAGTTTGGTCAAACGAGTTAGGCAGATTCAATTACAGAAAGGAAGAAGTTCAAGGAGAAACATATGGAGAGGATATTAAGCTAGTAAATAATCAGGGGATATTCTTAAGGAAATAGTGTTACTTTTTCTCTTTTATCATACTTACGATAGCGAGTATTATAAAAGCTAATCCAAACCAAACATGTAAATCTAATATCAATACATTACTGCTCTCTTGTCCTGTTAAGTATTTGATAAACAAAGGAATTGTAGTTCCTACTGTTAGAATAAAGGCAAACATTCTAAGTTTGTTAAGTAAGGATTTTTTCATAAAGGGAAGAATAAAATTAGACAGTATGGTCGGGGAGACAGGACTTGAACCTGCGGCCTCTGCGTCCCAAACGCAGCGTTCTAGCCAACTGAACTACTCCCCGAAACAACAGATTTTACCACAGTAAAGAGAAGATGTTAATTAATTTACTCTTAATCCTTTTAGTAGTAATCCCTCAAGGAATTGCCTGTTAAGTCTTGATACAAAGGTATTAGTAGCACTCCAATCTCCCTGTAAATCATCTGCATCCCAGAATCTAATCCTCCAGTAATATGTTGTATTGTCTGACTGAAGTGCAGTACCAGAATATACATATTCTGGAGATCTTGCACCCTCTGTGACTGATGTAGAAGTCTTTCCAGTATCCCACATTACAGTTCCAGTAAAGGAAGAATTTGTATTTACCTCTATCTCATACGCTGTTGCACTATGACCATTTAAGTCGTTGTATATGGCTGATAAAGAAGGAGTTAATGTAAGAACATAGCCTGGATTGTTCATACCATCGGTTTGTAAAGCAGTTGGTGCACTTGGAGCTCTTTGAACCCTAAAGTTTGCAACAGAAGACCAATCTCCTTCTGCATCTAGGTTATCCCAGAATTTTATTCGCCAATAGTAGAGATTTCCACTCTGAGTTAATCCTGTTCCTGCATATGAAATCTGTGGAGACCTTGCCCCTATAGCTGTCGATGTCATAGAGGTTTTTGTACTATCCCACATACTTGTTCCAGTAAAGTCAGAGGCTGTGTTAACTTGTATTTGATAGTAAGTTCCTGTTTGTCCACTGTTACTATCTTGGAAAAGAGCACTAAACTCTGGTGTCATATCTGAAACATTCTGAGGGTTAGTGAGTCCTTCTGTTTGTAAAACAGTAGGTGCACTTGGTTTATTATTCATAGTAAAGTTTGCAGTGGCTGACCATGAACCTATTGTACCATTGTTGTCTGTGAACCTAATCCTCCAATAGTAGGTGGTGCCGTTGTAGCTTAATGCTGTTCCTGCATATGATATTTGAGGACTTGTTGCCCCTATTGCTGTTGCTGTCATTGATTGTTGACCACTATTCCACATTACAGTTCCAGTAAAAGAGGAGTTAGTATTTACATTTATTTCGTAGTAAACACCCGTATCTCCTGCATTAGCATCTTGAAATACAGCTGTAAATTCAGGTGTAAGATCTACTATATTGATAGGATTAACTAAACCTTCTGTTCTCGGGTCGCTCGGAGCACTAGGAGGAGTATTCATTGTAAACTGAGCAGTGGCAGACCATGAACCTGTTGTTGCATGATTATCTGCAAATCTAATCCTCCAGTAATATGTAGTACCATCTAAAGCAAGTACGCTTGCTGCGCCATATTCTATAGACGGACTATATGCCCCTATCGCAGTAGAAGTCATAGAAACCTGTCCACTATCCCACATTACAGTTCCAGTAAAAGAGGAATTAGTATTCACCTCTATCTCGTAATATGCTCCTGTATCACCACTATCTGGATCTTCAAAAACAGCTCTAAATTCTGGTCTTGTATCTGTAACTCCTGTTGGGTTAGAAGCAAGCTCTGCTTGAGGTGAAGTAGGTGCACTTGGTGGCCTGTTCATTGTAAAAGAGGCTGTTTCAGTAGACCAAGCACCCTCTGCATTATTTACATCCCAGAACTTTATTCTCCAGTAGTAGGTACTTCCATTTAATGAAAGACCCGTACCAGCATATGATATTTGAGGACTTCTAGCACCAGCAGTTGTTGATGTCATAGAGGTTTTCCCACTATCCCACATAGAAGTACCATTGAAAGCGGAAGATGTATTTACTTGTATTTGATAATATACTGCAGTGTCGTTTGCAGGAGTTGAATCATTGTATTGAGCACTAAACTCTGGAGTAGTATCAGCTACTCTAGTTGGATTGGTAGCACTTTCTGTTTGTAATAATGTAGGAGCACTAGGTGCTACATTATTTATTACCCAGTTAGCTGTAATAGTTTGATCTCCCGTAACGTTTGTTACTGCACCTGTAGAAGTATTAACTGTTCCACCGCCACCTATTTCTAGAGATGTACGAGTAAATCCGGTTAGATTATACCCTGTTCTACTACAGGTGGGTGCAGCAGAAGTACCATTGTAACAAACTGTACGAGAGGTAGGAGTGCATGTCCCTCCGTTCCCACTATACGTAACTACATTATTAACTAAGTAGCATGTCCTCGTATTTGTACCACATGCCTCTCCAGCGCAATTTCTTTTTGTACAGGACTCGTTATAAGAGCCACAGGTCGTAGATGTCTCTGAATAGTTAGCATCGCATGAAGGAGGGGTACAACCTATACACGGCCCACTATCACAACAGATGAAGCCCTGATAACAATAATAGCCTGAATAACAAGGACAAGATCCAGCGCATCCATTCCCTCCCTTTTCTACACAAGCACCATTAGCCAAAACAGTACAATAAGTTAAATCACAGGCGTCTATAGGGGCTGTAAAAGAAAAAAATGTTATTAAAAAGAAGAGAACGGGGAAAATAACAACTGGGAGAATTTTTAACATTTTGTTTCTCTTCATCTCTAGTAAAAACATATTTTATTTCTTTCTTTTAGATATTGTAATCCCAAGTAAAGCACCAACCCCTATTAATACAGGAACAAGCACTATTAACCCTATATACATAATATTGAAACCCTCTTCTTGTTCTACAACCTCTTTTGTATCTTCCTGTGGAGTACTGTAATCACTAACCTCCATATCTCCCTCTTGTATGACTAGGGTAATTAAGTGTTCCTCCTTACCATCATTAAACTGTACAGATACAGGGTAGCTACCTACCTGCATATCTTGAACAGAGAAAAGTACAAACCAATTACCATATTCATCTATATTACCTTCATATTCATACTCATCAAAAGAGACTTTAACAGTGTCGGTAGAGCTACCAACACCAGCAATCTTTACAGTATCTTGTTTGTGTATCTTAAGAAAACCTTCTTGCTCTTTACTAACAACATCATTGTTAACAGCAACATAGTCTAGGTTTGGATGGGGGGTATAAAGTAGATCCTGTGCTTGAACTATTCCTAAAAAAGAAAAAAGTAAAAGTGAGAGGGATATTGTAAATATACTAGCTTTGATCATAGTAAGAATATATTGATGTAATTTGTTTAATTTTAAAGATTTCTCATATATTGTCAAATCAATATTGCACTGCTAATTAATAGTATGTACTATGTATTGTAAGTAATATATTAACCCCTATATATGGACAATGAAAATGTTAAGAAGTTTAGAATAAGACAGATATTAAAGATATCTTTAATTACACTGGTTACTCTCTTCTTTCTAGTGTTAATATTTGGATTCGTAAGAATATTACCTAAGGATATAGAATATACAAATATTACATCTAACTCTTTTACAGTTACTTGGACAACAAGATTTCCTACTAAAGGGGTAGTATCTGTAATACAGAGTAAGAACAAGCTACCAATATCGTTTACTGTTTTAGGAAAAGAACTTGGTTTTGATACAAGAGATATTAAATTTGCAGAACTACTTGCTACAGAGAAAGCTAATGAAAAGATATGGGAAAGTGACTCTCAAGCTATCTCTTTAGGAGATGTTCTTACAGAAAAGGTTGTTACTGAAAAGGGTTCTTACTATACACATCATGTAGAGGTTAAGGGTCTTAATCCAGAAAGCGAATACAGCACTATGGTTGGAGATGGCTTACTCTTTCTTAACTCATACCTATTTAAAGACCAGAATACAATTAATACTTTAGAGGTAGCAGATGGTATTGATACTCCTGTTCCTACATATGGGCTGATTAAGGACGCTAATGGTGAAGATTTACCAATTGAGGAGCTTTTACCTGTAACAGATGGTGTTGTTTACTTTAATTATTTTGAAGAGCTTTCAGGAGAGAGAAGTAATACATACTCTAGTTCACTAAATGAAGAGGGTGCATGGTATATGGATATTTCTACAGCAGTAGATAGTGAGGGTGAACTTTTCTTTGAAAAATATTCGCAAGAGGTCTCGAATATTTATGGAGAGTTATATATAGATTTAGGTCCTTTAGGAAAATGGGAAAAGAGAATTAATATGAATGAGGCTTCTCCTGCAGAAACTATAGTAATAAATATGGCTGGATATGTTGAAGATGTAGATAATCCTGATATGTTAATAAAAGTAGACGGAAGTAGTGCAATAAAGAGCGAGGTTGTTAAGGGAGTTAGTGCTCAACAAGATGGCTGTGCATGGATCGATTACTGTACCTATGGAAGATTTGATAAAGAACAAAACAAATGGGTAAATTGTTCTGGTGTAGATGCTACTCTTCAAGCAAGGAAGTGTGGTGAACAGAAGGATGCACACCAAGCAGCACAAGAGCTAGGAACTAAGAAGGAAACGTGTCCTGCTCAAAGTGGAACTTTACCTATTGGGACATACACAATGTATGGTACTACATGTATGAAATGTGTATGGCAAAATGGAGTAGATAACTATGGAGTATGGGACCCTCAGGATAAAGTTACTGCTTGTACAAATGGACAAGGTTCTGAGGAGGAGACTGTTGATGATTGTACTAATGCAAGTGTAGGAGCGAAATGTAGTACTGGAGGGAAAGAAGGTACGTGTCAAAATCCATATACAGGTAGTTCTTTTAGAGTTTGCATACCATTAAAACAAACAGGAGATGGTGTAAAAGACAATATAATTATTACTGACAAAGACATTAAATGCGAGGATACAGACGGGTGTATTTGTTTGTATGGATATAAGGATTCAAAAGCAGAAGAAGAAAAACATGTCAATAATGGGGAAATCTGCTTTAAATCAACGAGCTCTAATCCTCCAGAAGAGGATCCTGTAAAAACAGAAAATACAGAAAAGCAAGAATGTTGGGAAAATGTTTGGGGTAATTTCTATAAAATGGGATCAGATAGAAAGAAATATAAGTGCGTTAAAGGAAAATGGGTTGAAACAGGAGACACAAATAGCTGTTATGAATCCGAGTGTGACCCTTTTTCTAAATGCTATTTTGAAGAATCAAATAAGATATACGAATGCAATTTTTTTAAAGGATTTCAAGAGGTAGACAAGGAAGGCTCAAATATGAAAGTTGCCTTAAGTGTAGGTACTCTTAGTCCGTCTTCCGGTCCATGTGGAGAAGAAAAGTATTGCCTATGTTCGTCTGGGGATATGAAGAACAAAATAGTGTCAAATGGAGAAGTATGCCCAGAGGTTTCCTCTTCCTCCTGTAGTAGCTCTAAGAAAGATAAAATATGTAATACCCAAGGATATACTTGTCAGCCCTCAGACAGAGGGGTTCCTTATGTATGTAGTCCTAACCCTGAAAGCCCTAGCAGTAGCATAAAAGGTATTTCAAGCCATGCTATTGCTCAAGAATCCACAGATTTTATTCTTGATAGTCAAACGGGAATGTTTACTAATCTAACAGAAGGGGTATATACATTTTCTTATAATGAAGAATCCTATGTATTCTCTGTTTCAGAAGAAGATTTGAAAAAAGAAGATGGTAACATTGAGGTATATGTTGATACTAATAAAAATGGTAAATATGACGAGGGAGAAGATAAAAAAGTATCTGAACTTGCTTCTAAAATATCCCTAGTAAGTTTACTTAAAAGTTATGAATATGAAATTTCGGAAGGATTTAATTTTGTATCATTCCCATTCTTAATAGATAGTGAGGAAAGTAGAACGGCAGCTGGATTACTAAGGGAGCTTAATGAAGTATATAATAATGCTTTTTACTCTATCTCAAAATTTGACGGTAAATGGTCTGTTGTAGGTCAAAATGTAGAAGTGTATGATAACAATGACTTCCAGTTAGTACCAGGACAAGGATATATAATAAAAGCTAATAAAGATATTACAATCTCTATTGTAGGACAACCTGTTAAATTTGAAACAGATATAGACAACGCACCAATAACCTTCTATCCAGGATGGAATCTAATAGGTGTATATGGTTCTAATGCTCAACCATATACTGCTAAATCATTAATACAGAGTATAAACAGGTATGAACCTGTAGACTTTACAGCAGATAATGTAAGTAGATGGGAATCAGATATGCAAAGATATGACGGATTACAACTTACAAATGAAAATGGAATGGAATTAGAATATGGATTTGATTTCCCAATAGATACATTACAATCATACTTTGTAAGAGTATTACAAGGAAAAGGAAACTGGCAACCTGATTTAAGGTAGGGAGTTATGTAATTAGAAATAAAAAGGGAGAGCTTAGTACTCTCCCTTTTCTTTTTACATGTTTAAAACTACTATTCAGTAGCACTCATTATTTTTAATGCCCATCCTGATAGTACTGGTACATCAAATCTCTCACCTGAGTTAATCTTTACTAAAGCCATGATAAAGGCTATTAAAGCTAAAAATCCTATTAATGGTGTTAACATCCACCCTATTATAGGTACAATACCGATAACAAAAGTGATATTAAAGATTGCAAACTGTGCTGCATGATATCTAACAAATTGGTCTTTCTTCTCTACAAAGATCATTATTAATCCAATGATAGGAATACATGACAACATTGCCATAGCTTTATTTTTCTCGTTGAATTTAATCTCCTCTAGCGAGTAGATCTTTTTTGCTGTTTTTTCTTCAGCCATTATATTATCTTAATTCAAAAATTATATGTACTTTTAAGTATAGCTATAGAGAGATAGAAATACAACAGTATACTATAAGTAGTTGAAAGGTATACCAAGGGTGGTATACTAAAATAATAAATTAAGTATACCCCTTGATATGGATGGAAATTTAACAAATAAGCAAGAAAAAGTTCTAAGAGTAATAAGAGATTTCTATTTAGAGAATGGCAATGCTCCATCTTTAAGTGAGCTACAAGGAATGTTAAATATAACGACAAAGAGAGGTGTTGTAAGCCATTTAGAGGCCTTAGAAAAGAAAGGGTATATCATTCGTACTAGCGAACCTAGGGGTATACAGATAGTGGATAATACAGAGGAGGATGTTCTTTATGAATATTTAGTTGGTATACCAATATTAGGGTATGCTAACGCCGGAACTCCACTTGTTCTTGCAGAAGAGGAGAATCTGGGTATATTACAATTGGACAAGTCTTTGGTTGGTAATAAAGAGAATCTGTTCTCTTTAATTGTTAAGGGAGATTCTATGAATATGAGAGAAATAGAAGGAAAGAATATCGAGGAAGGTCAGTATATTGTTATACAAAAGGATGCAGAATTTGAAGATGGTGATGCTGTATTAGCTATTGTTGATGGTAGTGCAACAGTAAAGAATATTAAGAAGAGTGAAGATATGGTTATTTTATACCCCCAATCTAATAATCCTATACATAAACCAATATATTTGGATATCAATAGTAATTCTATGATTAATGGAAAAGTTATTAAGGTTTTAGATAATCCTAATTAGCTACTCTCGTATTTCTACATTTTTTACATAATTAGAGATTTCTTTCTTTATCTCCTTTAACTCTTTTGGAGTAAAAGAATTACTTCTGTTTAAACTTGGATTAATGGTTTTACCTGGTCTAAAATTTTGTATGTAATATCTCTTTGCCCCCTCTATTAACTCTCCTATACCATTCGCTGATTCTGTTGTGTGTATCCCTTTTACATATGTTGTTCTAAATTCATAATCTTTTCCTCTTTCCATTATTAACCATATACTCCTCTTGATCTCTTCATAATTGATATTTTCTGTAAGATTTTGTATATAAAGCTCTTTCTCATACTTAATATCCATAGCCCAGTAATCTACAATATCAAGATTGAGTATATCTTCTACTATCTTAGAATTAGTTCCATTGGTATCTAGTTTAACTAAATATCCCATATTTTTAATTTTTTTAATAAATGGGATTAAGTCTTTTTGTAGAGTAGGTTCTCCACCAGTAATTACAACTGCATCTAGAAGAGCTTTTCTGCTCTCCAAGAAAGAAAAAACTTCTTCTTCTTGAACGATATTCTTTTTTTGACAGGGAAAGATAACTAACTCAGGGTTATGACAGTATTCACACCTTAAATTACAACCGTATGTAAAGAGAATACAAGCTACCTTTCCAGGGTAGTCTAAGAGAGTAGATTTTTGGAAACCAGATATTAACATTACTAAGAATTAAAAGTAACTCTATCTGAATATTCAGACTGTTTGCCAGGATTCCATTGTGAAACAGGTCTAATATATCCTACAACTCTAGAATATACCTCACATCTTTGTCTAGAGACAACTTTCTGTTTTTTAGTCATTTTAATTAAGCAGTAAAATATTAAATAGCTTCATTAAATTGCATACCATCTATATATCCAGACTCTGCATCACACTTAGGACAGTATGTATGCTCACCAGAGATATAGCCATGCTTTGGACACACACTAAAGGTAGGGGTAATAGAGAAGTAGGGTAATTTGTAATTCTCTGCTACCTTTTTAACAAAATTTCTTACACTATCAACTGAAGGCATTCGTTCACCTAAGAAAATATGTAAAACAGTACCACCAGTATATTTACACTGAAACTCATCTTGCTTATCCAGGGCTTCAAAAACATCCTCTGTAAAGCCTACCGGAAGCTGAGAGGAGTTTGTATAGTAGGGGGAACCACCATTCTTTTTCCCAATATCAGAAGCAGCTATGATTGAATCCCCATACTTAGCCTTATCTGCTTTTGCAAACCTGTAGGTAGTACTCTCTCCTGGCGTAGCTTCCAAATTAAAAAGTTGATTAGTTTCAATTTGATATGTCATTAGCCTTTCCCTCATGTAATCCATAACCTTAAGTCCGAACTCACTACCCTCTTTTGTAGTAATATCTTTCCCAATAAAGTTTATCAATGCCTCATTAAGACCTAAGATACCGATGGTATTAAAATGATTCTTAAAGTACTCCTTAAAACGAGCTTTTACATCTGCAAGGTAGAATTTGGAGTAAGGATACAAACCCATATCCATATACTTCTCTACAGAAGCTCTTTTAATCATTAAACTCTCTTTAGCAATATCCATAAGGGTATCAATTCTCTTAAAGAAATCTTTCTCATTCTTAGCTAAATATCCAACCCTAGGCATATTAATTGTGACAACCCCAATGCTACCAGTTAGTGGATTTGCACCAAATAAACCACCACCTCTCTTTCTAAGCTCTCTGTTGTCTAATCTTAACCTACAACACATAGATCTTGCATCATCTGGACTCATATCAGAGTTAATAAAGTTGGAGAAGTAAGGAATTCCATATTTAGCAGTCATTTCCCACAAAGATTTGTATTTACTACTCTCCCAATCAAAATCTTTTGTTAAATTGTATGTGGGAATAGGGTAAGAAAAAAGACGACCCTGAGCATCACCCTCCATCATTACCTCACAGAATGCTTTGTTTAGCATATCCATTTCTTTTTGAAAATCACCATATTTCTCTTTTTGAGGCTTACCACCGATAATGACATTCTCTTTTGCTAACATACCGTGAGGAACCAAATCCATAGTAATATTTGTAAAAGGAGTCTGACATCCAACCCTAGTGGGAACATTCATATTAAAGAGAAACTCCTGCATCTTCTGCTTTACTTCTGCATATGTAAGCTTGTCATATCTAATAAATGGAGCAAGTAAAGTATCAAAACTAGAGAAAGCCTGAGCGCCAGCAGCCTCATGTTGTAAGGTATACAGATAGTTAACACATTGACCTAATGCAGCACCAAAGTGCTTTGCAGGGCCAGAGGAAATCTTACCAGGAACACCGGTAAAACCCTTCAGAAGTAAATCCTTTAAATCCCACCCACAACAGTAAGTAGCTATCATTCCTAGATCATGAATATGTAAATCTGCATTAATATGAGCATTAGAAATATGTTTAGGATATATGGTATACAACCAGTAATTAGCCTGTACAGAAGAAGAGATATGGTTATTAAGTCCTTGCCAAGAATATGCCATATTACTGTTCTCTTTAACTCTCCAGTCCTCCTCTTTTATATATCCCTTAACCAAAGATTCAGCATCTATTAATGACTTAATATTCTTTACTTTGTTCTTTAAATCAACAAAAAGCTCAAAAGCTACAGCAGTTTTACCATGCCCCATATCCTTTAAAGTCTCTTTAACAACCTTAGCAATACTATCAGCAGAAACAAACTTCTCCTCTTTGTGCTCTTCTACTAATCTCTTTACAATTTCATCAGTAACCTCTTGGGATCTCTTCCTATCATTACCTCCAACGCTCTCAGCGGCCTTAAAAACACCAGTAACAATTCTTTCCCTATCAAAATCTACTAATCTTCCATCTCTTTTCTTAACCTTAAAATGAACTTTCTCTTCAGCTCTCATGGCAGTTTAAATTGTATTTTAAATTAGTTCTTCAAGTTCTTTTTTTAAATCTTTAACGCTTTTGAAATCCTTATATACACTTGCAAATCTCATATATGCTAAAGGATCTAATGTCTTTAACCAATCAAGTACCATATTCCCAATATCCGTTGTAGTTAGAGGATTAGTACTAACCATTACTTTTCTTTCAACCTCTTCACAAAAGTTATCAATATCACCTTCAGTTATCTTCTCTAAATCCACCGCTTTTTTTATCCCCTTCTTTAGCTTTTCACAATCGAAATTCTCTAAAGAGCCATCTTTTTTAATAACTACAACATCAACTTTCTCTATCCTCTCATATGTTGTAAATCTTCTACCGCATCTTAAACACTGTCTCCTCCTTCTAGTAGAGAAGTCTTCCGCGTTATCTCTTTTGTCTACAACCTTTGAGGCTGTACTCGCACAATATGGACATCTCATTAACACAATATGTTGTACTTAGTAATCAAGGCTATCGCAACCCCTTGTGTTCGTCAAAGTCCCGTAGTAATTCAAATTCTAAGTTATTGGCTACAACACACGGTATCTTAACAAAGTAGAGACCACTACAGGTTGTAATATATAGTATATGGGATATAAATTAATATATTGCAATTCAGATATATAACTGATTAAATATCCAATAAGTTGATTTAAAAAATCATGATTATCAATCTAGAGGATTTCCCAAAGATAAAAGAGAATGACCTAAAAGGTAAAACTATTGTCTGTACCTCAGGATACTTTGACCCAATACACCCAGGACATATTTCATGCATACTAGAATCAAAGAAGTTTGGAGATATACTGGTGATAATTGTAGATGGAGATAGTAGGG
Organism: Candidatus Dojkabacteria bacterium UBA5209; assembly: GCA_002412645.1. Classification (GTDB taxonomy): domain Bacteria; phylum Patescibacteriota; class Dojkabacteria; order SC72; family SC72; genus UBA5209. The sequence continues at coordinate 13,560 of DHVL01000012.1, read as the reverse complement.
CGATAAATAAAAAAGGGAAACCATTTATACCAGCAACAGACAGAGCAGAAATAGTAGACGCAATCAAGGGAGTAGATTATGTAATAGTACATGAGAATCCACAAGCAAGAAATTGCTCAGAAGTATTGGAAGTCGTTAAACCGGACGTCTTTACAAAAGGTGGAGATAGAAATGATAAAGATAGGAATGATCCAAACAGTGGACTAAAAATTGAAGCAGATTTGATAGAGTCCTACGGAGGAAGAATTGAGTACGGAGTAGGTAAAGACAAGATATGGTCTAGCTCAAATTACCTACAGGAGTGGGTAGACTTTATTAACTCAAAAGAGAATTAATATATTTCTGTGCTATTACCACATACTTTCCCATTTTTAAGATAGCTATAGATAGAGTTTGCAGCAATAGAGCCCTCACTTGCAGCCGTGACAACCTGTCTAAACCTGTTAGAAGCACTGGTACAGTCTCCTGCAGCCCAAACACCCTCTAGTGAAGTAGACTGGTCCTCATTAACTTTAATGTAGTTCATACTATCCAACTCTAAACCCAATTTCTTTGCTAAATCTACATTAGGAACAGAACCTATCTCAACAAAAACACCATCTGTATCTAGGTACTCAGAACCATTATACTCTCTAGAAAGTTTAATCCTTTCTAAGGTCTCGCTACCCTCTAAACCTATTACAATGGTTGTATATATAATCTCTATGTTTTCCTTCTTAACAACTTGATCAATCCACATAGGTTCCCCTCTTAACTCTGTACCCCTATATATTAGATATACTTTTTTAGCAACATCAGAAAGTAAAGAAGCAGCCATTGTAGCAGCATTACTACCACCAACTACAGCAACCGTTTTATCCCTATAAAACATAGCATCACATGTAGCACAGTAAGAGACTCCCTTGCCTAAGAATTTCTTCTCACTTTCAATATTTAACTTATTTCTGTTTGTACCGATACCCAGTATCACACTCTTCGCAACATACTCCTTAGCAGATTGTGTAACTAACTTAAAAGTATCTCCCTCCTTAGTGATATCCATAATATGCTCCGAAGAGTACTCACCTCCTAATTCCTTTGCTTGTTCAAAGAATTTCATACCTAAATCATATCCAGAAATATCAGAAACTCCCGGATAGTTACATACTTTGTGTGCTTCTGAAATAGTACCTCCAATTATCTTTCCAAAAACAATATTACTTAACTTATATCTACTAGCGTAAATACTTGCAGAAAAACCAGCAGGACCACCTCCTACAATGGCAATATCATATATTTTATTTATACTATCAGGCATAATATTAGACTATTAAATTATCCAACTTCTATTCTACCATATACATACCCAATTCTTTTAATAATTAAATTCATCTGTTATGATTTCTATATATGAATTCTAAAGAAAAAGTATATATTGTAGGACATAAAAGACCTGATTTAGACTCTGTAGCTTCAGCTCTTGGATATCAAACATATATGAATTTAATGGGTAGTTTTAACTACTATGCAATTGTTTGTGACAAAGTAAATCCTCTTACAGAATGGATTTTTAACGAATTTAGTACAAGACTTCCCCAGTTTATTCCAGATATCTCAGGTATGAATGTTGTACTTGTAGATCATACATTCTCACAGAGCAGACCAAAAGGATGGGAGAATGCAGATATATTAGAAGTTATTGATCATCATGATGTTAAATTAGAAGATATTGTTCCTAAGAAAATATTAATTAGACCATGTGGAGCTACATCTACTCTAGTTACTCAAATGATGATTGATTCTAATATTACAATTCCAGAAAATATTGCGTCAATTCTTTTAGCAGCAATAATTGATGACACACTAAATTTTAAGTCTCCCACTTCTACAGAATTAGATATAGAGATGGGTAAACACCTACTTGCAATGTCAAATATCTCAGATATTGAGAGATTTGCAGAGAAGATATTTCATAAAAAAGATCAATGGGAAAATATGGATGCAAAAGAAATAATTATGAGAGACATTAAATATGAAGAAATAGAAGGGAATATTGTTGCTATCAGTCAAGTAGAAAGTTTAGATATTACTAAAATAGATGAAAACAGGATTATAAATGAATTAAAAGATACACAGTCCTTGTCTCTGCACTTAGTTATGTTAACAGATTTGTCAAAAGGAGATTGTAAACTTTTAGTAGTAGGTAAAGATATACAAAAACTTGAGGAGGTAATAGGTGACAAGATTATTAATAACGTAGTTTACTTACCCAATGTTGTAAGTAGAAAGAAACAGATATTACCAATATTAGAAAAAGTATATAAGAAAGAATAGAGAGTCTCTTGTATATGTATTGCATAGAAATGCACAAAAGACTCTCTTAGTCCATCAGTTACCTAGAATCCCAAGATAGATTAGTATTGTTATAAAAACAAGAATAATACCGATTCTACCTTCTTTGGTCTTTACTGTAGCAATTCCTAATTCTCCTGCGCAGTACAAGAATACTATTATCTCAAGCGAGAAAATTTGAGTTACTAGTAATACAAGAGCTACTAGTGCGAAAAATCCTGGTAGTGCAAAAGTGAAAAACTTACTTTCGTCCTCCAACTCAAAAGACTTGTATCCCAAAAGGGATATTACAATCCTCCCAACAATAGGGATTAACAACAGGTATTCCATTTCTTCCTCCTTTTTTAAAGTCACTCCAAGTGGAGTGCCAATACGAGAATACAAATATCTAATATGTATAAATATCAATATTCTCGTATCAGTAGGAGTCCTAGCTGATAGACTTTAAAAGAACAATCTTCATATTTAGAAGATCTAAGGAGGGTATCAAGTGTAATATAAATATTACAAATATGGATACCCTCCCAAAATCTATTCTATTGGAATAAAAGCAAAAAAACCTGTTCCTTTCCAAATATCGGCTAAAATCTCTACCTGTATGTTTCCAGCTAAAGAATAACCACATCCTTTGAAATCAGAGACAGGAAGTTTCTTTCCATTCTCGACAAATATTTTGTGTCCTCCACAAAATATAATCGCTCTGAGTTTGTACTCAGAATAATCCCAAGGGAGGTTCTCATATCTTGTCATACTGGCAAGTGTAGTCTCTCCATCTTTTAAACCTAAGATAAGGTTTTTAGACTGAAAGCCATCATACCAGATGACACCGACTAGCACTGCAATTCCTAGCAGTACAAACAGTATTACTTTAACTTGATCTTTTGAAAAAGTTACTTTCTTCTTCTCCATTTTTACTCCTTTTTTTAATCCCACAAGTGGGTTAATCCATATATATCTTCTTAAAAAGAAAAGACATAAAGATTAACCCTGAGATAAATAGAATAGATTTTTTAATGAGCTATTTCTTTAATGTATTGAAACAAAAAAAGAAAAATGGGTATTACACCCATATATAATTATACCACAATACTATAGGATTATAAATCTCTTATACCTCTACACTCCAGTCTCTTGTATCAGTTAATATATCTGGATTATCCTTTCTAACAACAACCATATACTCAAACATAACAGAATCACCACCATTTTCTGTTTTTGCAGACCAACCATCCTCATCAATTTTCACCTTTCCAGTATCATCAACAACCTGACATTCAACACATAAAACCATACCATCAACAAGTAATGAACCCGAACCCTTTTTACCAAATGCAGGAACATCAGGTAAATCATGTAACGTTTTCCCAATTCCATGTCCAACAAAAATCTTTAATATATTGTATCCAAAATTCTTAGCTACACTCTCCATTTGATGCCCCAAATCCCCAGTATGATTACCAACAATAGCAAGGTTAACTGCACTTTCTACAGCCTCTCTACCTGCCCTTAGTAACTTCTCTTGCTTCTTCTCTGGCTTGCCTATACTCCATGTCCAACAGTGATCTGTATACAACCCTTTATGAACAATACCAAAGTCGATGGAGACTAAATCGCCATTCTTTAGGGGAACATCTTTGGGAATACCATGAACAGCTACATCATTAACAGAAATACATGTATTAAAGTTATATCCATCAACACGCTTGAAAGCAGGATCAACGTGATATTTCTTACATAAATATCCAGCCCTCTGATCAATCTCCAAAGGAGTAATACCTTCTCTTAAATCACTACCTAACTGCTTTAAAATAGAGACCGAAATCTCTGCAGCCTCTCTTAACAATCTTTCATCTTTTGCTTTATTTAATACCATACCCAATTATACACGTAGACCCTAGTCAATGAAAGGGTCGACAGTTCAAGATATTTTAATAGACCTGGGCTAAAATAGTTCAATGGCACATGCAAGAAATTTCCAATTTGGATTTCCTTATCACATAACAGGACGAGGGAATCAGCGAAATACAATATTTATAGAATATTCAGACTATCTTTATTTTATAAAAATTTTGCATAAATATTCAGCATGGTTTGAAGTTCCATTAATTTCATACTGCTTAATGCCCAACCACTATCATTTATTGGTTTAATATATAGAGAAAGACTCTATACCAAGAATGATGCATATGATCAACACCGCCTATGCAATGTATATAAAGAAAAAATATGATTGGACAGGCCACGTATTTCAAAGTAGGTATCATGCATTGCAGGTAGGAGAACTACCTTATTTCAAGACTGTAATACAATATATTAAAGAAAACCCCGTAAAAGCAGAGTACTGTAAAAGTTGTAGTGAATATCCCTGGTTTTTTATCAATGAAAAAATTGTAAATAAAATAACCCAGGCCTATCAATTTATCCGATAACAACAGGGGAAAAGTAGACCCTATCCTACAATATACAGCTCTTCTTCGGCTCGTGTGATGGCTGTATATAGCCATCTACGGTAGTCATCGTCTGTCATCTTGGGGAAACGTTCATCAAATAGTATTACTTTTTTAGCTTGACTACCTTGTGCTTTGTGAACGGTTAGTGCATATCCAAAGTCGAAATAGTTTAAATTTTCAATAGGCTTCTCTTTTAACTCTGTGGAATTAAACTGTTCTATCGATATTTTTCCCCAGAAAGGAGTATCCTCATAATCTAGTGAGATTTCGGTATCATAGTAGTTCATACCACCTGTAGACTCTTTAGTTATATCTGAAATAGTTCCTGTCATTCCATTAAATATCTCCTGAACTCTGTTGTTTTTTAAGCATATAACCCTATCTCCAACCTGAGGTGTTGGGGTATCAAAGTGTAAAGCTCTAATTCCTTTGTTCAGATTAATCCTAGTACGGTTATAACCACAAAGCACCATCATATCCTCATTAAAAGAATTAAACATATTACTAATTAATTCCTGTGTCTCCGTTTCTTCCTTTCTAAGCTTCTTAACAGATTTAGAGAACTCTTCATATGGTAAAGTACCGTATTTTCTTACTATTTCGGAAAGCTTAATAATGGGGTTGTTACTTTCTTGTCGATATATTTCTTCTAATTTAAAATTAGGATTTTCCATTAGATTAAATGTGCCTTTGACAGGAGGTAGCTGACCATGATCACCAACTGCAAGGAGAGGGCGATTAAAACTAAGCAGATCTTTCCATATATCTTCAGTTACCATAGAGGACTCATCAACAATAATTAGGTCATAATTAAAATCGTCCTCAGGTATTTTTTCCCAATCGATAATATTGTCATCGTCATCCACTACAGCCCTATATATCAAACGATGAATCGTCCCTATATAGCACTTACTATTTGAAAATCCTACATCCATTAATTTTCTGTACAGAACTCTAGATGCTTTTCCAGTATAGCTACAGAATGCAATCTTTAAATCTTTCCTTTCTTTGAATAGGTATTCACTTAGATATCCAAGGAGTGTAGTTTTTCCTGTTCCTGCATATCCTCCTAGTGTGATATACTGATATTTAGACGACTTAAACCAATCTAAAATACTCTCAGCTACATTTAATTGTTTTTTAGATAGTTCAAAAGTCTTCATAGATAGATATATAATATTACAACAGAAGCTCTAATGAAAAGATTCCTTACAATTCTTCTTTTTCTAGCCCTTTGTATCTTACCATTTTTACCAACAAGTAATGTACAAGCACAAGAGGAACAGGTAGAGAACAAATACGTTGTATATTTTGGTGGAATTGGCTGCCCTCACTGTGCAAAGGTATCTCCCGTGCTTTTAAAGAAAGTTAACAGTGGAGATATGATTGTATTGGAGTATGAGATATACAAGAATCTAGGGAACTCACAAGCTCTTTCAGAGTATTCCGATTCATACGGTTTAAGTTTAGGTATTCCTCAGGTTCTTTTTGATAAAGAAACTTACGAATCTGGAGATACACCAATTCTAGATAAACTAGACCAAATGATTATGGATGCTCCTGCAGATACAATATTTCTCGCAGATGGCTCATCTGTTTCTTTTGAACAATTAGACTTGAATGATTTAAGAAGATATCCCACTTTCTATGCTAAAGACAGAGTAGTTATAAGGAAATCTTTAACCAACCTTTCAGAAGAGCAGAATACTCAAATTAAACAGTTCATTTCTTCTTCTACTGTGGAGCAAGCTATTGAAAATCTAGAAGGTAAGAGTAAAAAGGCCACCAGGGTAGAATATTCTGGGGGTAGTTTACAATATGAAAATGCACTAGAGATAAATGGTTGGCTTCTACAATGGAATGGTGAAGAAAAAGAAGAGAGCAAGGAGAGTGCAGGCACAAGCAGTACAGAAGAGAAATATGGAGTTTCAATTGGTAAAACAGTAATGCTTGGCTTAGCAGATTCAGTAAACCCCTGTGCTATCTCTGTATTAGCTTTAATGTTAATTGCAATCATCACTTACAATCCAGGAAACAGAAAACAAATCCTTTTAGCAGGACTAGCATTTGTATTAGCAGTAATTATCATGTACCTTCTGTATGGATATTTAATCATCACTGCATTCCAATTTATACAATCAATAGCTTCAATTAAGTTGTATATATACAAAGCACTAGGGGTAGGGGCAATAATATTGGGTATTTTAGAACTAAGAGATTACTTTAAGTACAAACCAGGTGGTATTGGTACAGAAATGCCTCTCTTTTTAAGACCTAAGGTTAATAAGATAATATCTAAAGTAACATCTCCTACTGGGGCGTTTACAATGGGTCTGTTTGTAACACTTTTCTTACTACCATGTACTATTGGACCATATGTAATTTTAGGAGGATTACTTGCAGATCAAGGCTTTATCAATGCAATACCAATGCTTCTTCTTTACAACCTAATATTTGTTTCTCCAATGATAGTTGTCACAATATTAGTGTTCCTAGGTTCTAAAAAGGCTGAAGATGTAAAAGATTGGAAGGAGAAAAATGTAAGAAAAATGCACCTTATTGCAGGTGCATTAATGCTTCTAATCGGTATTCTAATGGTATTAGGAGTAATATAATTACTTGATTTCTAACAATTGAACTTTAAATATTAATCCTGAACCAGCAGGTATTGTACCTACACTTTCTTGACCATATGCTAATACAGATGGAATTCTTAATATTCTCTCTTCTCCAACTTTCATACCATTTACTCCTTGATCCCAACCACTAATTACCTCTCCATTCCCCAATGTAAATTCAAAAGGCATACCTCTGTCATATGAACTATCAAACTTACTACCATTAATCAATGTTCCTTCATAGTGAACAGAAACTGTATCACCAAGTACAGCCATAGGGCCATCTCCCTCTTTTGTTGTTTCAATTTCTAAACTTTCAAAATCTTCCACTTCCTTTACCTCCTCCCCATTTGAGATTGCTTCATAGTCTTGCTCAGAGAGAGTATCTATATCTCTTTCTTTACCAAGGTATACAAATATTAAAATAGTGGTTACTAAGATTACAGGTACAGAAATGAAAAGAAATTTAGCTCCCTGGGGAATCTCCATATTAATAAATATCACTCAAATTAAGTTAACTAATATACCAGCTTAAAAAATATCAATCAACCTTTTTGTTTGTCTATCAAATATTCATATGCTACAATGTCTGTTAGATATTAAATTTTTATCTTTACTTCCGTGCCACTGCAAAGACAGTTAATCCAAAATACTCTCGACTTTATAAAAAACATAGAGCTTAAATCTCATAAAAAGGGAGAGCTTTCTCCTTTACAGCTTAGAACTTTGGTCTTTATCAAAGACAAAGGATGTGTGAAATCTAGTGATTTAGCAAAACAATTTAATGTTACACCAGCAACAATTACTGCACAGATAGATAAGCTAGTTAATAGTGGATGGTTGGAGAGATGTGATGATGGGAATGATAGAAGAGTAATAAATATTACTCTAACACCTAAGGCCCAAAAGGAAGTAGATACATTAGTTACTAAAACAATAGAGAAATATGATTGGGTATTTAAATCTTTAACCAAGCAAGAACAAGAGCAGTTTCTTAATCTTGTGATAAAGATAAATCAGAATGCTAGGAAAGCAGATCTAAAGGAGGTTTAAGATGTCACATAAACCTCTCCTTTACATAGATACAGAAACAACTGATATACAAAGCAAAGACTTAATACAGATTGCTTTCATTACTGATAATCCAGATATATGGATGAATGTATTCATTAAACCAAGGCAAGATATTTCTTTTGGTGCTATGGCAGTACACAACATTACCCCTGAACAGATTGAGAAGTACGAGTACTTTGAAGATACAAAAGTTCCGTCTGAAGGGAAAGACCCTTCCTTTAAAGGAGACTCCATAAAAGAATATCTACAATATTTAGCAGATAATTACATATGGGTAGCACACAATGTAGATTTCGATATTGAAGCATTAGGTAAGAAAGGAATAACAGTGCTAGACCCAATATGTACTCTCAAAGTTTCTAGAAATGCACTTACTACAGAGGACGGTAGAGATCTAGAGAGTTACAAACTTCAATACCTTAGGTATTACTTAGGTCTTTACAAGAAGGAAGATCAAGAACACATTACCGCACACGATGCATTAAGCGATGTATATTTCCTTAAAGATCTTTTTACATATCTCAAAGAAAATACAAAACTAAACATTGAAAATATGCAACTGATTACTAAACAACCACAAATAATGAGAGAAATGTCATTTGGTAAATATATGGGTAAAACATTTGAAGAAATAGAAAGAACAGACAGGGAATATTTAGAATGGCTAGTAGCAAGTATGTATGATAAACCTGATCTACAATGGAATGCACAAAGGGCTTTAGATAGTGGTATTAGAAGTAGAACTCAATCTCTCTTTTAACTCTTTTTTTAAAAGTTTTAAATCTTCATTTCTGTAAACAGAGATAACTAAGAAATCTTTAAACTCTTTTGATAATTCTTCTTTTAAAACCTTTAAATCTTCCAAAGAAAGAATATCAGCTTTAGTAAACAGTACAAACTCCTTCATCATACCTAAATCTTTTGAAATACTTTCAAACTCCTTCCTCATCTTTAAGTATGTATTTTTTAAATCACTGTTCTCTAAACTAATACAGTGAACAAGTAATTTTGAATATTTTGTATGCTTAAGAAACTTAGTACCTAAACCCTTACCATCTACAGTCCCCTCTATCAATCCTGGTAAATCCATTAACACAAAATGATCCATTACAGCGAGTTGAGGCTCTAAGGTAGTAAACTCATACTCTGCTACTTTGTATTTAGCATTGGTTAGTGCATTGATAATACTGGACTTNNNNAGCTCTCTTTCTAGATAACTTACCATCCCAGCCTTCTCCACGAAGAGAGAAGTTTCCAAGCCCTCCTTCTCCACCTTCTAGAAGTTTTACTTTGTCTCCATCTTTGTAGAGAGTAATTACCTCACTACCATCAGGATTAAATATCTTTGTAACAAGGGGGACATATATAATTAAATCTTTTCCGTTTTTACCATTTCTTTTGTTTTTTTCACCTCTCTGACCATCTTCAGCCTTTAACTTAGAGTTCTTTTCTAAATGAGAAAAGTCAAGGTAGTTAGTACTACCAATAACATATACATCTCCACCCTTACCACCATTACCACCAGTAGCCTTTCTCCAGCTATCAAAAGCAATGAGCCCTTCACCACCACCACCTGATTCAATTGTAATATCTAATAAATCCTTCATATTGCATATTCTACATCACCCTTAACTCTTTTGTAAGCATTTTGACAATATATATTCGTAGTGATACTCTAAATATGGAAGCTCTTGTAATTTGTTCAGTAATAAATATGAAGAATCGTTTCGCTATTAAATTCGCAGGTCAATCAGGACAAGGAGTAAATACATTAGGAGAGCTACTTGCTAAATCAATAAAAAATTCTGGATACCAAACCTTCGCATACAGAGAATATCCCTCAATCATTAAAGGAGGATATGCATCTTACCAAATAGATTTCTCTAATACTGAAATATTAGCTTCCACAAAACAGTTCAACATATTAGTCTCTTTAGCTAGTGAAGCCTTACATAAATATATTTTTGGATTAAATAAAGGAGGCATAGTTGTACACTCTGTTAATGACTTTGATTTTACCCAAGAGGAAATTGAATATATTAAAGAGAACAAGATAGAGGTGGTATATATAGATATAGAGGCAATAGCAGAGGAAAACAAAGCACCAAAGATAATGGGGAATGTCATTCTACTTTCATATGTATGGAGTCTTTTAGCTTTTGATCTAAGAGTGTTAGAGAAAGTTGTTAAGGATACATTCAAGAACAAAAACATTGATATGGAAGCAGAGATTAGATGCTTAAAAGCAGGATATTCATATGAGAAACCTAAAGGATACAACCTTAATATTGATATTCCAAAAGTAAAAGGGAATTGGTCTAACAGTTTACTACTAACAGCCAACGATGCAATCTCCTTAGGGGCAATATCTGCAGGCTGTAGAGCATACTACGCATATCCAATGACACCATCTACATCAATATTACAAACCCTAGGAAAAACATATATGAAGACTGGTATGTTAGTTAAACAAGCAGAGAGTGAAATTACAGCTGCACAACTAGTAATGGGAAGCATGTATATGGGTACAAGAGCATTTACAGCAACCTCTGGAGGTGGATTTGACCTAATGAGTGAGACAATCTCATGTGCAGGTATAACAGAGACACCACTTCTAATTGTACTAGGACAACGATCAGGCCCAGGAACTGGTGTACCTACATGGACAGGAGCATCAGATTTAAATGCAGCTCTTTACACAGGACATGGAGAGTTTCCTAGATGTGTACTAAGCTGTAGTGATGCAAATGATGCATATGAACTAATACAAAGAGCTTTTAATATTGCAGAGAAATATCAAATACCAGTAATACTTCTCACAGAAAAACAGTCTGCTGAATCACTCTTTAATGTTAGAGATATACCAAAGGCAATTAAAATTGAAAGAAGTCTTAAAGAAGGTAAAGAAAGATATGAGATAACGGAGAGTGGAATATCCCCAAGATGGATACCCTCTAAAGGAAAACCCACTTACTTAGTAAACAGTGACGAACATACTCCAGATGGTGTAAGCACAGAAGAACCAGCAGAGATTGTAAGAATGTCTGAAAAAAGAATGCGTAAATTACTAACTCTTAAAGAAGATCTACCTGAACCAATATATTGGGGTAGTAAGGATGCAAAGAAAGTATTTGTAGGTTTTGGTACAACAAAAAATACAATATTAGAAGTAATGAAAGAGAATGAAGATATTGCATATTTACAATACCAATATATATATCCCCTAAAGTTTGAGAAGATTCTGTCTTTAGAGGAGGAAGGAAAAAGCTTAATACTAATAGAAAATAACCAGAATGGAGAATTCGGACAGTTAGTTAAAAAAGAAAGTGGTTATGAATTTAAAGAAAAACTCTTTAAATTTGATTCCAGGCCATTCTTTGTAGAAGATATATTAGATTTTTTAAAGAGTTAAAATGGCAGTAAAAATAGAAGATTACAATACGAATATTAAAAATACTTGGTGTCCAGGATGTGGCAATTTTTCAATACACATGGCACTTAAACAGGCATTCGTTGAATTAAATCTTACCCCTAGTGAGATAGTAATTACCTTTGATATTGGATGTAATGGGAATGGAGTAGATGATATTGAAGGGAATAGGTTTAAGGGATTACACGGAAGGTCTGTACCATTAGCCATAGGAGCACATCTTGCAAACAGCAAAATGAAAGTAATAGCAGATATTGGAGATGGAGGATGTCTTCATGAAGGAGTAGATCACCTAATACATGCAATCAGATCTAACTACGATATTACAATCCTAATACACAATAATCAAAACTTTGCATTAACAACAGGACAAGCAACATCAACTACTAAAGAAGAAAAGCCCATGTATGCATTCCCAGATGGAAAGGCAGAAGGAAGTATTAATATTGGAGAGCTAGTATTAAGTCTTAATCCAACATTTTTTGCAAGAGGATACAGCAATGACCCTAAACAATTAACAGAGATATTAAAACAGGGGATGAATCATAAAGGGTGTAGCGTAATAGAGGTAATGCAAATCTGTCCTACATACAATCCCCAGAGTAATCACGATTGGTTTAAAGAAAGAATAGCTCAATCAGCAATAAAGAGTACGATTAGTGAAGCTGTAGCTACAGTAAAAGATACAGAGAAAATATATACAGGAATAATATATCAAAACAGAAACAGACCTGATTTCCTTAATAATTTAGAAAACAGAAAAAGTAAGAAAACAGAACTAGTTGATGAAGTAAAACAGGTAGATATTAAATCACTTCTTTCATCTTTTAAATAGCATGATACGAGATAATACACTGTCCCCAAGAAGTATTGCCATAGTAGGGGTATCCCAAGAGAAGAATAAGATAGGGAGTGTAATATATCACAATCTTTTAGAGGGAGGCTTTACAGGTAAAGTATATCCTGTTAATCCAAAGTATAAGGAAATAGAGGGTAAGGAATGCTTCCCTAGTATATTGGATATTAAAGATGGCATAGACTTGGTATGTATTGTAATACCTTCTCAATTTGTTAACTCAATTGTAGATGAATGTATACAGAAGAAAGTTAATACAGTAGTAATAATATCTGCAGGATTTAAGGAAACAGGAGAAGAGGGTAAGAAGTTAGAAGATGATATTACTAATAAATTAAAAAATGCAGGGATAAGGTTAATAGGTCCTAATAGTCTAGGATATATAAATAACAGTGAAAATATCAACCTCTCATTTGCAAGATCTAATCCAGGAGATGGTAATACTGCATTCATATCTCAATCAGGAGCATTTGCTACAGCAATACTGGATATGGCATGTAAAGATAATATTGGTTTTTCGAAAGTAATATCAATTGGAAACAAGGCAGATATCTCTGAAAATGAGTTAATTGAGTACTTTCAGAAAGACAAAGAAACAGACTCAATAGCAATGTATCTTGAAGAATTTACAGATGGTAAAGATTTCATAGAAATAGCAAAAGATATAGACAAACCTATTGTAATAATAGCACCAGGAAGCTCTCTAAAGGCAGCACAAGCAATATCTTCCCATACAGGCTCTCTAGCATCCTCATACGACACTACATTGGCTGCAATAAAAAAGGCTAACTTAATAAAAGT
>DHVL01000022.1:3159-4698 GCA_002412645.1 Candidatus Dojkabacteria bacterium UBA5209 | reverse complement strand
GAATATTACAGAAGCTTGATATGGCAGGAATAATTCGTGAAGGAATGAAAGTAAAGGCAGGAGATATACTTGTAGGTGTAATCGCACCTCGTGGAGAGAAAGAACTAACTGCTGAAGAAAGACTCCTTAGAGCAATCTTTGGAGAATCAGCAAGTGATGTAAGAGATAACTCCCTTAGACTTCCACACGGAGAAGAAGGAATTGTAATTCATACTCAAAGACTCTCTACAGAGAAAGGTGATAAACTACCTCCAGGAGTATTAGAAGAGGTTAAGGTATGGGTAGCAGATACAAAGAAACTTGGATATGGAGACAAAATCTCAGGAAGACACGGAGACAAAAATACTGTAGCTGCCATAAGGCCAATAGAAGATATGCCATTTACAGCAGATGGAGAGCCAGTAGATATAGTTTTGACACCTACATTCCTTAAACGTATGAATATGGGTCAAGCAGAAGAAGTACACTTCGGTATGTATGCAAAACTTCTTAAAGAAAAATTCGCATTCCCACTCTTTGAAGGAATGAATGTAGAGTGGTTAGAGAAAGAAATGAAAAAGAAAGGATTCAAAATGGATCAGAAAGTTGACCTGTATGATGGAAGAACTGGTAAGAAGTTCCCACGTAAAGTGACTGTTGGTATTAAGTACTCACTTAAACTACATCACATTGCAGATGAGAAAGTACACGCAAGATCAACTGGTCCATACACAGCTGTCACACAGCAACCTCTCGGTGGTAAAGCGCAAAGAGGTGGTCAAAGATTTGGAGAAATGGAAGTCTGGGCATTAGAAGCACATGGTGCACCATATACACTTCAGGAGATGCTTACCATTAAGTCAGATGATGTAAAGGGAAGATCTACTGCTTACAAAGCCATAATTCATGGTGAAAAGATAGAGAGTGTGAATGTCCCAGAGTCATTTAAAGTATTAATCAAAGAGTTAAACGCTCTATGCTTAAATATGGAATTAATTTCTAAGAACTCAGAGGAGGTCGTAGAATAATGAATAACAAAAGAAATATATTCGAAAATTTTGATGCTCTAAAGTTAACACTAGCTTCTCCAGAGCAAGTATTAGATTGGTCTTACGGAGAAGTTACAAAAGCAGAGACAATCAACTATAGAACATTTAGAGCTGAACCAGACGGACTCTTCTGTGAGAAGATATTTGGTCCAACCAAAAACTATGAATGTTACTGTGGTAAATACAAGAAGATCAGATACAAGGGAATAGTATGTGATAAGTGTGGAGTAGAAGTCACAACTAAGGATGTAAGAAGAGAAAGAATGGGTCACATTAAATTAGCAGTACCTGTAGCTCATGTTTGGTTTGCATATGGTATTCCTAACAAGATGTCCATTGTATTAAATATGTCTCATAAAAAATTACTTTCCGTAATCTACTACACAAGATATATGGTAGTTGAATTAGAGGACGAAGGTAGGAAGGATAGTATTGCAAGAATAGAGAGATTAAGAAAAGAGGACATAGAGGAATTACAGAAAGAGTTAGATGAAGAGTTAAAGAGTACAAC
>DHVL01000022.1:0-3079 GCA_002412645.1 Candidatus Dojkabacteria bacterium UBA5209 | reverse complement strand
TACAACAAATAGTAGAGAAGGTAGAAATAGGTTCTGTCCTTACTGAAGATGAATATATTGACTTAGAAGATAGAGAGTTACTCTTCTTTAAAGCAATGATGGGTGCAGAAGCAGTTAAAAAGTTATTAGAAAACTTAGATATAGAGAAAGAGCTTAAAACATTAAGAAGACAAGCAAAAAAAGAAAAAGGAGACAAGAAAGCGGGAACGATTAGAAGAATACAGTATCTAGAGGGATTTAAAAAGAACGGAATAGATCCAAGTTGGATGGTAATAGATATATTACCGGTACTTCCTCCAGATCTCAGACCAATTATTCCTCTACCAGGAGGTAAGTTTGCTACATCAGATTTAAATGATTTGTACAGAAGAATTATTAATAGAAATAATCGTTTAGCAAGGTTAATAGAAATTGGTGCACCAGATGTAATTCTTAGAAATGAAAAGAGAATGTTACAAGAGTCTGTAGATGCAGTAATAGACAATTCTCACAGACCATCTAAGCCAATGATGAACAACAAGAGATTACCTTACCAGTCATTAACTGATGACCTTAGAGGTAAGAAAGGTATCTTTAGAAAGAACCTTCTTGGTAAGCGTGTGGATTACTCTGGACGTGCAGTAATTGTAGGTGACCCAAGTCTAAAGTTAGATCAGTGTGGTTTACCAAAATCAATTGCATTAGAAATGTTCAAACCATTTGTAATACACCAACTCTTAGAGATAGAGGTTGCTCCTAATGTAAGAGTAGCAAAGGATATGATTGAAGAAGAGGAAGAGATAATTTGGGACTTACTAGAAAAGGTAATAGATGGAAAACCAGTATTACTTAATCGTGCACCAACACTTCACAAATACAGTATCCAAGGCTTCTACCCAAGACTTGTAGAAGGAGAGGCAATTAGATTACACCCACTCGTATGTAAAGCATTTAATGCTGACTTCGATGGTGACCAAATGTCAGTACACCTACTTTTAACTAAAGAAGCGTTAGAAGAAGCAAAGAAAGATATAATGGCATCTAAAAATATTGTAAATATTTCAAACGGACAGGTATTAGCAACACCAGCAAAAGATATGTTAATTGGATTCTTCTTAATGACAGATATGAACGAAGAAGAGAAGCCAAGAATGTTTGCTTCTGTTGAATTAGCAATCAAAGCATATGAAAGAGACATCATCACAATTAATGAGCAAATATTAGTAAATGTAGAAGGAGAAGTAATTAAAACTTCTGCAGGTAGATGTATATTTAACAAAGCTCTTCCCGAAGGATATAGATTTGTAAATGAAAGAGTAAGTGGAGGAACAATATCAGATATTGTTGAAGATGTTAAAAATAGATATCCATTAGAAGTAGTAGTTGAACTACTTGATAGTCTTAAATCAATGGGTTTCAAATATGCAACAGACTTAGGATTCTCATTCGCTATCGAAGATTGTAATATCGATTTCGAAGTAGATACAGGTATCAAGGGAATGGAAGAGAAAGATCTTCAACTTCAAGAGAACTATCTACAAGGATTAATAACAGAAAAAGAGAAAATTAATCTCTCTACTGAAATGTGGAATGACTTTGCAAATGATATTGCAGAAGAAGCATGGCAGACATTAGACAAGAACAATGCAATATATGAAATGGTAGAATCCAAAGCTAACGGAGGTAAGATTCAGGCAAGACAGGTATTAACAATCAAGGGTGTTGTTAGAGACTCTAGAGGAAACTGGGTACCACTTCCAATTAAAGGAAACTACCGTGATGGACTTAGTGCTTTTGAGTACTTTGTAGCAGCAAACGGAGGTAGAAAAGGTATTGCAGACAGGTCACTTAGAACATCTTCTTCTGGATACTTAACAAGAAAACTAGTAGATGTAGCACACGATGTAATCGTAAGATTCGAAGATTGTGGGTATGACGGAGTAGGATTACCAATTAGAAGAGATGATGACAGAAGATTAGATTACAGTCAAAGACTCTTTGGAAGAGTTGTATCTAAAGATGTTGTAGACTCCAAAGGTGAGGTAATACTTGCAAAAGGTGAGCATATTACTAGAGATATTGCAGAGAAAATAGATAGCGAAGGAATAGATGAAGTAGAAGTAAGAAGTCCAATCCTTTGTAAAGCCCCTATGGGAATCTGTAAGAAGTGTTACGGTCTCAACTTAGAGAACGGTAACCATACAGATATGGGTAAAGCAGTTGGAGTAATAGCAGCTCAATCTATTGGAGAACCAGGAACACAAATGACTATGCAGACATTCCATAAGGGAGGTGTGCAAGCAACTGAC
This sequence comes from Candidatus Dojkabacteria bacterium UBA5209, assembly GCA_002412645.1. Classification (GTDB taxonomy): domain Bacteria; phylum Patescibacteriota; class Dojkabacteria; order SC72; family SC72; genus UBA5209. The sequence continues at coordinate 791 of DHVL01000022.1, read as the reverse complement.
ATAACTCAAGGTCTTCCAAGAATTGAAGAGCTATTCGAAGCTAGATCTCCAAAGGCAGAAGCCCAAATTGCCTCTATTAACGGTAAAGTACATATAGAGAGAGCTGAAGATGACTCTGCAACAATAACAATTGTTGGAGACAAGAATGTATCAAGAGATTACATAGTATCCGATGCTAAAAAAGTACTAGTATCTGATGGAGCTCAAGTAAAAGGTGCCCAAGCTATATTCATAGACTCTGAGGAAATGGAAAAACAGGCTCCTTTTGATGGTACAGTGAAGATAGAAGGAGGTATCCTCTCTATCAATGGTAATATTAAAGCAGAAGAGTTAATAACTGTACTACCTAATGTACCAATATTAATAAACGATGGAGATACTGTAAAAGCAGGAGACCAAATAACAGAAGGTTCTGTTGACCCAAAGAAATTAGCAGAAGTAGCAGGTATACTTAGAGCACAGAAATACATATTAGATCAAGTACAAAAGGTATTTAATGAGCAAGGAGTACCAATTGGAGATATACATGTAGAGATAATAATTAGACAGATGGCAAGACTTGGAAAAGTACTTGAAAGTGGAGATAGTGAATACTTGGTAGGATCTTTAGTAAACAGATTCATAGCTCAAGCAAAGAATGACCAATTACTTGGAGATGAGCAGAGAAAAGCTCTAATATCTCCTAAGTTAATGGGAATCAAAGCTTCAGCTCTGTATACAGAAAGCTTCCTTTCAGCAATGTCATTCCAGGAGCAAGTAAGAGTACTAACTAATAGTGCAATACTTGGAAA
>DHVL01000052.1:645-10795 GCA_002412645.1 Candidatus Dojkabacteria bacterium UBA5209 | reverse complement strand
ATAGGGGCAACAACACAGATAGGGAAAATTAGTTCTCCAATGAGAGATAGGTTTGGGTTAATTCAAAGGTTAGAGTTCTTTGATGATGAGGATATGATTGAGATATTAAAGAGAGCTGCAAATCTTTGGGATATTGAGATAGAGCAGGGTGCACTAAGGGTGGTATCTGAGGGTTCTCGTGGTACTGCAAGGGTTGGTCTTAGATTACTTAGAAGGGTGAGAGATTTTGCTCAAAACAGTAATATAGAGGTAGTAGATGAGGATACTGTTCATAAAACTATGAAACTTTTAGGTATTGATAAGTTAGGTTTAGAGGATATAGATAGAGAGATTTTAAGAGTTATGTATCAAAACTTTGATGGTGGTCCTGTAGGGCTTTCTACTCTTTCAGCCTCTGTTTCAGAAGATGTTTCTACCATTATGGATGTACATGAGCCATTCTTGATGAAGTGTGGTTTAATAAAAAGGAGTTTAAGGGGTAGGGTATTAACTGCAAAAGGTATAAAATATGTAGAGAAGTTATGGCAGTAGAGAAATTAGTGAATACAAATGAAGATGCAGTTAAAAGGGGTAAGCTTCTTTCCTTATCTTTACTTATTGCTCTGTCTATCTTTATTCAAACTATTCTGAAGATTAATCAGGGTGATCCTATTCGTACGGCTTTGACCTTTCTTGTATATCTAGTTGTTTCTGTTGTTGGTTTAATTTGGGCTTTTAATTTTAGAGTTAAGATTAGATCCTTGCCTTTCCTTTTTCACTCTGCTTTATTTGTAGCTTCTGAGTATCTATTTATACAGCTTTTCTTTATCCAGAAATTTAGTCGTATATATGAGGGATTAATACTTCTTTCTCTTATCGTTTTTGTATTTGTAGGTACGTATGTGTCCTTTTTAATGACTAATGTATTTAATGTAAATCTTTATAAAAAGATTCCTCTTGTTAATGTAGGTAGAACTACTTCATACATTATTTCTACTCTAACAGTATTCTTCCTTTTCTTTGGAATATTGGCCTTACAACTACCTTTGTATATTCTTTTACCAATATTAATAGCTGTTGCATACTTCCTCTCCTTTATCCATCTTAAAAACTTGGGATATGAGGATATGTTGCTTAAGAGGAGAAGTCTTTTAGTTTCTACCATTGTTATCTTTATGTTCATATCAACTCTTTTCTCTGGTGTATTACATGAAGTCTCTGTTTTAGCTCCTGTGGTAGGGTACTTTGTAGGTATTGGAGTAGCTAATATTAAGGTAGAGAATAAAGGGAAAGCTTTCGAGTTATTCCTTTATATTTTAATCTTAATTGCAGCTGTTTTAATAAATTTCAGTTTGAATATTTTCATATAGGTTTATAAGGGTAGGGGAGTAGGGCCTGTAGTTATAAAGAGCCTATAGTTTCACATATCCCATAGTTTTGTCAATGTGGATAACTTAGTGCTAATACATTACTACACAAGAGGTACAAAATAGAGGAGATTATAAATTTTAATTTCAGATCATTGAGTGATGTGTCCAGTGGTGGAGTATACTACTATACTCCATAGAAATATGTTATGATTTTCTGTAATATATAACCGAGTATAATCGTCCTTATATGCGGTCTTGTACATGTATGACGATCGAAGTGCTTTTATAATCAAATTAAATTAAGAATTTATTATCATTGAATATATATGCTAGTAAGTTATAAATATTCTTTATATTTCCTTCTTACTACTTTTTATATTCCCTTACCTTAAAAATTTTTAAAAAGTCCCCTACTTTGATTTATATATTTTTTAAGCTTAATATATACATATATGAAAAACAGCAGAAAGAAAGAGATGTTAGAAAATATACCTAAACTACCTGAACAGGATAAGTATCTTTTGTATTTACAAAACAACAGTTATAGTTTTCTAACCATTATTAATTATGCTAGAGATTTAGCAATATTTAGTGTGTATTTACATTTCAATGGTATAGATTTTCTTAAGGTATCTAAAGAGGATATTTCTAACTACAAAGGATACCTAAAAAGTGGTAATCATTTGAAAGATTTGGATAGAATTAGAAGGGAATACTTAAATAATGGCTTAGATACAACAGAAAGCAAGGGCGAAGCTCCCAGAGGCTCTGTAAGGGGTGGGAAAGATTCAAGGGGTATGGTTACACCTAGAGACGAGACTGAAACTGACGTTGATGTGTTAAATGAGACTGACGAGGTGTATGAGGATGACTTCCTGGCCAAAGTCTACAGTAAGGTGTATGGGTCTTTGGGTATACTAGATCGACCTCTTAATTCTAGAGCAAGATCAGATCATGGTTTGGATGAGAGAAGTATAAATAGGATGTTGTCTGCTCTTAGGTCATATCTTAAATTTAGAATAAATTGGGATTTAGAAATTCCGCTTCCTCCAGATGCTGTTAATATGGTTAAGGCTGTAAAGAAGATGAAGAAGGTTGCATCTTTTGAAGACTTAGTGAGATTAATAGAGTCACCTATGGAATTTGAAAAAGATGAGAAGGTTGCTCTTAGAAATAGATGTATGTTAGAAGTTCTTTTTGCTTCAGGCATGCGTATTTCTGAGTTAATTAGTTTAGATCTAGATCAATTAAATACTGAAGGTAAGATATATATTACTGGTAAGGGTCGTAAGGAAAGAACAATATTTTTAACACCAAGGGCATTGGGATGGATAAATAAGTATTTAAAGTTAAGGTTAGAGTATGCGTTTTCAGATAGGGTTAAGGAAGAACAGCCAGGTGTTGTAGATAGTTTGTACAATGATTTGGGTATAGAGAAAAAGGATAAAAATATGAAACTTCGTGAAACAAATTCAGAGGGATTAAATTTAGAAGTTTTTGATTCTGAGAATAGGAAGTATATATCCTTGGTTGAAAATTATCGTAAAAATGAATTTCTTAAAAAGTTCGACTCCCCTGCCCTATTCATACCTCTCTCTGGTTCTAGAAGTAGAAAAGCAAATGCAAGAATATCTACAAACTATTTCCAAGAGAAGATTGCTGAGTATAGGAGGAGATTGGGTATACAGATTCCTACCTCTGCACATAGTTTAAGGCATGGTTTTGCAACATATTTAGCACAACAAGGAGCTAGTCCTGCAGCATTGCAGGTATTACTTGGTCACGAGAGTTTGGATACAACTACTAGGTATATTCATGCTAGTGAAAAGTTTGCAGAGGAAACTGTTAGAAAAAATCATCCTTTACAGTAAAAAAGATTCTCTGTAGACCTATTCGTCCAATTTAGAGGTTAACTCTACGGCAGATTTTGCAGCTTCAAAATCAGGATCCTGTTGTGCAGCTATTACCTGTTTAAGTGCTTCGGGGTCATCATTTTTAAGCTTAGTAAGGAAATCTTCCATAGCTTTTCCTTCCTCTATACATTGATCTAAGTAATCTACCAAGAAAGTATTCCAATTATTTTGTGCACTAATACCATATACCTTCTGTAAGATATCTTTAATTGTGTTAGATGCTTCTTCAGTAGTAAGATCTTCTTTCTCTATTCCTGTGAGATAGCTGTCTAAAGCATCTAAATCTTCTTCATTCGCTTGTAGTAAATCTTCTTCCATTTCATCAAGAAACTCTTCAAATCCGAGTCTAATTAAGGAGACTATTCTTTTCTCATCTAATCCTAATTCTTTAAGTTTTTCTATCTTAATCTTTATATCATTCTCCATTTTGATTACTTTCCAAATTTAATTGATTCAGATACTATTTCTGGAGTCATCCTTATCTTGTTTACTGTTCCTTCTAACCATGTTTTAATATCAACTTGCATTCCAATATCGGAAATATTAGGGGATAAGAAGCCATATGCAAGAGATGTGATAGCCATTGGAGTTGTTAACCATGATATATCTTTACATATTTCAACAATATTTCTTGCTCTTTTCATCTTCTTCTCAAATTGTCTATCCTTTTCTATCTCCTGGTCTGTGAATCTTGAATTAATTCTCTCTCTTATATCTTTCTTCATTTCATCAGATTGTCTTCTAAGGGATCTTTCTCTTGCTTGTTCAATTGATTTAACAACCCATGATCCAGAACCTACTACAGCTGCAGAAAGTGCTACAGCAGCAGGCATACCTGTTAGACTTGATGCTAATACTCCACCGCCAATTCCTGTAGCTAAGAGTGCTAGTCTTAGTAATTTCCTTCCTTTCTTTTCAGGTTTTTCAGCTTCTTTTACCTCAGGGGTTTTATCTTGTTGTTCTGATCTTTCTATATTTATTATCTTTCCTGCGAGTTCTTGATCATTAAAGGTTCCACTATTTTCAGGGTTTTTCTTATCATCTGCTCTCCATATTGGAGCATCTGTACCACCTCGAACTCTTACATATGTTGTAGTTCCTATTCTGATCCTGTCTTTTGGTTTGTCGTGTACAGTGCCATCTTCTGTTAATCTAGAGAGCATAGTTTGAATGTCTTTTGCTAAGGTTTCTCTAGTATTCTTATCTTTACTTGCATGTGCGGTATTAAGGAAAGAGTAAACCTCATTTTCAGTTAACTGAGCTTTTGCCTCTTCATTTCGACCTTCTAATTTCCAAAGCTCTGTTTCTGGATCATACAAGTAGTCGCTGTTATTAATTGTAATGAGTTGTATTTTATTATTTAAGGTCTTAATTATTTCTCTCATTACAACCTCAAATTGTTCTTTTTGGGGTTTTTCTATCTTATTTTCTCCCTCTGCACTCGTAGTTTCTACTGTTGTTTCCTTCTCTGCTTGTGCAGTAGATTGAGTAGTGGTTTCTGTTGTACTTGTTGTTTTTACTGTTGTATCTGTATTGGTACTTTCTGTTTTAACCTCTTGCCCTCCTGGTAATGCTCTATTACCAGTAATCTTCCCTGCTTCATCTCTTTGGATTAAGAGAATTCTGTCAGCTAATTCTGAACTATTAATATCTTCTCCCTTAGTCTTCTGATCTCTAATTTTAGTATATTCTCTCCATGTGCCATTATTTAATTTATGGAATTCTATTGCATTTCCAAGTTCAACTCTTTTTGTAGGCATTATTTTATCAAGTATTTCTACTAATACTTTTGATTGTTCATTTCTATCTCCAGTGCTAAGGAATGCTTCAACAATTGTAGAGAGGTCATTGTTTTCTATGTGTTCATTATCAAGTAACCATCCAGTTTCTGTAGCCTTTAGTTCCTTCTCGCCCAGATGGAACATTTCTCCTGCTACAACTTTTGTTTTACCTTTCTTCGACCTAACGTATGTAAATACTTGTGTCTTTAATACATTAAAGATAAATTCTTTCTCTTGTTCAGGTGTTGGTGTTGGGCCAGGTATAACTATTGGTGTAGGATCAGGGGTCTCAGCATCGCCACCAAAGAGTTCAATGGTAGTACTCCTTGTTATACCACCAACTTGTCTTGGAGCAAATGCACCAATACCTGCTGTTACTAATGTAGCTAAGTGAGTGGTATTTATCTCTGTATCAACAGGGACATCTACTTCAAAAGGAGTTAAACCATCTAGAGATATTGTGTTTACTTGTGGACCACTAAATGTAAAGGATATTCCATCTGAACCTGAAATTGAACTGCCTGTTTCTGGTAGAGTTACTGGTCCTCCATTAAGTCCTTCTAGCCAACCTAGTATAGTTGGAGAGTTTCGGACATTAAATTCTTGACCTGGTTGTACTGGGTTTGTAAATCCAAATTCTGATCTAATAGCGGAATCATTTGCTAATCTATCTCCCTGGTAAAGTGATCTTTGAAGTTCATAGTCATCATATTGTGAAAGATTTGGATTGTCAGCCTTTACCTGTTGCATTATCTTTGTAAGAACACTAGGTACAGAATCTCCTGGGTTAACTGTGCCTGTAAGAGGATCAATACCTAATACTGCATCTGTTCCACCAATCCCTTCCAAGGTTGAAAGGTTTGTAGAGTACTGTTGATCACCAATGTTTAGAATCGTCTCTCCGTTTGGTTGAATGGTAGAGATATTGAAAGATGCAGAAGATCCGTTAGCATATGTTGCTCCTAATGTTTGACCTAGTTGAGCAGAGTTCATTATCCCTATATTTCCATTTACATCGTTATACATAACTCCAACTACTTCTCCACCCTCTGCTACAAATGTTCCAGTTATACCTGTGGTAGAAGTTTCAAATTGAGATGTATTTACATCACCAATTTCAGGATTTTGTATTTCAAAGAGTTTCTCTGCACCAGAGACTGTACTTGCACTATATTCATTTGAGCCAGTATCGTGTATTAAATCAGGTGTACCATCTCCATCTAAATCAATTGTATTAACCTTTGTACCATCTTCTCTTGTGTATGAATCTACATTGGCATCTTCATCAGCCAGAGATTCTCTATATTCCTGCTCAACAGAGCTATCAGAAGAGACTTGGTTGTGAGCTTCTACTGCTTGTTCAACCAATGTGGCTCCTGAACCGATTATTATCAAGGAATTCATTACTCCGGAACCTGTTCTGAAACCTGTTAAGAACGCAACAGACTCAAAGTATTGTTCTCTTTCTTGAGTAAGTAAGTTATCTACATCTGTAGCTTCTATACCTACAAAGAGACCTACTAATTCATTTGTTAATTCCTTCTTGTCTTCTAAGCTACTAAAACCAGAGGCAGCTTGAAGTGTAAGGGTCTTTAATTCCTCAAGATCCAACGTGTCTACATAGCTTTCAAAATTACCAGTTAATTCTAGTTTTGGATATTCATCTGTATTGTCCTCTGTGTCTTGAACAGAGAGTGTTGTAATATCAAGTTCTTTTCTTACATCTACATTGTTTTCTTTAACTGTGTAGTGAAGAGTTTTATACTTCTCGTCATTTGTTTTGTTGTAAAGATATAGTAAGGAGGCAATAGCAGCTTTCTTTGCAGTTTTACTTCCGTCTGCAGTGACATTTGGATCTGTCATATCTGCTACTATCTTTTCTATGTTTACTCCATCCCTTCTAAGATATCCCTGTTCTTGAAGTCTCTGATATCTTCTTAATTCAAAGCTACTCAAATATTTCTCAACAAGCTCTGCTTGTTTTTTGTTTAGATTTCTTTCACCAATACCTGAAACACCAAGCTCTGCTGCCATTCCAAGTAACGGGAGTATTGGTCCTACTCCAGGTATAAGTGTGGGTAATCCAATTCTAGTACTTCCTGAGACTGCACTTCCTAAGAGAGCTCCTAATACAAACTTCTTTTCCTTAAGTAGCTCTTTCCATGATACTCCTTGTGAATCTGCAGTTTCTTTCACATTCTTTATAGTTTTGAAAGCAGCGATACCACCTAATCCTACTAGTACTCCACCTACAACGCCTATTCCTACTGGTCCAAATGTTGCGATGGTGACTGCAGCCGCTTTACTTACGGCTAGAGTAGATGCAGTAGAAAGACCTGCATTAGCTAAGAAGGCTGACCATTTCTTACCTTTAAACATTCTTGTTATTGCTGCCATGAACCCTTCTTTTGTTTTACCAGCATCAGATAGTTCTTTCTTGTCTTCTTCGGTTAGTTTTACAACAGCACTTGCAGCTTTCTCCTGCTCTTCTTCAATAACATCTTCGGTATTTTCAATTACATCATCTAACTCATCCTTCGCTTTCTCTATCTTGTCCTTTTCATCCTTAGATAAGTTTGGATCTGCCTGTTTCTTTTCTAATTCCTCTTTTTCTTTATGTAATTTTTCTAATTCCTCTACCTTATTTGTTCCCTTACTATCACCATCTGAAGCTTTTTCTAGAACAGGTTGCTCCCCTACTCCAAGGTTTATTTCATTTGTTACACTACTATCTCCCATCGTTATACTGCTCTGTCCTTCTGCATTAACAATATTTCCAACTCCAATTATTAGATTCTTAATAGTGAGTTGCAGTTGTGAATCATTAGAGTCTTTTAATTCTCCAAGAGTATTTCCCAATACTGCTGCAGATTGTACTAATTTTGTTTTTGAATCTACAGATTTCTCCTGAGTTTCGCTACCAACTAAAACGCCATTTGGAAATTCTTGGCTAGCTCTTTTTTGAGGGAAGCTGCCATTATTAGCAGTATCTAAATTAGCAATATCTAAAGCACTCTTAAGTTGAGGCTTAGGTTTTGGGGTATTATCGATTTGTGCTAAATTATTCTTTACTTGTTCTAGAAGTTCTTCTTGAGATGGGGATGTTTGTTCCTCTGTTGGTTTTTGTTCTTCAAGTAAAACACCTTTTGAAAAAGCTGTTTTCTCAGGGAAATTAGCTCCGTTCTTAACAATATCTATGCTACTAAGAAGAGGTTTAGATTCCTCTTTAGGTTTTTGTGTACTATTCGCCTGTGTTGAATTGTTTTCTTCAATTACAACATTTGTAGCTTCTAAGTTAGAACTTTCTTGAGGAAAATGGCCATTATTACTAAGACGAGGAGAAGTTTCGGTTTTCTCTGTAGATTGTGAGCTACCATCTGTTTTTGCTCTATTGTCAATCATTTGGCGCACAAAAGGAGGTATTGAATCTGTAGGATTTTGCTCCTTCTTCTCATTTCTAGCGGTTTGATCTGCTTTTAAGGAAGTTAAAACTTCAGTACCTTTACTAGGTTTATTAAGTGGATCAAGGGAAGGAGGATTAGTACTGTTCTCTGGGTTAGAATCATTTATTGCTTTATCCATCCAATCACTTTTAGGGATTAGATTCTCTTTGTTTAAATCCGAAGAAGGATTTGTAGAATTGTTATCTACAGAATTCTGATTTTGTTCTAAAGCTTTTAAATCTGTTAACTCTTGCTCATTTGCAAATCTAGTCTCAGCCATTTCAGTATTTATATATAAATAATATTATTCTTTATTAATTATCTTGTCTGCCCCTTCATAATCTCCTGCGTCTATAAGTTTTTTAGCCTCTTCTACTTCCTCTGGAGAGAGATTAGATACTTTTAGATTTAAATCTTTGAGATTTGCTACCTCACTCAAGGTATTCTCTATTAATCCATCTACTATCTCCATGTGTATCCCTTCTATATCTTTATTCACCTTTTCCATAAGGAGCCTATTTAATACAACTAACTGTTGTGCAATATTAACTCCTGTATCTACAAAAGCTTTCCAATTCTCAAACTCCTTTTCATCCATTAAAGAGCTTACTTTGGCCATTGTCTGTTTAGTTGCTGTTGTAGTAATACTGGTGGCAATTGTTTCAATTTGTTCATTACTAAGTCCAAGATATTGTAACTGTTTAACAAAGGAATCAAGCTTTTCTTGAAGCAAATCCTCACTGTTTTGTAATAATGAAGACATATTTTGTTGGGCAGAATCCATAGATGATATATGTAAATTTACATCTGCTAATATATTAAAGAGAGAGAAGAAATATGTCAACAAATTTAGAACTTTCTTTTAATACTTTTCTCTTTAAATTTCTCTTCAAGTGCAAAAGGTGTTGTATTAAAGTAAAGAATCTCTAGTAAAGCCTCAAAACCATGCTTAAACCAACGCATCTTTTTACCTTGAGATACAGTTCTAGGTTTGTAATATATATCTATCTCTTTAAAGTTTAATCTCTTACCATTTACTTTTCTGTATCGTGCTAATTTAGCAGTGACTTCTGGTTCTAAACCAAAGTTACTAACTGATTCTAAACTCTTAAATATTGATCTCATGATATCTCCCCTTACCATTTTGTAGCATGTTTCCATATCCTTTGGAGCAAAACCTTTAGGTCTTGTAAAGAGATTTGAAATCATTGTCACAAACCTATTTCCTAAACTATGTATACTACTAGTAAAAGAATTTTTACTGTTAAACCTGTTCCCATATATTACATCTAAGGTTTGATTAGAGAGAAACTCATTAACAAAGAGTATTAAGTCATTAGGATTGTATTCTAAATCGGCATCCTGAACTACAACTAATTCTCCAGTAGAAGCTAATACCCCCTTTTTAACGGTTTGAGATTTGCCTTTGTTTCTGTAATTTTTAAGAAGTACATATCTATTATTATCCTCGTCAATATCTACAAACTCTTCTACTAATACTCTACTGTTATCCTTTGAAGCATCATCAACAATGATAATCTCTTTCCCAATACTGTTTGGTAACTTTACCTTTGAAACCTTCTCTAATATCTTTTGAATACTGTTCTGTTCATTGTACATAGGGATGACAATAGAGAGTGTTTTCATTTGAGAGAGTTCATAGT
>DHVL01000052.1:0-640 GCA_002412645.1 Candidatus Dojkabacteria bacterium UBA5209 | reverse complement strand
CTATTTCTTTCTACTAACTCTTTTATATATTTAATATCGTTACTTTTGTATATTGCTTTTCTTAATGTTTTAACTAAATCAGATGTATTAGCTCTATTAAATGTAAATTCTTTGGATTGTAATATTTTTGCTACCTCTATATTGCTAGGTGCATTAGAAAGTACTGGGATATTACCAAAAGATATGGCTTCTAGAATTCCCAAAGCTAGACCTTCACTAAGTGATGAGTTTATATATATCTTAGATCTTTTAAGTATTGAAAAAAGATTGTTTTGTGTAAGTAATCCTCTTCTTATTTCAATATTACTTGGCAGAGTATTTTCATACTCCAACTTACTCCCCTCCCCTATCATTAAGAATTGCCAATTAGGAAACTCTTTTGCTATCTGTATATATGCATCTAATGTTGTTTGTGGGTCTTTAACTTTGATCCATTTACTTGCAAATACAACTAGATTTTCTTTCTCTTTAATATCTTCAGGTGAAGAATTGGTATTAAATGAGTTGTAAATTACCCCTACTCTTTCTTTTGATATGTTGAAATTCTGTGATATCCATTTCTTAGATGTTTTAGATACTGCCAATATATCTTCTGCACTTTGAAGTACTAAACCAAACATATGTCTATCTACCCAATTTG
>DHVL01000023.1 GCA_002412645.1 Candidatus Dojkabacteria bacterium UBA5209 | reverse complement strand
CAAAAGGAGGTCCTTCCTACTCTGTCGCTATTGGATTAGCATTAAAAGATGAATAAACAGGAGAATCAAACACAAAATACGCAAAAGATAGAAAAGGTAGGAAGTACACCTCCTACTCCACCTAAACCCGAAACACCAGGGATATCAAATCTCTCAGAGGGATTTAATCTGATCCCTGCGATGTCTAAAGAAGAGAAGATTATAGAAAAGACTAAAAGTACAGTTAGTATTGGTTCTGTTATTAGTTTAATTGTGCTTGTAGTTATATCTCTTTTGGTTGTTGGTTTTAATATTCTTTCAAAACAAATACTTAATGGTAGAACTAAACAGCTATATGCCGCAGAAGCCAGAGTTAATCAACAGATAGATAAGCTCTCTGCAAACGAAGATATCGTAGATAGAGCAATCCTCTATTCCAATGTTAAGAAAGGTGCCTTCTCCCACAAAGATATCATAGAGTTCTTTACAAGAATGGGTACTAAGATAGGTGATGTTAATATTAAAAGTGTAATGATTTCTGAACAACTACAGTTTACATATACAGGTAATACTTCTAGTTTAGAGAATCTTTCTAAACTTTGGTACATATTAGGCATAGATGAAAATATAGAGAGTATTAATTTACAATCTGTTAGTAAGAGTAATAACAGAGTGAATTTCAACTTCGATGGTCAATTAGATGGTAAAAATTTTTATAATCAGAATTAATGGCATTAGCATCAAGAACAAACCAAAAAACAACTAAAGAATTAGCAGCTATTAGTGAGAAAATTAATGCATCTAGGCTAAAATTCTCTGATTTAGCTATCCCTATTATTGTAGGTGTAATACTGCTTTTCTTATCTATCTTTGTATTTATCCCTATGATTAACTCTGCACTTGAATATCAAAGAGAGATTAAAGAAACAGATACAAAGATAGATCAGATGACAAAAGTATTTCAGCAGATAAATGCATTAGATGATACTCAGTTGAGTGAAGATGTAATACTTGCTAAGAGTATAATACCAAAGATATTAAAAGTATCTGACTTTATCTACTATGTAGACACATTAGCAAGAGAAAAGGGATTACAGATTAGAGAGCTCTCTGCAGGAGATATGGGAGGTAAAGTAGCACAAGATAGTAGTGGTGCAGGAGTATCTGGTCCTATCTCATATCAAGGAGATTATACAAGTGTAGTAGCCTTTCTTGAAGAGGTACAAAATGTATCTCCATATATAATTAGAATTCAAAATGTTGAAGTAGCAGCTCTTGCCACAGGAATGTGGAGCATATCACTAAATGTTAGTGGGTATTATATGGCAGACAAAGTTGGTGAAATAAACATATACAAACCATTCAAGCCCTATACAGAGTATCAAGATATTTTGGATATATTTAAAGAAAAAGCAAAGAATCTTTAGATCTCATCCTTTAGCATATCCTCATCTTCTGTGTGATGATCTACTCTATCATCTTTAAGTAAAACTCTAACTCTCTTGTTATTCCTTATTGCACTGATTGTTATAATATCTCTAATAGAGTTAATTGTCCTTCCCTTTCTACCAATAATTACTCCCTTATCTGATTCGTTTACATCAATAGTAAGGATTGTTAAGCCGGGGAAATCTACACTTTCTCTCTCCTCTACCTGTACATCATCTGGATAATTAACAATTGCTTTAATAATATGTACGAGTAATTCTTTCATTTTTTACAATATTGAATTTAAAATATACTCTGAGCAAATTATACTCTCGTTCTAAGAATTTTACCAGATATATATATTGAAAACAAAACAGGCCTATGATATAGACCTTAAAACAAAAGAGGGTTTAAATTACTTCTCTTGCTCGTTCTCTTTTTTAGTAGTATTTGGTTTCTTAGAACCTCTCTTAAGAGATTTAAGTAAACCTAGTTTAACAAAGTACTGTGCAATAGTATCTGTAGGTTTAGCACCCTTATCTAACCATGCTTTTGCAGCATCTTTATCAATATCAAAGGTAGAGGGTTTAGTTCTAGGATTGTAGTATCCAATTTCTTCAACGGTTTTACCATCTCTTGGGCTACTAGATTCCATAACCACTATTCTGTAATGTGGTTGACCTCTCTTACCTGTTCTTTTTAATCTAATCTTTAACATAGCGCTGTTATTTTAACAGAAGGTAAATTAATATTCAAGCTATTTATTACTACTTTCTATATATTCTACTCCCATCTTGGCAGCTTGTTCCTCTGCCCTTTGTTTACTACTACCCTTCCCTTCCCCCACTATTTTATTATCTATCTTAACAACTACTGTAAATATCTTGTCATGATCGGGTCCTTGCTCATCTGTAACTTCATATGTGGGTGTGGATTTATACATTGATTGTGCTAATTCTTGTATCTTTGTCTTATTATCAATATCTAATCTATGCTTAACAATATCTTCAATCTTAGGAAGTAATGCTCTTTGGACAAACAATACACAACTCTCATACCCTGAATCTAAATATATTGCTCCTAGTACTGCTTCAAATGTATTTGCTAAGAGATAGTCCTTCTCTCTACCACCGCTATCTTCTTCTCCTCTAGAGAGTCTCATATGCTCTCCTAAGCCCAATTCTTTAGCTATTTGAGCTAGGGAGTCTGTTCTAACTAAAGCTGCTCTAAAGCTTGTTAAATCTCCTTCAGCCCTATCAGTATATTTTTTGAAAAGGAAATCAGAAACTATTAATTCTAATACCGCATCTCCAAGAAATTCTAATCTCTCATTATGCTCAGGCACTTCCCTATTCTCATTAAGAAAGGATCTATGAGTAAGTGCAGTTAGTAAAAAATCTTTATTACTAAACTGTATACCTAAATTTTTCTCCAAATCTTCTATATTATTCATTCTCTTTACTCTTTTCATATATTGCTCCTAAAACTCCATTTACAAATTTACTACTTGTTTCTCCCCCAAACTCTTTTGCTATCTCTATTGCCTCATCAATTGCTACTTTAGGTGGAGTAATGTTTTCTAAAAATCCTTCGAATATTGCTATCCTAAGTATTTGTAAATCTACTAACTTCATCTGTGAAATTGGCCATTGAGGTGCAAATTCTCTAATCAAAGAATCTATCTCTTCATGTTTCTCTCTTACACCATTAACTAATGAAGAGTAAAGCTCTTCATTGTATTTCTCTATTTCATCTAATATTGAAAGATCTTGTACATCAAACTCTAGGACACCATCCCTTATACCATTGAAATCTCTTGAAAAAAGAGTTTGTAGTGCTAATTCCCTAGATAGATGTCTTGGGTCAGTTGATTTCTTCATTACTAAAACAGTACTTATTTATTCTTCTTTAAATCCTTACCGTCACCATAGTAGCCACAGAATTCGCATACAAAGTGAGGTCTTTTTGCCTTCCCACACTTAGGACATACAGACATCTTAGGTTTCTTTAAAGAGTCATTTGCTCTTCTTCTATTCTTTCTACCTTTTGAAATTTTTCTTTTTGGTAATGCTCCCATATCTTTTTAAACTATTTTATAACTGTGTATTATATTTTAATATTGGTATTCTTGCAACTAAATCCTCTATATTATCCAACTTTCCTTAATCTCTATCTCTTCTCCAGCGACTATCTCACCCTCTACCATCTCTTTTGCTATGTTACCCTCTATATTTTCCTGTATATATCTCTTAATTGGTCTAGCGCCAAAACCTGGTTCATTTGCCTTACTTGCTATTAATTGAGGTATTAAACTATTCCAAGTAAGGTTGATACTTTTCTCAGAAAGGCGCTTAGCTAATTCCTGCAAGAGTAATTCTGATATCTCAGAAAGATTATCTATATCATGAGGATGGAATACTAATACTTTATCAAACCTATTTAGTAATTCAGGCCTAATGGATTGTCTTAACTCAATTAAAGCCCTATCCTTTGCTTCATCCCAAGTACTTTTATTATTGCTAAGAGATTCCAAAAGAATACGACTCCCTATATTGCTTGTACATACGATTATGCTATTAGTAAAATCAACAACCTCTCCTAGATTACTTGTTAATCTACCTTCATCAAATATTTGTAAGAAAAGATCTAATATCTGAGGATGTGCTTTCTCTATTTCATCAAAGAGAATTACTGTATATGGGTTTAGCTTAACTTTGTCTATTAAAGAAACAGCATTTTGAGAGTTAATACTTCTATTACCACTATCTCCCAAGAATTTCTCAATACTAGAGACTTCTTGATATTCAGACATATCTACTCTAATCATGTCACTCTCTTTGTCGAAGTACTCTTGAGCTACAACCTTAGCAAGGTATGTTTTACCTACACCAGTTGGACCCATGAAAAGAAATGCACCAATTGGTTTGTTTGGATTACGAATATCTGTATGTGCCCTACGAAGAGATTCTACTATTGCAAATACAGCATCATCTTGTCCCACTACTCTTTCTTTGATAGCCTCTTCTAATTTCATTAGCTTGGTACTCTCTTCCGCTTTAACACCAGCTATTGAAAAACCTTTCTGATTAGAAAGAACCTTGGCAATATGCTCATCTGTTAAAGTTTGTACTCCACTACTTTGTGCCCATGAGCAAGCTGACTCAAGAAGTTGTACTGCACTACTGGGTAGCTTCTTCTCTTTAACATATCGTTGTGCAAGCTCCACAGTACTTATCAACGCAGGTAAGGTAATGTATATACCGAAATTTCTTTCAAGCTGTACTATCTTTGTTTGAAGTATTACTAAGGTATCAGCAGCAGAAATCTCGCTAACTTCAATATTAGTAAAAGTTTGTCTTAGGGACTCTATACTGTAAAAATACCTCTTGTAATCAGAGTGATTAACAGTCCCAATTATAGGGAATTTACTATCCAATATATATGGAAGTAATATCCCCGCTAGAGAGTGTCCAGAATCCTGAGCCTTGGAAGGAATTAACTCTTGCATTTCATCTATATATAGTATTACATCTCCAGCATTTTCTAATTCTTGTGCAGCTCTCGCTACTAAAGTTTCTGTATTTTTCTCTTTTGAAGAGAAAGCAATTAAACCATTAATATCAAGTTGTAATATTCTTTTATCTTTAATCTGTAAGGGGACATCTCCCCTATTAATCCTTTGTGCTATACCAAGGATTAAACTGGATTTACCTACTCCAGGTTCACCAATTAGAAGTGCATTCTTGTTACTTACTTTACCAAGTACGGATACTAAATTCTCTATCTCATCTTCATGCCCTATACCAAAGATATCATCATATCTAGCAACATATTCATTTAAATTCTTACTAAACTTCTCTAATATGAAGATATGGCCATATATCCAACTTTCAGCTATTCCCCCCTTTCTGTAATATTGGACATTAGGATTAAAAGGATTTGTATTAGCTCTCTTTTCAAATTCATACGAATGATACCTAACGACCTCTCTAAGTATATCTATCGAGGAATTCTGAGTAGTAAGAAATTTTTTTAAAGAAGGAAATACATTAAAGAGAGCTAGAACCATGTGTTCAGGTTTAATATCTCTAGAAAGAGTAAGAAGAGCCTCATTTAGAGAGTAAATAATTAGACTTCTAATTGAAGTAGATGGGTATGTAGGTAGATTTTCTGTATCAATTGCTGCTTCTGTGAGCTTTTCACCATCAACTTGTATATTTGCTCTCTTAAAGATTTCCTGTATTTGAGGATATGAAACCAATTCTAGAAAGAGATTGTAGATATTGATTTCATTCTTATTAGTATTTGCACATATTATATCCAACGAAAAATCATTAAGGTAGTTAATGGCTTCAAGGTGTGCATATCTACCAAACTTAAAACCAGTAGCTTTAATTTCCTCTAAGTCATTTAAAGAAATCTTTTCTGCTTTAGGTAGCCTTACTGGATGACTTTTGTCTTTGTAGTAATCATGCCAAAGTAAAAACACAGAAAAAATTGAAAGTCCAAAAAGTGCATCTGAGATACCACTAGAGAGAAAATCTTTTACAATATCTATCTCATCAAACAAACCAAATTGTCTAAGTAAATATCCGAATGCAATTACTAAACCAGGAACAAGTAAGACGTTGGCTATTAATCTTAGGTTGTCATAGAATTTTTGATATCTAAGGTAGTTAGTTAATACATTACTAATCTGTGGTGTAGAGATTGTAAAGAACTGATCTCTTGTTAAAAGAAAAAGAGCTTCAGACTCTTTTGTTAATATTGGGTATTCTTTCTGTACAACTCCAAAAGTATTACTATCTTTAGAGTGAAAACCTATCAACGTTCTATTTTGCCAGCCGTAATCAATAGCCATTATATTTATATATTCAAGATAGATCTAAGGATAAAGAAGAGTGTAGCGGGAGGAAGTAGTAACCACACTAGTATTAGAAAAAGATACATCACATTACAAAACAGATATCCAATGATAGCAATTGGTAAATATATTACCTTTATGAGTATTCCAAATGTATAACCTATAAAAGAGAAATCTCGGTGCCAAGGTAAGAAGAAATTCTTGAAAAGAAGTGAGATAGAAAGATTATCATCTACTAAAGTGGATATTCTAGCTAGCATTCTAAGATGCCATAGGGGCATCTTTACATACCACCAATAAAGAAAATCTTTAATGGCATATGTAAAAACAACAAGAAGGTTGTCTACACCATCTTCGTTTAGGACCTTTTGTCCTCCACTACTTGTTAATATATTCTTCTGTTCCATACTTTGAGCAGTAATACATTGTAAGTTTATTGTAATTTCAGCACAAATTCAAGTAATCCAGTAGACCCTAGTCTACTTATTGGGCTTAGGGATAATGCAAACGAGGAGGCCTGGGGTATATATGTTAAAATATGAGATATGAATATATATGAAAAATTAAAGAAACCAATTTTTTCTCTCGCCCCGATGGAAGATGTTACGGATACGGTCTTTAGACAGATTGTAATGTCTGTGGGTAGACCGTCTCTTTTCTATACGGAGTTTGTTAATGTAGAGGGTCTTAATAGCAGGGGTAGGGAAAGGGTTATACATAGGCTTAAATACGAGAAAAGAGAGAAGCCAATCATTGCTCAACTGTGGGGTGTTGAGCCAGAGAATTTCTTTAAAGCAGCTAAACTTGTTAAGGAAATGGGTTTTGATGGTGTGGATATTAATATGGGTTGCTCTGTCAAAAATGTTGTTAAGAATAATGCTGGTAGTGGATTAATACGAGAGGAAAGAGAGTTGGTTAAAGAGATAATTGAGGCGACTAAGGAAGGTGGAAAGGGTTTGCCTGTTTCAGTAAAAACAAGACTTGGCTTTGATGAGATTGATATAGATGGCTGGATATCTTTTCTCTTGGATCAATCATTGGATGTCCTTACATTAAATATGAGAACTGCTAGAGGTGAAAAATCTCTAAATGCCGATTGGTCATATATGGATGAAATTATTAATATGAGGAATGAGAAGAGTCCTTCCCTTCTAATATTTGGTAATGGAGATATTAAGAGTTTTGAACAAGCTATAGATATGGTTAATAAATATATGGTTGATGGAGTTATGATTGGTAGAGGGGCTATTGCTAATCCTTGGATTTTTTCATCTAATCAGGAAATTGCTAGAGAAGAGAAATTCGATGTCTTTAAAAAACAACTTCTTCTTTTTGATGAGATTTGGGGAGAGAAAAAAGATTTTCATGCATTGAAGAAATTCTTTAGAGCATATATTAATGGGTTTGATGGTGCTAATGAATTAAGAACTGAATTAATGAAATGTTCCTGTGTTGAAGAAGTTTTAGAGAAATTAGAAAAAGAAATGTATATATAGGACAAGTTTTATCTCCTAAGTAACAGTCAATTATCCTGCTTGTATATTAAAGATATATAAATTTATATTTAATATCCATTGTGAGAGATCAAAGAAAGTATCGGTTATTCTCCCTTATTTAGATCCCAATATTCGTAGTCTTGATTATTATTTTGGTTACAATCACCTTGGTTGCTATCAACCTAGGAAAGAACTTCAGAGAAACTAGAAATGTTCAAAGGTTTAAAAAGACCTTTTATTATAATAGGAGTTTTGTTAGTACTATTCGTATCTTAATGCATTTAATGCAGAAATCTTTGTAGCTCTTTTTGCTGGGTATATTCCTGTTACTATTCCTACTAAGAATGAAAGGAAAATGATTGATATTGCAAAGAGTATTGGCATATCAATTATAGTGATTGTTCCTGCTCCATTGATTAGTGCATAGATAGAGAGTATTAATTCTATTATTTTCCCTACAGTTAAACCTATCACTAATCCAAGTAATCCTCCAAGGGAACCCATTATCATAGATTCTGCTAGGAAAAGATCTCTGATTTCATCTGATTCCATACCTATTGCTTTTAATAAACCTACTTCTCTAGTTCTTTCCAAAAGTGAAACGGTTAACGTATTAAACATTCCTAGTGCAGCAACTCCTAAAGCTACTGCTCCCAAGAGAGCTAATACAGTTCTAGCAGTAGAGAAAAGTCCGTTAATTTGTGCAACAGTATCTACAACTGATGAGGTACTAAACCCTTTTGCCTCTATCTGAGTTCTAACACTTTCAAGATTAGAATCTTTATCGACGACCACTTTTACCTGGGAATAATTGTCTATACCTAAGGTTTTAAGATGAACGAAGGGTACATAAAACATTGGTGTTATATCATCTGGAGTTACCCCTATTATTTCATACTCAATAGAGGTAGATTCTATTCTTTGCTGATCTCCAC
>DHVL01000029.1 GCA_002412645.1 Candidatus Dojkabacteria bacterium UBA5209 | reverse complement strand
GAGTATGGATATCTTGGTGTAGTATGGGTAACATTAGTAATACAGATGATATCTTTAGTAGTACTGTATCTTGTATATTACTCTAAGTTAAAAGAATACACAGATGGTAAGTAGTAAACCACTGGTTTCAGTAATAATGGCGGTAAGAAATGGAGAAAAGAGTTTAAAGAAAACTCTAAGTGCTCTTTTAAGACAGACGTATACCAATATTGAGATTGTAATTGTAAATGATGCTTCTACGGACAAGACATCGGTGATATTGGAAGAATTTGTTAAGAAGGATAGTAGGGTAAAAGTAATTACAAACAAAGAAAGACTAGAAAGATGTGTGTCAAGAAATATTGCGATAGAGGGTAGTAAGGGTAAATATATTGCTGTAAATGATGCAGATGACATATCTTGTCCTCATAGGATAGAGACAGAGGTAAAATACTTAGAATCTAATCCTGATGTATATCTAGTAGGAGGTAGGGCTAATATATTGGATGAGAAAGGAGAAAAGATTGGCACATCATGGGGTAAGAGAACCCCTGTGGATATCACAGAGAGGTTGATCGAGGGAAATGTACTAGTTCATTCATCTATTATGTTTAGAAACAAGAAAGAGTTCTTCTACAGAGAGAAATTCCTACGTGCTCAAGACTATGATCTTTACCTTCAAGTAGTAGGTAGTGGTCACTTAGTACATCTTCTTCCTAACATATTAGTTGAGTACATGAGTAAGAAGGATATCCTTTATGATGATTACCTCATTGATCAGTTAGTATATTCATATACAATACAAAACCTTTGTAAAGAGAAACTGAGAGAGGGTAAAGATATGTATGAGGATATAGATAGGGAATATATGTATGATATATATCCTCAAGATGACTTAGATTTCCTTTACTTCTTACAACTGTATACACAAGGAGATTTTAAAGAAGCTAGGAAAAAGATTGTTAAAATAATGGGGGTGTATGGTTTTAATATAAAGAGATTCCTTTATCTCATAGACACATACTTCAAGGGTAGATTAATATCTTCTGCTAAGTATTTAAAAAGGGGAATCTTAAATTCTTTTACCCTTTAGAATTTGTATACAGTTGGTCTATTGAATATAGATAGCCTTGTATACTGAATCTCTCCTATTCTTTCCAAATCTCTTACTACAACAAAACCATCTTTTTCTTCTTCAAGTAAACTATCTAATTGATCATCATTTATTAAGGGTATATCAAAGTAGAGATCTCTTTCTCCCCACTGCCAATTCACACTATCATCTGGAAGTAGTAGGTAATCAACGTCAAAGCCTTTAGCGTAGAGTGTGTAAGCACTGTGTGAGTCTGCAATTAGAAGAGTATCATCTTCTAGATTGTTTTCTAGGTATATGAATAGTTTGTTGTATTCTAATTTCTTATGTATTGAAAGTGAACTACTAGTATATGTATCTATCTCAACTATCTCTTTTACAGAAAGATATATATGAAAGAGTGAGGTAGTAAGTAGTAGTATCATTAATACTTTTGTTAATTTGTTAATACCGACTTCTTTAAGAAAAAGAATTAATGAGATGAAAGAGAGTATCACTATTACTGGTATTACTGCTTGCCAATACCTTTCATGTTGTGCTGATTGTAAGGAGAGAAATGGTAAGAAACCAAGTACTATGCTTGTAAGAAAGAGTACAGTCTTATTTCTGTTCTTAAAAAGTATATACAGTGTAGCTGGTAGAGCTAGTATTACCATTGGTAAGTTTCTTACTGTTAAGACAGAGTAGTAGAGAATATTTAATCCTTTAGCCCAATTGGGAGAGAGATCTGTAAATACATTTAGTACATTTAAAGAATCATATCTTAGATACATGAATCCTAATCCTAAGGCTATTAGTAGTACAAATATTAAAAAGTTTGTTTTCTGCTTATACAGGAATGTTGAAATGAGGAAGTATATAGCTATACCAAGACCAAGTAATATATTTATGGGGTGTGTATTGTATGCAATATACATAACGGGGATAAAAAATATTGCATATTTTATATCGACCTCTATACCCACTATCTTGTATCCTCTCTTTGGATTTATTACTGCTTTGTAAAAAAGATATACAGCTAATATTAAGAAGAATGTACTCATACCATACATTCTTGTCTCTCTTAGCATTGATATTGCAAAATTACTTATTAAGTAAAAAATGGATACTAGAAGTGCTGTCATATATTTACGCTCTCCTTTGATGAAGGGGATTATCTCTTTTACAAAGAAAAATATAACTGTAGAAGTTCCTAGCCAAAACGGTATATTAATTATCCTACTACCTAATTCATTTTCACCAAATATCTTCATTGAGTAAGCTAATAATTGGTGATATATGGGGGCTCTTGCATATATTAATCCGGAGTCATATATTGCTTGTCCTTTCTCAAGAATCATCTTCGCTGCATTAAATGAATATACTTCATCACTCCACATATACTGCTTATCTATACCAAATAGGCAGAAGGCAACTATTACTAATATGAATGGTATTAAGAGTAGATATTTTTTCATATGACCAAGTATACAGTATTGTTTTATCTTTTGGCGATATTGGGGGTATAATTGGGGATGATTGATATATTAATATATATTGTGTTAGGTATATTAGCACTTGCTGGTCTTGTGCTTACAATTTTTACATTACCAGGTATATGGTTGGTGTATATTTCGATAGTTATACTTGCATGGATGGGTAGTTTCCAAGTTATTACCCCTACGCTCTTAGCTATACTCTTTTTTGTATCTTTACTTTCTACATTGCTTGATAATGTGGTTATTGCACTTGGAGCTAAGAAGTTAGGAGGTAGTAATTGGGGTATGGCAGGAGCAATATTGGGAGGTATAGTAGGATTAGCTATTGGTAATATCCATGGTATGCTTGTTGGACCTATCCTTGGTGCAACTCTGTTTGAGTTAATATTTGCTCAGAAAGATTTAAAGGAAAGCCTAAGAGCAGGCTTTGGATCTTTTCTTGGTATTTTCTTTAGTATTGTACTTAGGGTTGCCCTTACTATCGCTATGATTGTCTATGTGCTTTCTCTAGTCCTTTAGCTATGTACATGTATATCTGTGTAAAGTAAAATACAGATAATAATTTAATGTACATTTAATATGGAAAACGAATCCTACTACCAGGGAGAAGGAAAAGATCTTGTAGACAGTAAAGTAAGATTAGAGAAACAAGAATTTGAATCGGGATACTCTAGTTTTGTAGTTAAAGTAGATCCCCAATTTACCCAAGAATGCTATGAATATGACAAAGCATGGGACCAAGACTTTAGAAAGAATGTAGGTCCCAATTACCCATATACAATGTCTCCTAAAACATCTCAGATGATAGCTAGTACATCTACAGAATTAAAAAAGG
>DHVL01000025.1 GCA_002412645.1 Candidatus Dojkabacteria bacterium UBA5209 | reverse complement strand
AACATGCAGAGGAAGACAAAAAGAAAAGAGAAAGAGCAGAGAAGAGAAACAATGCAGACTCTCTATGCTTTAACATTGAAAAACTCTTGGAAGAGAATGGAGATAAAATAGAGGAAGATGAAAAGAAAGATCTTAAGGAAGGAGTAGATGAAGTAAAGAAGATAATAGAGAAAGAGGACTTCAATGAAGAAGAACTAGAAAAGAAAGTAGATTCTCTTACAAAGAAGATGCAAGATGTAAGCAAGAAGATGTATGAGAAAGTAGCTTCTGAAAACAAGAAAGAACCTGAGAAGGAAGGAGAGGGGAAAGAAGAGGAGGTAAAAGAGGGAGAAGTTGTAGAAGAGTAATCTCTACTTAAAGGAAGGGGGCTTGGAACCCCCTTTTTTATTTGCTAAGATGATTAGTAGTAAATAATTATTTATTCTGCCTCTAACATATATGTTAACTAATAATACAAAAACTCCTACTTCTAGTGGTGGCATTGATTTGTCTTTCTTTCAGAGGCAAATATTTTATATACTACTTCTCTTTATACCTTGGTTTGTTATACCTCTACCTTGGGATCCTACTGAGCAAGTTAAAGTAATATTTTTTATAATACTTTCTTCTCTTCTAATTCTTTTGGAGGTTATTAAATGGATATGGGATGGTAAGGTAGTAGTATTTAAATCTATATACGACAAAGTATTTTTACTTCTTTTATTATCCTTTATATTGTCATCAATATTTGCTCTTGATAAATGGACTGCCGTATGGGGATTTGATGGGAGACTTGGTATTGGCCTCATATCTATGTCTATTCTTTTAGTATTCTTTTTTATCGCAAGAAGTTTCCTAAGTGACATTAAATATGTCGTTAGATCTATAGAGATATTTGTACTTGGATTTTCTTTTCTCTTAATACTAAGTTTTCTCTCTCTTCTAAAAGTTAATATATTTGGTTGGCTACCAGTATTTAAGGATTTCTTTGTTGTAGGAGTACCTCTTACTTTTTATTCAAGCGAATTAATCGTTTTGAGTGCAGCCTTAATATTAATGTCTGTGTATCTATCCGTATATTACATAAGAGAAAAAACATTTCAAAGGATATTACTACCTTCGATATCGTTAATAATAGGGTTTCTAGTAATGCTATTATTTTCAACAAATCAAGGAATTGCTCTTTCAGTATTTATATTCATTTCTCTTCTCTTTACATCCTTACTTCTTTTTATAAAGTTAGAAAAGGAGTTAAGATTTTTACCAATTATTTTAGGAATTCTTGCCTTACTATCAGCTGCATTATCAATTGGATTACAGTATGAATCTTTCAAAGACTCTCTACTGGGAGAATCTTTCTCAGTTATTAGCCCTGTTCAGTTAGCTTCTGATATTTCATGGTCTGTTTCTAGTAAGGTTCTTGTTGAGGCTTTCTTTAGGGCTTTAGTTGGTCTTGGTAATGACTCTTTTGCAATAGCATATAATCTTTTTAAACCTGCAACAGAGGCTACAATCTCTTTATCGAATGTTAATTTTATGTATTCTTCTAGCGAATTCTTTACAATTCTTGCTACCAGAGGAATAGTAGGGATTGTTGTTTGGGTATTACTAGGTTTGGTTTTGTTAAAATCTTTTATCAATGATTTAACTTCTTCAGAGAAAGGGAACTTGTTACTAAGTATTCTACAAATACTTACAATTACAATATACCTTAGCTCATTCTTCCTGTCTTTTTCTTTCCTTCTCTATTTTGTACTTTTAACATTAATACTCCTTTCCCTTCTTACAAAGAATATCTACAGCAAAAATGATGAACAATTCTTACTCAAATTCTGGGCAGTTAATGTCGGAAAGGTATCATCGGATGTAAACAGAACGATAAGTAATGTTAATTGGTTCCTTACTGTATTAGCTATAGCTCTTGTATTCTTTGGCCTTTTAGCACTAGGGACAAGATTCCTTTCTGTTGTCTATATAGCAAGGGCAGTATCTTTCTCCTCTGAAGAATCAAAGAAATATACCTCAGAAGAGCAAATTACAATAGAGGTAAGAGAAGAGTTCTTTAATAAATTGAATGCGTATTATCTCAAAGCTCTTAGATATGATAGCTCCAACCCTATTGCTAATAGAATGGCAAGTACTAACACAATAGAAATTATGAATGTATTGAGTGAGATATATCAGAAATCTTCTGACGAAGAAAAAAATACTATACTTTCAGAAATTTCTAACCTAAAGAACAATGCCATAGAACTTTCTAGAGAGGCTATTAACATATCCCCTTTCACATATTCAAATTGGAATGCAAGATCTACTGTGTATATGGGCCTGTACTCAATCGGTCTCTCAGATTATAGCGAAGATGCTCTTTTTGCATTAGAGAGATGTATAAGTCTAAATCCTCTAGATTTTGAATCTTACTACCGTGCAGGTCAAATATATATGATGGATGAAGAATATGAGAAAGCTCTCTATGCTTTTGCGGGAGGCCTTCGTATTAATGGTCAACACATACCATCCCTTATGCTCTCTGCTAGTATTTTAATGGAAAACGGTGAAACAGAGACAGCGATAAGTTATCTTGAATCTGCAAAAAAGATCATGGAACTAAATAATCTCCAAGAAGATCCGATGTATGAAAATGTGATAGAAGTACTTAAGGAATTGGGTAGCTCAGAGAGTTCTACAGAAGAAGAACAGCCACAAGAGGAAGAGAACCTTGAGGAATTACTACCACAAGATTAGAAAAGCGTTAAAACAACTACAGTCTTATATCTACTCTCTGCTATTTTAAGTATCAACTTCTTTCTGTTAGGAATTCTTTCTCCTACGATGCATAAAATCTCAGAATTAGAATGTGACGGTAATATTTTGCTTAGATATATATCTAAGGAACTTTGTGTAAGTGGTTGTATATCCAATGGTTCTCTTATTTTATATTCTTTAAGTAAGGTATTCAAAAGAAAAGCAAAGATAGAATAGAGATTTTTCTTTTTTCTTGATTTAAAAACAGAGATATATTTGAAGGTAGGATTCCATCCGCAAATCCAAAAAATCTTTTTCTCTGTATCTAAACATTCTTTATGTATTAATCCATGGGTATTAATTTTCTTGCATATAAAGCATGAAGGTAGTGACTTCGGGATTTTTTTAAGACAATCATTACATATCTCAAAACCGACTCTCGAACATAGAACACACTGTTTTGGGAATATTAAATCTAAAAGAGACATACTAAATTGTATACATTGAATATTAAAAATATTTGATTAATATCCTCATTTCCATTATGATATTATTCGCTAATTAGATATTGATTGATATTACACAGTGATAAAAAAGAACAGTGTCTTTACAGTGATGTTTCTTCTTTTAGTAACGAAACTTCTAGGGTTTTGGAAACTAAGAATCTTCGCACAACTCTTTGGTGCTTCACATGAGCTAGATATATTCTGGGCAGCATTTACAATCCCAGATATCATATTCATGGTTCTTGTTGCTGGCTCAATTAACGCTGCAATAATTCCAATACTCTCTGATGTCTTGTATGACAAAGGTAAGGAGAGTTTTAATAGGTTGTTTCAACAATTAACATTCCTTTTCTTTACTATTACATTTGTAATACTTGTAATAGTATTTCTTTTTACTCCACAAATTACATCATGGATAGTGACTAATGAATATGCTCATAGCATATTTAATATGTCATACAGAATATCTACCGCTGATTACGATCTCTTTATCAAAATCTTTAGAATAGGGTTACTCTCTCCTCTTTTCTTAAGTGTTAGTGGTTTCATTACTGCATACTTACAAGTGAAGAAACAGTTCTTTGTTACATCACTAGCACCTCTCTTTTACAATGTAGCAATGATAGCAGGGTCTTACGTATTTGTACTGTACACAGATTTGGGAGTAGCAGGAATCGCATATGCAGCAGTAGCAGGATCGGTAATACATCTACTTGTACAAGTACCATTACTTTCGAAATATTACAAAGAAGATAAAGTGGAGAAACTCTCTCTAGGTGGTATATTTAAAGAACCTAATGTAATTAGAGCAGTAAAATTAGCTACTCCAAGAATGTTAGGAGTACTAGGAGAGCAATTTAATACAGTAGTTAATACATTTATCAGTTTTACACTTACAGCAGGAGCCCTAAGTGCTTACAGATTTGCATACAGCTTACATCTGTTTCCTGTTAATATAATTGGTAGTGCAGTAGCACAAGTATCTTTACCTGATTTTGCTAAATACTGTACTAAAAATCAGAATGGGAAATTTAGGAAAGCATTTAATGATTCAATACAGCTTGCCTTGTACTTAGTATTTCCAATAGTGGCAGTAATGTTAGTACTTAGATTACCAATAGTGCGTTTAATCTACGGAACAGGTGCATTCGACTGGCAAGATACCATTCTAACATCATGGACCCTAGCCTTACTCTCTATCTCCATCATTGGTCAAACAGTAGTACAAATTGTACTAAGAGCATTCTACGCATTAAAGAATACATGGTTACCATTGCTAGCAATTACATTAGGAATAGTGATTAATCTCCTTGGAGCATATCTCTTTACTAACTTCTTTAGTCACTACTACGACTGGAGACCAATCTTAGAACAGGTATGGGTACAGGTAGCACAAGCAAATGGAGAAGGAGTAATGTCTGTACTAAAATCTTTCGTAGGAGATATGGCTAAATGGATGACTACAAGGGGAGATTCCAACTACGCTGTAGGAGGTTTGGCTTTAAGTCTAAGTCTTGCATATCTAGTACAAATGGTAGTATCTCTTTTCTTACTAAACAAAAAGAGAAAACTGATATCTTGGAACAAGAGTGTATACCCAACACTCCTTAAGGTACTGAATACATTGATAATGATGTTGGGTATGTACTTTGTATTTAGACTCTTTGACTTCCAATTAGATACTAGTAGAACTGTATATGTAATAGCGTTAACTGTGATTACATCAATATATGGATTAATATCTTACCTAATAGGTTCTAAGATATTCTCTCCAGGAGAATTTGCACAGGTAGAGAAACTTCTTAAATCTTTTGGTAATAGATTTAGAAATGGTAATAATTTAAATTAGTGTATTGTGAAGAAATTTCTTAAAGTAGTTCTTCTTACAATCTTTACTATCTCTGCCCTAGTAACAATAACTGTGATACTCCTTTTAGTAAGGTACAACAATTGGACTAAAGATTTTGAGAGTAACCTTAAAGTAGAAAATCTAGTTGTAAAAGACACATCTCTTTCAGAAGAGGTAGTGAGTCAGATATCATCTTTTACACTTTCTCAAGAAAATACAGAATCACTTTCTCTTTCTACAGAGCAATTTGGATATATTGTTTTAAATGTACTAAATGAATATTTAGGAGAGGGTATCTCAGTAGAAAAAATATATATAGAACCATCTACAGGGAATTGGAATATATATATACAGGCTAATTACAAAAAAATATCACCATGGATATGGATATCGTTAAAAAAAGACAATGTACAAAGTGCACAGCTTTACATATCCCAGTTTAATATTGGTCCTTACTCTTTTAATAGGTTTGTAGAGGAGATAAATGATGGAATTGCCAATGGATTAGTGACTGTCAATGAGAATGGTTTTACTGGTAGATATTTGGAGAATATAGAGCTTCTAGAGGAGAGTATTGTTGTAAAAGGTTCTAGATATTGACATTTTTTATCTCTGAATCTAAAATCATTAGCAGTCGATTGTAATATTTGCTAAATAAATTTTTACTGTAATAATATGTCTAAAGATATAAAAATAACGCCTTTAGGAAAAAGAGTTGTTGTTAAACCACAAGAAGTTCAAGAAAAAACTCCTGGTGGGCTTGTAATTCCACCTAGTGCTGCAGATGAGAAAAAACCAGCATTTGGTGAGGTTGTTAAATTAGGAATCGGTAAGGATGAGGATGGAAAGGTATTAAAATTCGATGTAAAGGTTGGTGACTTGGTATATTTCAAAAAATATTCTCCAGAAGAAATAGAAGTAGATGGTACAGAGTACTACATACTAGAATCCGATGACATCTTAGCTATTGTTAAATAGAAATACTTTAAATTTTAATATTAATTAAAAATGGCAAAATCAATAATATATGATGAAGAAGCAAGAAAAGCATTAAAAGCAGGTGTAGATACAATTGCTAATGCTGTTAAAACTACATTAGGACCAAAAGGTAGAAATGTAGCAATTGCTAAAACTTTTGGTACACAGGTAGTAACAAAGGATGGTGTAACTGTAGCTAAGGAAATAGAAGATAAGGATCCATTTAAGAACGTAGGAGTAGAAATGCTCAAAGATGCATCAAGAAAAGTAAATGACCTAGCTGGTGATGGTACTACAACTGTAATAGTTTTAGCTCAAGCAATTGCTAATGCAGGTTTTAGAAATGTAGCAGCAGGAGCTAATCCAATAGCTCTTAAAAGAGGGTTAGATAAAGGAGTAGAGATTGTTGTAAAAGCTTTAGAGAAATCCTCTAAGAAGATAAATGGTAAAGAAGAAATCTCTCAGGTAGCTACAATATCCTCAAACAATGATAAAGAGTTAGGAGATATGATTGGTGATGTATTTAACAAAGTTGGTAAAGATGGAGTAATTACTGTAGAAGAAGCAAAAGGGTTCTTAGATGAAATAGAGTATACAGAGGGTATGCAATTTGACCAAGGATATGTTAGTTCATACTTTGTGACAGACTCCGAAACTCAAGAAGCTATCATGGAAAATCCATATATCTTTGTTACAGACAAGAAGCTTTCTAGTTTACAAGAAATCCAAGCTATTGCAGAGAAAGTATTAGCAGCAGCAGATAGACCTCTTGTAATAATTGCAGATGATATTGAAAATCAAGCATTAGCTACATTAGTTGTTAATAAATTAAGAGGAACTCTAAATGTTGTAGCTGTTAAAGCTCCAGGATTTGGTGATAGAAAGAAAGAGATGCTTAAGGATATTGCTACAGTTACAGGTGCAGAGTATATCTCTGACGAAGTAGGTAAAGCGCTAGATTCTGTAAGTTTAACAGACTTAGGTAGTGCTAAGAAGGTAATTATTAATAAAGAGAAGAGTATCATAGTAGAAGGTGCAGGTAAGAATGCAGATATTACAAAGAGAGTTGCAGAATTAAGAGCACAGATAGAGAGTACTACCTCTGACTATGATAAAGAAAAATTACAAGAGAGATTAGCAAAGATAGCTGGTGGAGTAGCTGTAATAAAGGTAGGAGCAGCTTCAGAGGTAGAAGCTAAAGAAAAGAAACAGAGAGTAGAAGACGCAATCAATGCAACAAGAGCAGCAGTCGAAGAGGGTGTAGTTGTAGGAGGAGGTTTAGCACTTCATAACATGGTTTCTTCTTTGGATAAAGTATCTCTAGACGATGCTGATGAACAATTGGGAATAGAAATACTCAAAGGAGTATTAAGTGAACCTCTTAAGCAAATTGCAAAGAATGCAGGTAAAGATGGAGCAGTTGTTGCATCTAACTGTCATGACAGGATTGGATACAATGCTAAAACAGATGAATATGTAGATATGCTTGAGACAGGAATAATTGATCCTGTTAAGGTCACAAGACTTGCTCTTGTAAATGCAGCATCTGTTGCAACTATGTTAATTACTACTGAAGCAGTAGTTGCTGAAATACCAGAGGATAAACCACAAGGAGCAATGACTTCAGATATGTCTGGTATGCAGGGAATGATGTAATACAATCA
>DHVL01000004.1:7914-11023 GCA_002412645.1 Candidatus Dojkabacteria bacterium UBA5209 | reverse complement strand
TACTTCTTATGTACATTAATATGAACAAAACCACTCTGAGGTATTCTTAAGTAACCCGGTGCACGCAAGTTATAAACTGTCTTAAATTCGTTTCCTGTCATAGTGATAACACCAGCATTAGTACCAAAGATAACTGTACCTGTATAACCATTACTACTAGATACAACAACAGAAGATACTGATGTTACTGGTTTAGAAGCAAGAGCTCTAGCTTCTGCATGAGAATACTGCCCCTTGTTAACATGACATGCGTCGATAATGGGGTATACCCTAGGGTCATTACCTCCACTAGCTTTCCATATTTGATATATATTAACCAAATCAGCCATCTCAGCTTGGGTTAGCCAAGGATTCCTATAGCAACTATCAGCATTTACAGTATTACCGTATGTATATCCACTTCTGTACCAAGTCTTGTAAAACCACGATACACCAGAGATACTTTCATACGCTCTTCCTGTCCAACCGCTATCACCACCAGTTCCATTGGTAGTATCCCAACCAATCTGATTTCCCCAACCTCCATGAACAGCAGCATACTGAGTTGAGAAAGGTGCTCCTCCTCCATCAGTAAGAATCATTCCTCTCGTAGAGCTAACTGCCTCTCTCCATCTTGCACCTTTTGGGGAAGTCCCTACTACCTGACAATTCTCAGAGGTACATATAGCTTTTCTTCCATTTTGGGTATAGTTGATAGCATATGTTCTAGCCGCAATTGCCTGAGCCTTTAAGACCTCCATAGGCCATGTTTCAGGAACCTCGTACAAACGGATTAGATAATCATCTTCAAAATTTAAAGTTCCATATGTTGTAGTAGGAATATCCGTCATAATAGCCTCAGAGGTTCCACTAATTACTACAGAACCTGTCCTAATACTTTTGCCCGGATAGTAAGCAGAAAGTATCTGTTGATAGTTTTGACCTGCCTCTGCTCTTGCCTTTGCTCCCCACTGACTCATACCATTCCTGTGTGTATATGCACCAATAGAGAATACCGCGAAGGAACCTGCAGGAGCATTCACATTGAAACCAGCTAAAGAGCCATTAATATCAGAAGAAGATGCAGGTACAGAATTCACGTCAACATGTGTACCACCCTGCCTTGCAATAAGTAATTGATACTGTAAATCCGAAAGAGTAGCACTCAAACCATTAATCGTTCTAGTTACACTCTTTTTAGCTGCCATCTGAGCATTAAGCTCCCCTTGTAATTTATTCTTCTCTGCTAAAACTAAAGCATATGAATCATCTAAATCTTTCTTCTGTGTATCTAGTTCTACCTTCTCTAATTCCAAACCCTCTTTCATCTCACTTAAGGATGTAAATTCACCATTAATATCTTCAATATCATCTCTTAACATCCCAATAGCTGTTTTTTTGATAAAGAGATTTTGTAATAAATTCTCTAAATTATTAAAAGAAAACAGTAATTGTGCATTATTATTCCTAGATTTCATATATAGTTCTGTAGAAACCATATCAAATAGCTCCTTCTTTCTATTAAGTAAATCCTCTTTCTCTTGTATTAACTTAAGCTTCTCTTCTATATCTGCATTCTTAATATCTATCTGTTCTTGAAGTTTAGTAATCTCTGCATTAAGTAGGTTAACTTTTTCAGACAATGAATATGTACTACCACTAATCTCTTTAATCTTTTTCTCTATTTCAGAAAGTACAGACTTATTCTTTTCTAACTCTTCAGCCTTTCTATTAATCTCACTCTCTAATTCCTCTGCTGTATTGGAATACACAGGAAAAGAGTTATTAAGAACCAAAAAACCAAAGAAGGTTGTAAATATTACGAGGAATACAAATTGTCGAGCAGTTTTGTACTTGGACATTACACAAATTATAGCATGTGTAGTTAAAAGACCAAGCTAAGCACCGAGGAAGTCTAAAAGTAATGTTAGGATAGCTTTAATTAAGAAAAGAAATACCAACCCAATTATTGACCAAGTAAGAGTACCCTGTGCTACCTGTTTTTTAGAAGGATCTCCACCAGAGATAATCCACATATACCCACCATATATCAACATACCCACTGCAATGAGTGCCCCAACAGGAAGTATTAAATCAAAGATATCTTGGAAAGGTTCAGCCAAATCTATCAATTTAGGAGGCCAGTTGTCCGACTGAGCTAATACAGGAGTAGCTATTAACTTACTAATTATTAATACAAAATCCTCTATCACATTAAATATTCAAAAAGTTATCTATTACAAATTGTATAACAGATGGTGCTATAAATACCAGTATCATACCTACTAAAGAAAATATCAATGACCTATTAGCATTCGCTATCTTCTTTTCATCACCCATAGAGGTAATATATTGGAAACCAGCAACAATAATCATAATAACAGCCAAAACTGCTGCAAAATTAATAGCCCAATTGAGCATTTCAATAATAAAAGCTGCTAAATCACTACTACTAACTGTCTCTATTCTATTTATATCCATATTAATAAATAAGGGCCCACTCGGGGCCCCTTATTCAAATTCAAAAAAATTACTTCAAGATGTTAGCTAATACAAACTGTACTATCATTACTGCAATAAAACATACTACTAAACCAACAATAGCAAATGTCAATGACTTAGTTGCTTTCTCTACCTTCCCTTCATCACCATTAGCAGTAATATACATATATCCTGCTGCAATTAACATAGCCACTGCTGCCAATGCTGCTAAACCAATTGCCCAGTTAAGCATTGTTATTATCCATGAATCTAATTCACTATCAACACCATCTATACCACCTAACCAATCAGATGCACTCTTGGGTTGTTGTGCAAAAGTTTGTCCTACAAATCCCGAAAAAGCTACATAAGCTGCTAAAGCTCCAGTTGAAATCTTTGCTAACGTATTCTTCATTTTGTATATATAATATTTTATATTTAGCTACTAATTATATTATACTGTTAAGGTCAATGCAACACCTTAAACCAGTATTTTC
The DNA here is from genome assembly GCA_002412645.1 of Candidatus Dojkabacteria bacterium UBA5209. GTDB lineage: Bacteria > Patescibacteriota > Dojkabacteria > SC72 > SC72 > UBA5209. The sequence continues at coordinate 8,066 of DHVL01000004.1, read as the reverse complement.
TCTAAAATAAACAAAATTATTGTTCTTGCTAAGAACACAATAATCATACCAACAATTGCTGCAGTTAAAGCATCCCCACCCTTTTTAACCTTTTCCGGATCACCTGCTGAGGTAATAAACATATAACCAGAATAAATAATCATACCTACTGC
>DHVL01000004.1:0-7868 GCA_002412645.1 Candidatus Dojkabacteria bacterium UBA5209 | reverse complement strand
ATAGTAACACCCAAAGGAATAATGTTCTTCTTACTGTCTCCCACCTATATTTATCCCAAACAAATTACTTAATAGTAGCAATATAGCTACAGACATCAATATGAAAAGAAAACCAATAACTGCGTTAGTAATAACCTCTTTACCCTGCTTTAGTTTGTCAGGATCACCTCTACTTGTCATAAGTTGGTATGCTGCTAAAGATAGTAGAATAAATACAGAGAAAACAGCTAATGGAATAGCTAACGAAATAATAGAGTCCATAAAAGAATCTACAGAAGAAGTCTCTGATATATTAGAGACACTATTAAGTGCTTCACTTAGTGAATTTGCATAAATTTTTGTACTATTTATCATAAACATGCTCATTATACTAAAAAAACTAAATATATAAAACCTATTATAAAATAGCATCCTTACAAATATGTTTAAAATCACAATATTTACACTTAAACATATCAGGAGTAGCACCAAATTCTCTAGCTTTAATATTAGCAATTACCTCATGTATATTCTCTAAAGCCTCATCTTTTCTCTTTTGTGATATATCTACTTCCACTTCACTACCATGTTCAACAAATACGTATTTAGCCTTAATAACCTTAACTCCTAAACTTTGTTCGGCAAATATACAGTACAAAGGTAGTTGTAAATCCTTCTTAACATCGGTACTACTCTTCTCCTTACCTGTTTTGTAATCGATAATCTCAACATGAGCAATACCATCTACCATCTCTATTAAATCCATCCTGTCTATTTTACCTACAAAAGAACTCTCCTTAAGATGTACAGTAAATGACTCTTCTAATCTGTAAGGTCTCTGTTTTTCACTATACAATTTTTCATAGAAAGCATTCATCATTTCCTTACCACTCTCTTTCCTCTCTTTCTCATGCTTCTTACTATCATATCCTACAGATACCCAATGTTTTTCAAAAAGAGAAAGTAAATCTTCTTTAGTAGGTAATTCAGAAAAACCTAAACCCTCTTTTGCCATTCTTACAGTATTGTAGAAATCTTTTAGTGCATTATGAACTGTAGTCCCGAAAGAAAACGCAGGACTAGGTCTAGATGGTAATTGCAATACATATGAATACTCATACTTCTTAGGACAATCCTGATATATATTTATTTGAGAATAACTAACTCTCTTACCTACATCTATCTTTACATCTTTAAGTATAAGGCTTTCCTCTTTTTGTTCATACATACTTCTTACTTTATCATTTTTTAATACTTTAGGATTCTCAAACTCCTCAGATATATCCCTATCAAGTAGTTCATACAGAAATACACTACCTTTTTTTCTCCTTTTAGCGCCACCATAGAAGTTAGCAGCAGTTAAGAAAAGTTTCTCTTTTGCTCTAGTAGCACCTACATAGAATAATCTTCTTTCTTCGTGTAGATGCTCTTCTTTTTCATCTAAGTCAGACAGTGATTCTTTTATTAAGCCCTCTGGAATTGGAATAGTATCCCTCCTATTCTGAGATGGGAATCTATCTGAAACCAGATTCACTAAAAATACACATGGGAATTCTAATCCCTTTGCACTATGTACAGTTAAAATATTAATCGCATCATACTCTGACATATCCATTTGATCTACTAAAGGAGAATCCCCTATTTCAATACTGTAATTAAGGAAATCTACATATTCATATATATTAGAATCTGAGTTCTCTTTTTCGTACTCTTGTAAGTAATTGAAGAATTTAGAGATATTAGAAATCTTAAACTCTTTCTGTTCACTTTCCTCCTCTAAGAAAGAAGCTATATACCCACTCTCTTGAGCAAAATCATAGAGTATTTCTCCTGTACTTTTACCCTCTGCAATCTTTTTAAAGGTGTCATTTAAGATATTAAGCAAAAGTAAAAGACCTTCTTTTGCATCATCAGAGAGAATTCTATTCAATATATTACTACTATGTATATCTATACTCTCTACTTCTCCAATTTTAATGTTTAGTAATTCTTCAAGCTCTTCTAATACGGATATTCTATTCTCTCGAGCTAATCTATTTATCTCGACAAACTCTCTAGCTGTAATATTCCAAATTGGAAGAGTAAGTAGTTTGTAAACAGATATTTCATCTTTGTAATTAACAACCGTTTTAAGAAAAGCAATTAAATATTTAATCTCATCCCTAGAGTACAAACCTCTAGAGCCTCCAACTTTGTAAGGAATACCAAAATATCTTAAATTCTTAATGATTACATCAGCATGGGCATTAGCCCTAACTAATATTGCAATATCCGAAAACTGATACTTCCTATCATCTACTAGCTCAACAAATGTAGATTGACCCTCCCTATCAAATTTCTGAGCCCTATCTGAAACATTCTCATCTATATAACCTGTAAGCTCTAGTATCTCTTTAGCTACCCACTCTGCTTCACTATCCTCATCTTGGGCAACAACTAAAGATACAGTGTCATCATCATCATCAAAAGGAGCTCTTGCAAGAAGTCTCTTTTCAATCTTTTCTGTCACTTCTAACCTATACGGATTATTATGCCGAATCAAAGAGTAAGAGGAATCTAATATCTCTTGTCTTGATCTATAATTCTCTGTTAATACAATCTCTTTAGCTTTAGGGTAAAGTTTCTTAAATTCCAATATATTAGAGATTGCAGCTCCTCTAAATTTGTATATGGCTTGGTCATCATCCCCTACTACAGTTAAGTTAGGATTTATCTTTCCGATTTTTTCCTGCTCATTCTTTGGATCTAAACCAGAGAGTATGTTTACTAATACATTTTGTGTGTAATTAGTATCTTGGAATTCATCTACCAAAATATATTTAAATCTCTCTTTATACTTCTTTAAGAGGTTAGGTTTTTCTCTAAACAATTTAATGGTAAGTATTATCAAATCACCAAAATCAATCTTAGAATTCTCTATCTTTAACTTAGTATACTCGTCATATACAGTAGCAAGCTCTAATATATCCTCATATTCTTCTTTCTGTTCTTTAGTTCTCTTAGGTAATTTCTTAGCAAAAGCTATGTAATCAGAAGGAGATACATCCTCATCTTGCAATCTAGAGAAATGCTTAAGTATGTCATCAATGAATTTCGTAGGATTACCGTAAGGTCTAAATTTTTTTAAAGAGAAATTAAAAAGGTTCTTTCTAAAAAATATATAGCTTTGGGCAGAGGACATCATTGAGTAGTTAGTATCTAAACCAATATATTGACCCTCTTGTCTAAGTATACGATCACAGAATGAATGGAATGTAGATATCCATATATCGCCATAGCTAAGGGGGAGATTCTCATCTACACGAGTAAGCATTTCTTCTGATGCTTTATCTGTAAATGTAAGAGCTAATATCTCATTTGGTTTAGCCCATTTACTATTTATTATATGTAATATTCTTTGGGTAATTACTGCAGTTTTACCAGTACCTGCTCCTGCTATTATTAACAGTGCCCCCTTCTTATGTTGTACTGCAAGTTTTTGTTTCTCATTTAGATTTATATTCATTACTTAGCAAATTCTTTTAAATTGTCTATCTCTTTGCCCATTGTAGATGCACTCTTAAGTGCAGGCGTTTCTAATATGAAAGGAATATTCTTAAATTCTTTCCTATGTAATATATTCTTTACTGTATCCTTTCCTAACTTACCTTCTCCTAAATTAGCATGCCTATCTTTGTTAGAAGCTAAAGCCATCAAAGAGTCATTAAGATGTATTGCTTTAACTCTCTCAAAAGAGAGAGTCTCTCCGATTTCCTCTACCACACTATCTATATCATTAACCCAATCATATCCTCCCGCATATGTATGCTGTGTATCTATTACATACCCCACCCTATCCTTACCTTTACAACCCTCTCTCATTTGAGAAAGCTCTGTAAAATTTCTACCCATATTACTACCAGTTCCTGCTGTAGATTCAATCAAAAGTAGTTGATCTCCCCCTACCTCATCTAAGACCCAATCTATACCGTATGAGATTCTTTCTAAGGAATCTTCATAGTTGAGCTCTTTTTGAGAACCAGGATGAAAACATATTCCCAATATCTCTACATCTAAGTCTTTCTTTTTAATTAACTCACTCACTCTATTAGCAAAATCTAAATATATAGCTAGGCCCATCTTCCCAAGATGGAACATCTGCTTATCCTCTCTTGCTAAATTGGTTAAATATATACCATGTATTAATATCTTCTTAACAACACTACCCTTCATTGCTTTAACAAAACTCTCAATACTCTCATCTGGTATTTTCTTTGTTGCCCATCTCATAGGGGCAGTAGGCATCATCTGTATTGCATTGATCCCATACTTGTCCCCCTCTTTTATTGCATTTTCTATTCCTCCACTGGAGGATACATGTGCTCCTAAGTACATAGTAATATTTTAGAGGAAATTCCAATCTATATCTACCTAAAAGATGTGATATAATTACGGGATTTAGGAGAGGTGCCTGAGTGGTCGAAAGGAACTCACTGCTAACGAGTCGTAGGTGTCAAAGCCTACCGCGGGTTCGAATCCCGCCCTCTCCGTATTTCATCAAACTACTATTATCACAATATATATACTCCTTCAGAAAGGGATATTAACTGTGAATTAAATATACTTTTTAAGATGGAAATACTAGAAGTAAAGAGCTTTCCCACTTCTGGTAAGATGATTTTACCCGACAGTTTACTCTAGTACAATACTTCTTAATACTGTATATTTAGAGTATGGATAAAGAGAAAAAGATAAATTTCTTAACAAGGGTTGCAATAACCCTAGCTACCATTATCATAGGGCTTGTTAGTTACATCTTCTATACAGAAAATACCAATCTCTTTGTTGAAGCAAAAAGATGTGAATACAATGGTTGGGCATATGCAGACAAAGAAACATATGATGCTATAGATGGTTGTAATGTATGCTTCTGTAGCAATGGAGAAACCATATGTACAGAGAAAGCATGCGAAGACACCTCCACTAAGTACTGTGATGATGGTTCTGTATGTCCAATAGATTTCTAAAAATTGCTTTTTTACACTTACTAATGTAATTTCTAGATATATAAACTTTGTATTTTAAATATATGGAAAACATACCAAATACAAATCCAATACCTACTCCACAGCCTCCATTACAACAAACAGAAGTAAAAGAACCTAAGAAAGGAATTAGTAAAAAGGTATTACTTTTAATAATAGCTTTTCTTTTCATACTACTGTTAATAACAGCAGGTATTTTGGCATATCAGAATGGATATTTTGATACTCTTTTAAAGAAAGAAACTCCTAATACCGAACAAGAAACAGAAAATACAAACACTCAAAATACAGAAGATCCAACAGGAGAAGAAAAGAAAACAGAGTTTAGCTCTTTTGAAGGAGACACTATTAAAGCAACAGTACCAGAGGGGTGGAGTATTAAAGAATATTACAATGGAGAGGGTACAGAAGCTCTACCTGAGGGACAAACATATGAAGGTTTAACAGGGTTAAAGATATACAGAGGAGAGACAGAAATCTTTACAGTAAGAGCTGTTTCTGGAGTTGGTTTTGTAGGATGTCCAATGTATGTACAGTTTGCAGATTACAATCCAGATCATATGACAACTAACCAATCCATTGCAGATGAAATGGGAGAAGAAATGAATATTACTGATTACTCAGATACTGAGTATGTACAGTTTGATTGGTTAGGAAAAACATTTAGAAGAGTTGGAATATCATATTTCTATGATGAACAAGAGGGTAATAACTACTTTGAAGCAGGGTGTGTATCTGGTTTACTTACACTCGAGGGTCTAAACTTTATGCATGAAGATGGAACTATGGGTGAAGCATACTTCTATGGTGCATCTTCAGATGCTACAGAGAAAGATCTACAAACAGTAGATGAAATACTTAAGAGTATGGAATTGAAATAAAGAAATGGTGGAGACGGTGGGAGTTGAACCCACGTCCAAAAGTTAAGAACTGTGTCATGTACAAATGTATTTAGATTTATATAGTCAAACAAAACTAAAAAATCTAACAAAAAGTCCTGTTTGCTCAGTAATTAGATTAATCTACAATCCCCTACCGACAAGAGATAATAGACATACCCTAGTAACGACTATCTAATACACTAACTAGAGATAGAAGTATTAGACACTAACCAAAATTAATCAGTTAGACTTAAGCAAAATTGTAATTATAAAGAGGTGCAGCGAATGCAGCCTTTAAATTACTTGCAAAAGCGTTTATTTTGTTTTCTACACTTATCTGTGTTTTAGTTTTACGAACTAAAAAACGATTTGTGACAAACAGCCCCTATGACTTCTGTCGAAAGCCTTACGTCCCCATATTCTTAAAGAACATTGTATTATACCATTTTCCTACTATTTTTTGGATACCTCCCATAAAGAAATGGAAGTAGCAACAGAAAGATTCAAAGAGTCTATACTATCCGAATGAGGAATATATACACTCTGTCCGATACCTTTGTATTTAGAATCTAATCCTTTTGATTCATTACCATGAATAATTGTAAACGGTTCTTTAAACTCAACCTCTTTAATATCTTTAGCACCATCTAACATAAAAGGGTAGAGATTTTGATTAGGATATTTTTTAATATATTCCTCTATACTCTCAAACATCTCAAAGTTAATATTGAAAAGAGCTCCCATTGTAGATCTAACAACCATAGGGTCAAAGATATCTACAGAAGGTTTAATAATAGCAAGGTTTTTAAAATTAAAACCTAACATTGTCCGAATAATGGTACCTACATTACCCATATTACTAGGATTAACCAGAAGTAAGTGATTACTCTCAGACTCTAATTCTGACTCATACTTCTTAAAGACCCCTACTACATATGTATTCTCTTTAACAGCAATCTTGTCTATTAACCTATCTGCATACTCGTAAGGGATACTCTTCTCATCACACAAAGATTTAATCTCTGATATACCCTCACTATCATCTGTATTGTTTTTAAGAAGTACCTTGTAAACAACCTCAGGGTGTTTCTGTAATAAATCAATTACAGGAAAGGAACCAAATGCATATGTATATTCGAATTTCTTCTGATATTTTTTAATCTTAGGAGAATACATATTACTTCTTTAAAATATCCTTTAATATTTTATCAGCTGACCCCTTCTTCTTACCTAATTCCCACTTCTCACTCCTTAATACCATATATGCTTCTTCTACCTTTTTCTTTGTTTCAGTAAGTATTAAATTCTTCTTGAGTAATTCTTTTTGTATATTCTCCTCACTCTTGTACATCTCATATATACTGTGCAGAAAGCCAATCAGCAGTACTAAATAGCTAAAGAATTTAGCTAAAGTAGAAAGATTAAGCATCAAGTAGTACTCAATATTAAGAAAAGGTAAGAAGAATATCTGTGAAAGTATGGCAAATGTAAGAGAGAATATTAACCAGAAATCAAAGTTTCTGTAATATATTCCCCCACTCCTCATATATCCAATTAATGTTAGAACATATACCATCATTGATATCGTCTGCACTATTATCGCCAATATATATTCACTCTGTGTAGAGAATATCTCTGAGAATACACTAAGTAGCACAATGAATATGGAAAGTATTACAAAGAAACCTAAGAATACAAGCTTTTCATTTAATTTCTTCTCTTTGTTTTCCTCAATTAAAAACAACCAACTAAGGAAAAATATTAAAGAAAGAAAGAGTCTAGAAAATACAATACTGTTTGGAAATATATCAGAGCTATGTACTACAAAAAGATCTGAGAATGTATTTAATGTTAAAAATATCTGAAATACATCTAGGAAACCTACTGCTAAAAAACCAATACCTAAGAGTAAATAGTTAAAGGAGTTCTTTTTAGTGTAAAAACGAAGTAAGGAAAGATTTCCAATGAAGAAAGCAAATATACC
>DHVL01000026.1:3573-5717 GCA_002412645.1 Candidatus Dojkabacteria bacterium UBA5209 | reverse complement strand
AAATTATAAATAATAATCTTCATAATAACATCGGAGAAGCAATCATCTTATTTGGAGGAGATTTTGAGAACGCTTTAGTAAAAGGAAATACTGTAGAAAACAATGACTATGGAATATGGCTAGATCCAGGGATTTCAGATACTGTAAAGATTACAGAAAATATTTTTAACAACACTTATGCCAATGCTGCAGACGATGGTGCATACTACTATGATAACGGTGTAAAAGGAAACTACTGGAGCGACTATACAGGATTTGATTTAAATGGAGATGGAATAGGAGAAACCCCTTACGATATTGATGAAGACTCATCAGATAGATACCCATTAACTACTCAACATCTCTCTGCAACAGTTAATTCTGTAAATGCACATAAAGACTATTACAAAGAAGGTGATGTTTTAAGTATAGATGTAGAAGTTACAAATAACGGTAGTATTGCATTAGATCCTACAAAAGAGCAATTAGTGATAAATATTACAAATCCAGAAGGAGCATATATTAGTGGAACTTTCAGAGGGAAAGCTTTATTAGATTTACAACCAGGTGAAACTAGAATTTATGAATTCTATACCTCAGAACAGATTGTTCCTAATACTTGGGAAGATGGTACCTACAGAATTCATAGCTCTATATATAGCCAACGAACTTCTCCTCTCAACTATTTAGTAGGAGGACAAAACAATTCTGAAACATTTATTGTAGATTCTACAAAACCGTCAACACCAACGTTGATTTCTCCAGAAGACAATTATTTTACAAATCAAATATCAGTAATCCAAACCTGGACTTCAACAAATACAGATATTGATTATTATGAATATGAAAGTTGTAGCAATGACCCAGATGTAGATGGGTTCTGTACTGGTATATATAGTATAACAACAGAAAATACTTCAAGAACTGTTAACAATAATAATATTACATTCTGGTGGAGAGTCAGAGCAATTGATTTTGCTGGAAATATCGGATATTGGTCTGAAGCAAGAAGTATTACTATTGATACAATTAATCCAATAATGACGAGCTATGGATTATCTGACTCCTTACTTAATTCTTCCAATACAAATATAGTTTTAACAGGAGATATTACAGATGAAAGATCACCAATAGAAGCTGTTAAATTTGCAATTTGGAATTCTAACAAATCAATAGTATATAGAAACTGGACAAATACAAACGCAACAGATGGGGCGTATGATTCTCTCAATGAATCAACTAATGAAGATATAGATATAACATCTTTACCAGAAGGAGACTATGTTCTAGGTGTAAGAGGTTGGGATATGGCAGGGAATAAAGCAAATGGTGGAGATTTCTATTTCTCAATAGATAGAACAGGCCCAGAAATACTCTTTGGTGGTTTAAGGTATATAAATAGTACTACAATAGATACTCTAGATATAAATACAAATGATAGTACCCCTATAATCATATTTACAGCATCAGATACATTAGGGACAGTAACAGAAGCTAGTGTAAACGGCTTTAGTGCAACATATGATGGAACATATTGGGTAGCAGAAATAACAAGCCCATTACCAGAAGGCATAAACTCTTTAAGTATAAAAACTCAAGATAACGCAGGAAATGAATCTGAGATAACTCACAATATATTTGTAGATACAAAAGCACCAACTGCTCAATATAAATACTTCAAAAATGGAGAAGAAATATTCTCAAATACAGCATATGTACAAGAAGTAAGTCAGTTATCATTCCTAGGTCAATATATGGATGATGATCCATCATCAGGGATACTTAAAGACTCATATGTAATCTTTGATTCTAATCTCCTTGGCACAGCAAGAACTTCAAAATCTTACTGTGGATGGAGAGGATCGGAAAATACTGTAATGATTCCATATACAGAAAAAGTCCTCTTTACAAACTGTGAACCAACATTACCAGATGGACAATACTTTATGTATCATCAGGTATATGACAACGCTGTAAGAAAAGATATCCCTACAATTACACAATTTAGAGATGTAAAAGGATTGCACTTCATTGTTGATAAAACCTTCCCAACAATCCAATCATTAGATGACTTTACAATTAATGAAGGCTCTACAATACCTACAAAACAAATATTAGTAGAAGATAATTACGAAATAGAGGAACTCTGTTACTCAATAACAAGT
>DHVL01000026.1:0-3453 GCA_002412645.1 Candidatus Dojkabacteria bacterium UBA5209 | reverse complement strand
ACAATTGTAAATGTAGAACCAACAGTACTCTTCTCATCTTCTACTACAGAAATACTCGCAGGAAACAGTATCTCCTTTAATGGATCATTCATAGACCCAGGATTAGATGACAGTAATTGGACATACACACTCTCCTTTGGAGATGGAACCCCAGATGTCCTAGGAACACTCCCTGCACAAGGAAACATATTAACTAACTATTTACATACATATACAACAGCAGGAGATTACATAGCCTCCTTAGAAGTATGTGAAGACGGAGGAGTAATATGTACTACTGAAACAATAGATATCTCTGTAGGAGCAGTACAAGGAGTCACATCAGAAAGTTCTACTACAACTACAAACTCACCAACCTTAGCTAAGAAAGTTACTACCTTCTTTGCTGATATATTAGGAGTAGGTGGTGAAGGAGATGCATTAGCACTTGAAAATGAAGAAGAAATTCTTAATGAAGATACAGAAGAAGTAAAAGGCTCTCAAACATGTGATAACCCATCTACAATATCAGGATATATATACATTGATTCTAATAATGATGGTATTAAAGATGAAGGAGAAAGAGTATTTTCTGAGATATCAATAAGGGTATATACAATTACAGATGGTATGGAAGAAACAGTAAAACAATTAATAACAGATGAAAATGGATATTGGGAAACAACACTATGTAGTGGACAATACTTTGTAAAAGTAGATGACAGTAAACTACCTAATAACTTTGTATTAGGAGAAAATGATCAAGAAATACAAATAGTGGAAGAAGAAGATACAAGTTTAGACTTTACTGTATTAGATGAAAGAAACTTCTTACAAAAGTACTGGCCATGGATATTACTAGCAGTAGGAATACTGGGAAGTATCGGAATAGTAGCACTAGATACAAGAAGAAAGAAAGAGTATATATAGCATATGAGGGTAGGGAACTACCCTCTGTATTTCCCTCGATATACAATGTAAAATATATATACTAAAGTATTAAATACATACATATGTTCTACGATCCAATATATTTCATATATATCCTCCCAGGATTAGTCCTCTCCATAATTGCACAGATATGGATAACCACGTCCTTTAAAAAATATTCACACCTCTCTACAGGAAGTAATATAACAGGACAACAAGCAGCACAGATAATTAAGGAAGGAGAACAATTCCCTGTAAGTATTAAAGTACAAGGAGATAACCTAAGTGATCACTTTGATCCAACCAAAGATATGGTAAGCATCTCTACTGCCTCTTTAGAGGACTCTGTAGCCTCTGTAGCAGTCGTTGCTCATGAGTTTGGACATGTACAACAGAAATATACTAACTCTTTACTCTTTAACCTTAGAACAGGCCTAGTACCAATCGTAAACATTGGTTCAAGATTAGGATATATATTGATAATAGCGGGATTAATATTAAACATATTAGGATTAGCTGAAATAGGGTTAATGCTCTTTGCTCTAACTACCGTATTTGCATTAGTAACACTACCAATAGAGATAGATGCAAGTAAAAGAGCATTTAAGCTAATAAGAAAGTACAACCTAATATCAGAAAGTAGAATAGGGGGAGCAAAATCAGTACTCTCTGGGGCAGCTACAACATATATAGCAGCACTACTAACATCCCTACTAAATCTCTTGTACTATGCATCACTCATTAGAAAAAGAGATTAACATTCTCATTAAGATATGTATAATAGGGGAGGGAACTTAATATATTGAAGCGGCTGGGTATATTAAAAATATACTACGAGGAGAAGGATATCGAGTAATCAGCGGATACCTTCAGGTTTTTGTATAAACCTAAAAAGAATCTACAAAGAAAACAAAAAGATTCTTACATACATTCCCAAACTGTAATTAAAGTTTTAGACCTACACATATGTGCGGTATTTTTGGATACATGGGAAAATCTAACGCCCCATTCATAATTCATCAAGGATTAAAAAGATTAGAATACAGAGGATATGACTCCTGGGGAATAAGTAGAATAGAGAAAGGAAATATAATAACTACAAAAGACATTGGACATATACCAGAAAGTATTAAATTAAAAACAGAACAAACAACAACAGGAATAGGGCATACAAGATGGGCAACACATGGAGGTGTAACAATAACTAATGCACATCCTCACTACTCAACAGATAGAAGATTTGTAATAGCACAAAACGGTATCGTAGAAAACTATACAGAACTAAAAACATACTTAGAAGAACTTAAATATACATTTGAAACAGAAGTAGATACAGAAGTAATAGTAAAACTAGTAGAACATGAACTAAAGAGTAAAAAAGATATAATAGAAGCTCTTAGAAGCGCTTTTAAGCAATTAGAAGGAAGAAATACAGTAATACTACTAGATAGTAAAGAAGATCAAATACTTGCTATTAGAAATGGAAGCCCACTAATACTTGGAGTAGAAGGTAAAGAGATATACCTAGCATCAGATCCCTTAGCCTTTAATCAATACTGTAGAAATATTGTAGAGATAAATAATGGGGAAATGATTGAGATAAAGGATGGTAAATACAAAATCTTTGATATAAGTAATAACAAATATATAAAAAGAGAACCCAAAGAAGAAAAACTACTAGAAATAGATATAGATAAGAAAGAGTATGATCATTTCATGCTTAAAGAGATAGTAGAACAACAACATACAATATTAAAAGCAACACAGTACTCTCAGAAAGATTTACTAAGTTTAATCAAAAGATTAAAAGAATCAGAAAATATATATACAATAGGAGCTGGTACAGCAGGATTTAGTGCAGATCAAATAGCATACTACTTAAGAAGTATTAGTAAGAAAAAAGCCCTCTCTATTAAATCATACGAAACAGAATCATATTTAGATATCATAACTGACAAAGACACTGTAATAGCAATATCACAAAGTGGAGAAACAGCAGATACACTAGAAGCAATAGAAATATTTAAAGATAAAGGAGCATATATAGCAAGTATAATAAATATGCCAGGATCAACATTAGCTAGACTCTCAGATACCTTCTTTATGTCTAACGCTGGTACTGAAATATGTGTAGCCTCTACTAAAGTATTTACTTCTCAAATATCTTTTGGATATCTATTAGCTAAAACATTAATAGGACAATATTTAGATGCTAAAAGAGAGTTAAGATTAATAAGTAATTCTTTAGAAGAGTTTTTTAATAACAACAACCTTAAAAAAATAGAAAAGATATCTAAACTATTAAAAACCAAAGAACATTTCTTTGTACTAGGTAAAGGACAAAACTTTCATATTGCACAAGAAGGAGCATTAAAAATAAAAGAGATATCATATAAACACTTCGAGGGATTTGCAGCAGGAGAGCTTAAACACGGTGTAATAGCACTAATAGAGAAAGGAACTCCAGTAATATCAATAGTATCAAACGATATTAACAAGAAAGACTTAATCTCTGCTACACAAGAAGTAAAAGCAAGAGGAGCA
>DHVL01000051.1 GCA_002412645.1 Candidatus Dojkabacteria bacterium UBA5209 | reverse complement strand
TAAACCTGGGAGCAGCACTAGCAAAAAAGGGTAAGAAGGTTCTACTCATAGACTTAGATCCACAGGCTAACCTCTCTTCAGGAATAGGATTTACACAGCAATTTGATAAGAAAAGTTGGCACTCTACAGAAGAAGCACCATATAAAAGTATATACGATGTATTAGTTAATTCTGCAGATATTCCCTCTGTATTTGTATCTACGTCTACACCCAACCTCTACTTAGTACCCTCACATCTTTCACTTGCAGGAGCAGAAATAGAAATGGTAAATATGATATCTAGGGAAACATTACTTAGAAAAGCACTAGAGAAGGTAAATAACGATATAGATATTGTAATGATAGATTGTCCACCTTCTCTTGGACTTTTAACAATCAATGCATTAAGTGCAGCAGATCAATTACTAATACCAATACAGTGTGAATATTTCGCACTAGAAGGCCTAGGACAGCTCATAGAGACATCAAAACTAATAAAAGGTATCAACCCCTCACTTAACATCGGAGGTGTAATTTTAACAATGTATGACAGTAGAACAAAACTCTCTTCAAGCGTAGTTAGTGATGTACAGGAATTTTTTAAAGATGATGCCTTTAAATCAATAGTACCTAGAAATGTAAGACTCTCTGAAGCACCATCATATGGTAAAACTATATTCCAGTATGATCCTAAATCTAGTGGAGCCCTAGCATACAGTGGATTAGCAAAAGAATTTATCAAAAGATTTTTTTAATTTTTAACACAAAGAAAAATGTCAGAAGCAAGATTAGGAAAAGGATTAGCAGCACTCATTGATTCTAAGGAAATAGATAACTCAAGTAGTTCATACAGAGAAAAATTTGATATTAACAAGATATCCCCTAACCCATACCAACCTAGAATGAATATAGATCCAGAGGAATTAATAAGTATTGCAGACTCCATTAGAGAGCATGGTGTAATACAGCCTTTAATTGTAACCAAGGATAAAGAGTCTGATAAATATTTCATAATTGCAGGAGAGCGTAGATTTAGAGCAGCACAACTTGCTGGGCTTAAGTACGTACCAATTGTAATTAAGGAATCCTCTCCCCAAGAGATGTTAGAGATTGCATTAATAGAAAATATCCAAAGAAAGGATCTAAACCCTTTAGAAGAGGCCAACTCCTTTATTCAATTACAGGACGAATTTGGTCTCTCTCAAGATGAAATAGCTCAAAAGGTAGGATTAAATAGAGTAACAATTACAAACAAAATTAGATTACTAAAATTACCTGACGAAGTAAAAGAGGTAGTACTAAATGAAACCATTAGTGAAGGACACGCAAGAGCATTACTTGGAATTAGAGATGAAGAATCATTAATAGCTGCTACAGATATTGTAATTAAGAGAGGATTAAGTGTAAGACAAACAGAGGCATTAGTAAGAAAGATTAACTACGGTAAAACAGCTAAATACAAAAGAATACAAACTAGTCATCCAGAACTACTACTGTATGGAGAAGAGCTTACTAAGAAACTAGGGTACTCAACAACGGTAAAGAAGATGAGTAAGGGAGGAAGGATACAGATTAGATATCTTACCAAATCAGATTTAGATGACATACTTAAAAAATTTGGAGTAGACGGTCAAAAGGTTATTTAATAGTAACCTCTTGTCTTAATTTCTCATACATTAAGACCGCAGCACTAACACTAACATTAAGAGAACCTATTCCCTCTCTCATAGGAATAGAGATCGTTTTATCTGCTCTCTCTAACATACCTGTAGAAATACCCACATCTTCAGCACCAACTATAAATGCAGATGGTCCCTTAAGATCACTCTCGTAGTATGTTTCTCCATCCATATGTATTGCAAAGACCTTGATATCATTCTTTTGAAGCTCTTTTACAGCAGCAAACAGACTCATTTCAACAAGAGGTATTCTCTCAACAGCACCCATAGATATTCTCATACTTTCATCATTGATAAAGCTAACATCGGAAGGGGCTGTGATAATACCATTAACACCAACTGCAAAAGCAGTACGCATAATAGCACCAATATTTTGACTATACTTCAAGTTATCCAATACCAAAAAGAAAGGCATCTTGTTCTCGGAGTATATACTTTCTAACAGTTCATCCAATGACCAATGATTTTGAGAAATCATCATACCTACAACACTCTCAGAATTTGAAGCCTTTAATCTTCTCGTTAATGTTTTCCTTGGTACTCTGATAATGGGGATTTTTTTCTGGGAAGCTAACTCTACAATCTCTTTAGTCTTATCATCTCTGTAAGCAGTACTAGCCAAATATATACGCTCGAATTCCCTACCCTCTTTCAGTAGTTCAAGTAAAGCATTCTTACTCTCTATTTGGATAAAATGTTGTTTGGCCATCTCTTAAAGAGATTCTACCACATCGATATAGAACTGTCCTCTCTTAAAACCACTCATACGTCTAAACTTTACAATACCATCAGTCTTAGCATGAATAGAGTAATCCTTAGACATATATGTATTCTTACCTGGGTGATACACAGAACCTCTCTGCTTAACGATAATGTTTCCAGATTTTACATTCTCTCCTTCGTACTTTTTAACACCGAGTCTCTTACCGGCAACATTACCTCCCATTGTGACACTACCTGCTCCTACAACATGTGACATTTCTCTGTGTATTTAAATTAAATATTATCTTTTGGATAGTATAAAAATATTCCTTGTGATAATACTATTATTTCTCCTCCATTTCAAGTCCCCTTTTGTATATTTTTTGTTCAAAACATCCCATTTCTTCTCTGCAAACTGGGATATATTAATAGTTCTTTCACCTTTTAATGTCTTGTATGAAGGTATTACAAGTACAACCTTAAAACCACTTCTAGCTATTTCATTTAATATCTTAAAAAGAGAAATATATAGCTGTTGTACATCCTCTAACAGTATCTCTGCTTTACTCTCAGTTAACTCTTTTCTTTGAGCAGGTCCCATAAAAGGCTCACATACTACACTGTTTATACCCGTTCTCTTTAAATCTTTTACTATTCTTTTCTCAACATTATGTATATCTAATGGAAAAAGATTATATTTAATTCCAGTAATTAGTCCCTCATCTCTTAACCACTGTATGTTTTTGTCTGTATTTTGTATAGCCTGTGTATCAACATCAGTACCTAAAATATCAAAACCAAGTAAAGAGGCCTCCATTAAAACAGTACCACTACCACAGAAAGGATCCCACAATATTCCATCTTTTTGAGATGTTAAATTACACATCATACGAGCTAACTTCTGAGGTAGTACTCCCATTTCGTAATCAGATACCGGCTTATCCAAATCCCTATGTACAAACCCTTGTACATCTTGAACAGCAACTGTTCTACCATACATTTGACCATTGGTAGTATCAAATATACAAAACTCAAACCCTTCTTCTAACAAATCATTATTCCTAATCTGAGCCTCATTTAATTGATTCTCTTTTGGTATTAAAAATCTAGAAGATATTCCCAAACTCTTAAAATATCTCTTAACATCATTAGAAAGCTTAACAATACTTTGCCTATCACCACCTTCATTACTAATAAAGGAAATACCGAAGGTAATCTTTTTAAAATCGTTAAATGAAGGTAAGAAAGAATCTAAATCCTCAACTACAATACCAAATCTAATATATCCACCTAACCTACCAAATATCTTCTTAACTACATCCTCCTTAATATTATTATTTTCAAGTAAGTAAATTCCTCCTCCTACATTCTTTAAACTATCTTTTGATATACCATATGATTCTAATACACAAAGTAGCTCTGCATAAGAGAGGTCTTGAAAAGTACCTGATTGGAAGAAATATCGCATTTTAAGCAATTGATTTAACAGAAACTCTTGTTATTAATGCTCTGTGGCCTTGAGTCTTTCTGTATCTAGATTTTGCTTTATACTTAAATACCTTTATCTTGTCATCTTTCTTTTGAGAAGTAATCTCTAATACAACCTTAGCACCCTCTACTAGTGGTGTACCTACCTTAGTCTCCTCTCCATCTGAAACAAGAAGTACATCTTTAATTTCAATAGTGTCACCCTTAGCTCCCTCTATCTTGTTTACTTCATACTCTTTACCTTCAAAAACCTTGAGCTGTACTCCAGATATCTTGATAACTGCAAACTTTGTATTTTCTTTAGATTTAACCATAACGAGTGGATTTTAATTTATAAATTCATAATTGTCAATTATATTACCCTTTTTATCTTTCTTAAGATTGTCATTCATTATACTTTGAATTACCCCTAAAGAGAATAGAGTCATAACAGTAATACTACCTCCTGCACTAATTAAAGGTAAAGGAATACCAGTAGCAGGTATAGCTCCTGTATTGGTACCGATATTGATAAACACCTCTAGAAGTATTTTCATGGTGATACCAACTGTAAGCATAACAAAGAAGGGGTTATCTACATTATTTACTGATACAACCAAACCTCTGGTAATAATGACACCAAATAGAGCTAATAGAAAAAGTGAGCCTACTAAACCAAACTCTTCTGCAAAGGATGCATATATGAAGTCTGTCTGATGCTCAGGAAGAAAATTTCTCTTACTTTGAGTACCATTACCAAAACCTTTACCAAAGATCTGACCAGAACCAATAGCTATTCTTGCCTGATTAACATTAAAGCCTAAATCTTGAGTATCGCCTGTAGGATTGAGAAATACCTCTATCCTATCCTTTTGGTAATCTCTAAGAATATTACTGTACAAAACAGTAGAGAAAAGCCCCAGAGCTATACTGACACCTACTGCACCCACAATGAATACCTTCCAGCTATCTCTGTAGTAGAAACCAAAAATAGCAAAAACTATACCAACTAGAGATATTAAGAGAAACATCCAATTACCAGTAACACTAATTAAGAAAAAGGTCAGAGTAATACTCCCTATTATCACTAGCAATATGCTATTCCTTAATTGATTATTTAATCCTGTAAAAGCAACTAGAAACCATATAATTAGGGTTAGTATGGACATACTACCACTAGGTTGCATATATATTAAAACAACCAGAGGCGCTGTTAGTAGGAATGATATTAAGAAAAGAAACCACTCATTGTACTTATCCTTCATAGAAAGTACTGCAGCTGTGGTTAGTATTACAGTAAATTTTGCAATCTCAGAAGGCTGTATCTGTACTCCACCAACTACTAACCATCTTTGTACATTATTAACAACAGGTCCTATTACTAACACTAAGATTAGGAGTATTAGTGTAAGAATATATACAAGAAGTACTATTTGCCACTCTCTAAAAACAGAGATGTTTACAACCGACATAAGGAAGTATATACCAAGTCCAAACAAGATAAATATCAGTTGCTTGTTGATAATAGACATATCTCCAAATGTACCATCAGTAGTAATAACAGTTGAAAGTAGTGCTACTATCCCTATCAAACAAAGAAAAAGTATTGGTAAAAGTAATGCTAAATCAATATGTAATTTCTTTTTTTCTTTCCTTTGTATCTTCACTCTATCTCTACTAACTTTATTTTACTCTTTAAACCTCGTAGTATTTTAATAGAGCTTTTAGGATATTGGAAGTACTCAGAAAGGACCTCTATTAACTCCTCATTAGCAATATTCTCATGTGGAGCAGAGCAAAGCCTAACTGAATAGGTATTACCTTTTAAATGGGATATTTCTGCTTTCTGAGAGTTTGTTTTTACAACAACCTCTATCTTCACTACTTACTCCTTTTTACCCTTAAACATTCTTCTCATGAATGCAGGTTTGTCTAAAGGATCGTCAAAATCATCGTCCATATCTATCTCTACTCTCTTAGTAGCTCCCTTCTGAACTTCTTCTTTTGGCTCTTTCTCTTCTTCCTTCTCATCCTCTATTTCTTCATCATCAAAGTAGTTCTCTTCCTTCTCATCTTCTTCCTCTTTCTTAAATATATTTGATTTGAAAGGAATACCTCCTAGACCTACTGCTTCATCATCATCTTCATCTTTTAGCTGTTTTGTATATACCTGCTTATTTTCATCGAAACCAGTAGCCACTATTGTAATAACAATCTCCTCCTCTAATTCAGGGTCAATCTGAGCACCAAATTTAATATTAGCTGATGGATCAACTGCCTCTTTAATGAGTTCAGAAACAAGACTAATTTCAGGAAGTGTTAAATCAGAACCAACAACATTGTAAAGAACTCCAGTAGCACCCTCAATAGACATATCTAGTAGTGGACTTGTAGTTGCAGCACGTGCTGCTAATTCTGCTCTGTTTTCACCAGATGCTCTACCAATACCCATTAATGCTGTACCAGAGTTAAGCATAACTGATTTAGCATCATTAAAGTCTGCATTAATATACCCTGTTTGACTAATTAAATTAGAAATACTGTTAACACCCTCAGCTAGGACAGAATCTACCATCTTCATAGCTTCGATAAAGGAGATATTGTCAGCTGCAATCTCTAGTAATCTCTGATTTGGAACAATGATTAATGTGTCTACCTTGTCTCTTAGTGCTTCTATTCCTTCTTCTGCAACCTCTCTCCTTCTATTACCTTCAAAGTCAAATGGCTTTGTAACAACAGCTACAGTTAAAGCTCCCATATTCTTTGCAACACCAGCAATTATTGGAGCTGCTCCTGTACCTGTACCACCACCCATACCAGCAGTAATAAAGACCATATCTGCACCCTCTAAGAGCTCCTGTATTTGATCTAAACTCTCTTCAGCTGCATCTGCCCCTATCTCATGGTTTCCACCTACTCCAAGACCTTTAGTGAGGTTTTCACCTAACTGCAATGTTATTGGTGCCTTAGATTGTTTCAATGCCTGAGCATCTGTATTTAAAGCCATAAACTCAACACCCGATATATCATAATCGGTTATCATTGTATTAATAGCATTACAGCCTCCCCCTCCAACACCAACTACTTTAATTTTGGCTACAGGGTCTAAATTTGTTGTAACTAACATAACTCTCCCAAACTTTTAAATTTAATCTGGACAGTTTAGGGCATCAAAGACTTAAACCAATTTGTTACCTTTCCAAAGAAATTACCTCCACCACTCTTACTATGTGAGGTATCTACATCTACTTCATCATCGATTGCGTGCTTAATCAAACCTTGTACACAAGCAAAAGAAGGATCTGAGATCTCCTCTGTCATACCACTTAATCCTGAAGGATATCCAATTCTAGCAGCTACACCAAAAATACTTTGTGTAAACTTAGTTAAATCCTTCAAAAGAGATGAACCTCCAGAAAGTACAATACCCGCTGGCATAGCGATATCAAACCCAGCCCTTGAAACATTCTCCCTAGCTAATTCAAATACCTCTTCACATCTAGCCTCTACAATCTTTCTTAACATATCTTTAGATATCTTCTTTCCAGGAATATCTAATATAGAGAGATCTATCTCATCTTCTTTACTCTGTTTNNGGTTTCTCATCTTCTACCTTTCTAAGAAGAGCAGGGGTAGAATCACTACCTAGCTTTTTAGATCTACCTTTGTTCTCAAGTAAATCAGTCATATGTACTTTAATCTTTTCAGCATCTTCTAAAGAAACCTGTAAACCGATAGCGATATCACTGGTAATATTAATACCTCCCAAAGAAATTGTACTACTGTAAGTAATGGAACCCTCTTGGAATATTGAAATGGTTGTAGTACCAGCACCAATATCTAAAAGAGTTACACCCAATTCTTTCTCTGTATCAGTAAGTACTGAAAGGGAAGAAGCCCATCCAGCAAATACAACATCATATACATTCAAACCTAATTGCTCTACACATTTCTTTAAATTCTGCCAATATGAATTAGGAGCAGTAATTATATGAGTTTCTACCTCTAATCTACTACCAGACATACCAATTGGATATTTAATACCACCTTGATTGTCTACTACGAATTCTCTAGGAATGATATGTATAGGGTTGAGATTCTCAGGTAAGGAAAGAGTACGTGCATTCTCAATAGCTCGGTATGTATCATCAATGGTAATCTCTGAACTAGCTACTGCTACCACTCCCTTATTGTTAAGGCTTGTAACTGCCTCTCCATTAATCGAAACAAAAACATCTGAAACTGTTACACCAGCCATTCTTTCTGCCGCTGTTACACTCTCAGATATTGCTGTAGTTGCATCATCGATATTAACAACTACTCCCTTTTTAATACCTTTACTTGGGTAAGAACACACCCCAATGACTGATGGGGCTTGGTTTTCCTCTACAGAAGAAATAACTGTAGTAATCTTAGAAGAACCAACATCTATTGCTGTTATGATTTTACGTGCCATATTTTTCGGCAGTCTAATTTTACTTTAAATTAAAGATCTATATCTATCTATCTCTATATAATATAGTCAAAAACCGTTCCCTTAGCAAGAACTTTTACCAATTCTGTCAAAGTACTCCCTTTATGTCAATAAACTTCTACTTTAATTTCATTACAGGTCTCTCAAATCGTAAGTCTAGAGAAGTAAATTCCATACTCTCACTATTAATCCTTTTACCAACTAAATACATCCTATTAAGCTGTATATCTAGATTATAACTCATATCAAAAGTAAATGTATGATCAGTAGCAGTAAATGTACTAACCCCTTCCCCTATCTCAATCTTTTTAATATTAAAACCAAAGGTATCTAAAAGTTTACTAATCTTTTGTATCTCATCAATATATATCAACCTCTTACTACTCTCCAATAGAGTGTTACTACTAATACCAACCAACGAATCGTCAGTACACTCCTCTAAACACTCCTTACATATCTCTCTAATACGAAAACCCTCACTTGAGTACAATACACACCTCTCTGACGAGTAGCCAATATACAAGGGAGTATATTCCTCTACCTTAATATACAATGTAGAAGGTATTTTCTTCTCTACATATGCTTCCTTGATATATCCATTCTCTTCCAAAAGAGTTTCTTTTACCTCTTGTGGTGTTAGTAAAAAGATATTCTCTCCTTTAAAAGAGCTTACTTTTTCCTCTAATTCTAGCTCATTAATATTACTCTCTTCCTTTAGTTCAAACTGTATATTTCTAACATTCCAAAGACCAAAAACATTAGAAAGTAAAAAAAGAAACAGAGTAATAAATATTGGGGAGTACTTTTTTAAAAATACAATTACAGATACACGACTCAACCTATTTAAAAAAGCATATGATTTAGAATTAGAAACTTGCATACAAAAAGTTTATCTCACATACAGATATTTTGGAAGAGAATTCAAACCTTTAGAAATATCTGCTACTATTCTAAATACAAATGATTGATTTTTTACTAACAAAAACTGTTGAGATATTGGTAGACATGGGATATTGGGGAGTATTTCTCTCTGCTTTAGGACTCTTTCCCACAGAGGTAGTAATTACCCTTTTCTCTGCGACAGAAGAAAGCTCTATGTGGTTAATAGCTCTTGTTGCGAGTATTGGTTCAGTAGTTGGAGGTATACCTACGTACTTCTTAGGATATCTCTTTACAGAAGACGTTCTTTACAAATGGTTAAATGGTAAAGGTAGCTTTTTAAGAATAGATACAAAGAGTATTGAAAAGAGTAAGAAAAAAATACGAAAACATTCTTTCATATATATTTTCTTAACAAGATTAATACCATGGTTAAGAGTGGTAGCTAGTATAGCAGCAGGATATGTAAAAACAGGAATATTACAATTTTCTGTTGCAGTATTTTTAGGTATGTTTCTGTATACAATACTTCTTTCAGTAATAGGGGCACAAGCTGGTCATAACTGGGATGAGATACAAAAATATCTTAATACGATAGATAAGGGGGTAATTGCTTTAATAATAGCCAGTACATTAACATACTTCCTTTACAAAAGTAAGAAAAAAGTAATACAAAGAATAAGGAAGTAAAAAGAATCTGGAGCGAGAGACGGGGTTCGAACCCGCGACCTACACATTGGCAATGTGTCGTTCTAGCCAACTGAACTACTCTCGCATGGTGCCTAGACTCAGATTTGAACTGAGGACCCTCTGTTCTTCAGACAGATGCTCTACCAACTGAGCTATCTAGGCCTAATATGTATAATAACAAGGTATTAGATATTTTTCAATATAACCTTCTCTAACTCTTTTTTAAAGCTTTCTTTACTAAACTTTGATACAGTAGATTGAATTTTAATATAGTCCCACTTCTTAGCATTAAAACTCTTTAATGCTTTCTTAAAACTCTGTATATCTCTTTCTTTAAAAAACACCCCACTTACCCCCTCTATTACACTCTCCATATACCCACCAGCATAGTATGCTAAAACAGGAGTACCAAAAGACATAGCTTCTACAAGAAATATACCAAAATCCTCTATACCAGTAGCGATATATCCCTTTGCATTAGCAAGTATATTCTCTTTCTCTTTATCACTTACCCTTCCTAGAAATTCAATATTTCCTACCTTAGAATATCTTCTCTTAAACTTTTTTAATCTAGAAGAAGTACCGATAACCTTGAGATTAAATTTAAGCTCTTTTGCACACTCAAAGAGAAACTCTCCCCCTTTGTTCTCTTCAAATGGAGCTCCTGATACAAAATATGAATCTCTTTCCTTTTTAGGTTTTAAATTAGATATCTGTACAGGAGGATATATTA
>DHVL01000043.1 GCA_002412645.1 Candidatus Dojkabacteria bacterium UBA5209 | reverse complement strand
TATCAAGTATTGGACCAATAGTTCTATTGTATTCCCTAATCCTATTCTTTATCCTATCTGGTTGATCATCTTCTCTTTGTACTAGCTTAGTACCACATTTATCGCAGTATCCCTTTACTTTCTCTATTTTGAATTTCTCATGATATGTAGTATCACAGTTAGGGCATACCCATCTAAGAGCCATCCTCTCTATTGCAGCCTCTTCAGAAAGAGTAAAATGTACAAAGTGATCTAACTTTCTACCTGCTGTTTCTAACGTTGCATCAAACATCTCTATCTGACCTGGATCTCTTACTACTGATACAAAAGCCCAATTCTTCTCTTTATCAAACTGCATAACCCATTTATTTAACATACTATATACAAGTTCATTTGGTACCCACTGTCCTTTAGACCAGTAGTTGTAAGCCTTTATAGCTTCCAAATCTGCCTGTTTATACATTGCTCTAAACATCTCCCCCGTAGCAATTCCTTCAAACTCATACTTCTCTTTAAGTAATTCTACCTGTGTATCTTTACCACTTCCCGATGGTCCATGAAAGAGTACTGTTTTCATACAACGATGATTAATATATATTAATTAGCTAATGATATCACAAAATTAAAAGAGCTAAAGGTACCTATCGTAATCTCTAACTACAATCATAGAAGCAACCTGCCTTCTGATATCTAAGACTACATTTACCATGATTAAGAGACCTGTACCTGTGATAACTGTAGCTGTCATTAGATTAAGTGATATGAATATGTTAGGTAATATGGAAATTAATCCTAAAAATATTGCACCTACTGTAGCCAATCTAAATGCTACGGTCTTAAGATATTTAGATGTATTAGGACCTGGTCTAATACCAGGTATAAAGCCTCCTTGCTTTTGCAGATTCTTTGCTAACTCGTCTGTCTTAAATACAACAGTAAGGTAGAAGAATGCAAAACCTACGATTAGGAAGAATGTAAATGCATTATTAAAATATGGATTCTCTATTAAGGCCATTGCCTTAGTAGTAAAATCTATTATCCCATCACCCATATCTCTACTTAGTATGAACTTACCAATCAGTTGTGGAAATGAGAGTAAAGATACTGCAAAGATTACAGGCATAACTCCGAATTGAACTAACTTGATTGGAATGTAGCTATCCATTGCACCACCTGTTCTTACCCTTCGAGAGTATTGAACTTTTACTCTACGTTGCGCTTCTGTGACATATACCACAGATATTATTAACAACAATGTTATTACAATAAATACAACCTTCTGGAACGTATCCATTAATGTAAAGTTAGAGCTAAGTGTTCCTGGAATACCAGCAATAATGCCTAGAAAGATTAGGTAAGAAGAACCTCCTCCCACACCACTTTCTGATGTTAATTCTGCAAACCACATTACAAGTATTGAGCCAGCAGTTAATGTAGAAACCATTACTACTAATTCTAATATCTCTAATTGACCTACTAGACCAAAACCTCTTAAAGTTGAATATATTACAAAAGATTGCATTATTGCTAAAGGTACTGTTAGTAAACGGGTATACATACTAATCTGTTTTCTACCCTCTGGTCCTTCATTTCTTAATTCCTCTATCTTAGGAATTACACTACCAAGTAATTGGAATATGATAGAAGCATTAATATATGGACTTAATCCTATTGCTGCGATAGAGGCTGTTTCTAATACTCCACCAGATACTGTAGAAAGCATATCTCCAAAACTACTACCTTCAAAAAGAAGTTGAATAGCGTCTGCAGGTATACCCACTACTGGAATAGCAGCCAAAAATCTATATGCAAGCAGTATTATTAATGAGAATATTATTTTTTTTCGAATCTCTTCTGTTCTGAAGATTCTTCGAACAATTTCGATATATTTGTTCATATCTTTTGAGGTTACTTTATTGTACCCCCTGCTTTCAATACTTTTTCTTTAGCACTCTGCGATGCAGGGATACCATCTATTACAATCTTCTTACTGATATCTCCACTACCAAGTATTTTTACAGCAGGTGTTCTTTGAGCAATTAGTGCTTTCTCTTTAAGTGATTCAATACTTACTACCTCTCCTGATTTAAAGTTCTCATTTAATATATCAAGGTTAATAGCGGTAGCTTCTATTTTATTAGTCTGATTAAAACCTTTCTTCTTAGGCATTCTTCTAAAGAATGGTACATTACCTCCCTCAAAGAAGAGTAGAGATTTATGACCTGCTCTGGACTTTTGACCTTTCATACCCCTTGTAGCGGTGTGTCCTCCAACTCCAGAACCATACCCTCTACCAAGTCTTTTTGCCTTTCCTATTCTTTTGTTTCTTTTTGGAATACTCTCTAAATGCATGTTATTTATTTAATACTTTATTTCTTCTCTGTCTTCTTAACAGGTCTTCTATTTGTTCTATTATCTCTTCTACCACTATCTCTTTTTCTATCATCTTTCCTCTCAGCTCTTTTAGCTGCTCTTCTCTTCTCATCTTTAATCTTTTTCTCTTTATCTGTTTCTTTCTTAGCCTCTACTCTATCTCTCATATTCTTCATCTTAGAAAGTACTCTAGTATTTCTAAGGGACTTTAATGCTTCATATGTTGCATATGCTGAAGCTATTGCATCTGTAGTACCAAGTAACTTACCATATACATTATCAATACCTGCTAATTCTAATACAGTTCTGACAGATGAACCAGCAATTACACCAGTACCTGGTCTTGCAGGTCTAAGCAATACCTTTGCTGCACCCTGTTTGTGAGTAACCTCATGAGGAATTGTATCACCTGCTAGTTGAATCTTTCTCATCTTCTTAGCTGCGATTCTCTCTCCCTTCTCTACTGCACTCTTAGTATCTACTCCTCTACCCAATCCTACTCCTACAGATCCATTATGATCTCCTACTACAACCATAGCACTAAATCTAAGTCTCTTTCCTCCCTTTGTTACCTTTGCTACCCTTCTAATAGAGACAGTCTTTTTGTCGTAATTTGGTCTTTCTTTTTGATTGTTACTTCTATCAAACATTTATTTGTTTAACTAAATCTTAATTCCATTATTTCTTAATTCCTCTACAAAAGCAGCTATTAAACCATGATATCTGTATCCACTTCTATCAAATACTGCTACCTCTATTTTCTTTTTCTTTAAATCAGTTGCAAATACTTTAGCCATCTTTACTATCTCTGACTCTTTCTTATCTGACATCTTACTCATTAATACAATACTCTTCTCGTCATCTGCTACACCCGCATAGAAATATTTGTTACTTTTGAATACAAATACCCTTGGTTTAACAGAAGTACCACTTAAGTTCTTCCTGATGTGCATCTTTCTTCTTTCTCTTTTTTCTGTCTTAGTGTGTTTCATATTCTTTTATTAACAATTATGCAGTTACTGCTGCTTTAGAACTCTTTTTCCTTACATACTCTCCTTCATATCTTATACCTTTACCTTTATATGGTTCTGGTTTTCTCATAGCTCTTATCTTTGCTGCTAACTGACCAACTTTCTGTTTATCATGTCCTTTTATTACTACCTTTGTTTCCTCCGGTACTTCAATTGTCATATCTTCTGGAGTCTCTACTTTGATTGGGTGATTCCAACCTAGACTCATTACTAATGTTGTTCCTTCCATTCTAGCTCTGTATCCTACACCTACTAATTCTAATCTTTTCTCAAATCCCTCTTTTATCCCCTTTATTGCATTAGCTATTATTGCTCTAAATGTTCCGTGTAGTGATTTACTAAACTTCTCATCATCACTTCTAGATACTAATACCTGACCATCTTTTACCTCTACAGAGATTTTCTCTGGTAGTTCAACTACAGTCTCTTTATTAGAACCTGAGATAGTAACTTTCTTCCCCTCTACTTTTACATCTATTCCTTCTTCTATTGTTATTGGCTCTAATCCTATTCTAGACATTTTTTGTATTACCAAATTTTACAGATTAATTCTCCACCTAAGTTCTTACTCTTAGCTTCTGATCCAGTCATTAGTCCTTTTGATGTAGAGATTATTGATATACCTCTTCCATTCATTATTGGAACTATCTCTTTACTACTAATGTATATCCTTTGACCAGGACTACTTACTCTCTCAAATCTTGTTACCATTGGTTCAGATTCATCATATTTAACAAACACCTCTATATTGTTTCCT
This sequence comes from Candidatus Dojkabacteria bacterium UBA5209, assembly GCA_002412645.1. Classification (GTDB taxonomy): domain Bacteria; phylum Patescibacteriota; class Dojkabacteria; order SC72; family SC72; genus UBA5209. The sequence continues at coordinate 2,395 of DHVL01000043.1, read as the reverse complement.
TCCTCTTTAAAATCTTCAATCATTTCTTCACTCTTTAATACCTTAACAATCTCACCATTCATTTTTGTTGCTGGTACTAATATTGACTCTCTATTCCTTTGTATTCCGTTTTGCATTCTTGCTAAAAAGTCTGCTACTAAATCGTTCATTGTTTGTTATTAATAAATTACCAAAAAATTTTCTTTAAAAATTACCAAATTGCTTTTTTAACTCCAGGTACTTGACCCTCACTAGCTAATTTTCTAAAACAGATTCTACATATTCCGTAATGTCTTATGTATCCTCTTGATCTACCACAAAGCTCACACCTGTTATACACTCTTGTTCTATACTTTGACTTTATCTTTAATTGTCTTGCTTTATGCTCCTTAGCTTCTGTTGACATCTTTTTTAAATGGGAACCCAAATTTATCTAAAAGTAACTTTCCACCCTTATCATCGTTTGCAGAAGTAACTATTACTACCTGTAAACTTCTTACTCTTCTAATATTGTTTGCATCTATCTCAGGAAATACTGTGTGATCTTCTATTCCTACTGAGTAATTACCAGAACCATCAAATGCCTTAACATCTAATCCTCTGAAATCTTTGACTCTAGGAAATACAATATTTACTAGCTTATCAAAGAACTCCCACATTCTATCACCTCTTAAGATTACAGAAACACCTATATCCATTCCTTCTCTAATCTTAAAAGCAGATACTGCTTTTCTTGCTTTATTAACTATTGGCTTCTGACCTGTTATCTGTGTAACTATACCAACTATATCCTCAAGAGCTTCTGCTTCAGATACTGCAGCACCTGCTCCTACATTTACAATTATCTTTTTAAGAGTTGGTACTTCCATTACATTAGTATATCCAAACTCTTTCATCATCTCTTTTCTTATTTTGTTATTATATTCTTCTCTTAATCTTGCCATTTTTATTTACTTTCTTTTTTATTAGTTACTTTCTTAGCTGTTTTCTTTGTAGTTGTCTTTTTAGTAGTAGCTTTCTTCTTTGGTTTTTCTACTTCTTTCTTCTCTACTTCTTTTACTATCTCTATATCCTTACCACATTTCTTACATACTCTTACTACATTATCTCCCTCTCTTCTTATTCCAACTCTAGTACTCTTCCCACAGTTATTACATACCAACATTACCTTAGATACATCCATTGATTTAGTAATATTTACTATCTCAGATGTTCTTGTTCTACCATCTCCCTTTACATGTTTTTTGTATATATTTACTCCATCTACAACAATACGATTCTTTCTCATATCTACAGCAACAACCTTACCCTGCTTACCAGCATCTTTTCCATACAATACTTTTACTGTGTCTCCTTTTTTAATCTTCATGTTTCTTATCTTTAAATTACAATACCTCAGGTGCTAGAGATACAATCTTATCAAAACCCTTCTCTTTTAATTCTCTTGCTACTGGTCCAAATATTCTAGAACCCTTAGGATTCCTTTTGTTATCTATTACTACCGCTGCATTATCATCAAATCTAATATATGAGCCATCCTGTCTTTTATGCTCTTTGTGTACCCTAATTATTACTGCTGTTAATACCTCATGTTTTTTTACCCCACTATTAGGTAAGACTTTTTGAACAGAGATTTTAACAGTGTCTCCTAATCCTGCATATCTAATCTTAGAATATCCAGGTATTCCAATTATCTTTCCTAGCTTTGCTCCACTGTTATCTGCTATTTTTAATACTGTTTCTTTCTGTATCATCTTTATTTATTAACAACTATCCATCTAACATTCTTAGAGTATGGCTTTGCCTCTCTAATTACTACTTTGTCTCCTATATTTAATTCCTCTTTGGTATGAGCAAAGAATATCTTTTTCTTGTTAACAACCTTTTTATATACTGGGTGAGATTGAGTAGTATCTACTCTTACTCTTACAGTACTATCCATCTTGTTGCTTACAACAACCCCTTCCAACTCTCTCTTATTTCCTTTTTTAATCTCGTTTGTTGTCATTTCCATTTTTATATATTTTATCTATGTAAAGCGGCTAGTATTCTACCAATAATATGGGGTTAGCTCAAGCCTAAATCTCTTTTTTAGATACAAATTTAGTTTGTACTGAAAGCTTCTGTGCTCCTAATCTCATTGCCTCCATTGCACTCTCTCTATCTACTCCACTAATTTCAAAGAGCATTGTACCTGGTCTAACTACTGCTACATATCCCTCTACCTCTCCTTTTCCCGCTATCATCTTACTGTTAGTTCCTTTTTGTGTGTATGGTTTATGAGGGAATATCTTAATCCATACCTTACCTTTTCTTTTAATGGATCCTGTAATTGCTCTTCTTGCTGCCTCTATCTCTCTAGATTTAATCCAGCCTGATTGCATGGATTTTAGACCGTGCTCACCAAATGAAATGG
>DHVL01000036.1 GCA_002412645.1 Candidatus Dojkabacteria bacterium UBA5209 | reverse complement strand
TTTCTGAAGAGGCTGCAATAGAGAGAATGGCTCTTAGATGGGTATGCCCTAACTGTGATACTACATATCATGAGAAATTCAAAATAGAGAAAGTAAAGGGATACTGCGATAAATGTGGTACTAAGCTAGTACAAAGAGAAGATGATCAACCAGATAGAATAAAGAATAGGATTAGGGAATACAACAGAACTATTGGTCCAATACTTGATACTTACAGATCTAGGGGTATATTAATTGAGATAGATGCAAATCCAAGCATAGAGGAAATACATAAAGAAGTAGTATTGAAACTGGGGTTGTAAAAATCTTTTCTTTTTGATATGCTTAACTCGTCTTTGTAGGGTTTTTAGTGATATTTCAAGGGAAAATAGCTTTAAATCTTTGAAAAAAGCTTATACTTTTGATATAATGCACAGGACTCTATTTAGTTACACGGAAGTCGATATATGACTGTAGATACAAAGAAAGTTTATGAATTTGAAGGTGAGGTAAAGGAGTGTTTACCTAATACTAAATTTCTAGTTGAAATTGATGTAAATGGTACTAAACACGAAGTAATAGGATATCTTTCTGGTAAGATGAGAATGCACTACATTCGTATCTTAGAGGGAGATAAGGTGAAGATTGAGATGACTCCGTATGACAAAACACAGGGTAGAATAACATATAGAATGAAATAAAAATGAAAGTACAGGCTTCAGTAAAAAAAAGATGTGCAGATTGTTACACTGTTAGAAGGAAGGGTCGTGTATATGTGTTCTGTAAAAAGAACCCTAAGCATAAGCAAAGACAAGGTTAAGATATTTAAATATATTTAATTAATATATATGGCAAGAGTAGCTGGAATAGAAATACCAAATGATAAGAGACTGTGGGTCTCTTTAATGAGCATATATGGTATTGGTGAGCAATCAGCAAAGAGAATCTGTGAGGAAGTTAAGATAGATGGTAATACCTTCGTAAGAGATTTAGATGAATCACAGCTAGATTTAGTAAGAGCATACTTAGATAAAAACTATCAAGTAGAGGGAGAGTTAAGACAGAAGATCTTTAGAGCAATAAAGAGATTAAAGGATATTAAGAGCTACAGGGGTATAAGGCATAAGCTTGGTTTACCTGTTAGAGGTCAAAGAACAAGACATAATGCACATACTAGAAAAGGTAAGAGTAGACCTGTAGGTGGTTTAAATCGTAAATTAGAAAAGACTTAGCATAATATGGCAATTAGTAAAAAGAAAGCAAAAAAGAGTGTGTCATCTGGTATTGTTACAGTACAATCTACTTTTAACAATACAATCATTTCAATTACAGATACAAATGGTGAGGTATTAGTACAGGGTAGTCCTAGTGTAGTAGGTTTTAAAGGTGCTAAAAGAAGTACTGCATTTGCAGCTACTAAAGCAGCAAGTGATGCAGCAGAGAAAGCAATAAGGAAATATGGATTAAAGGATGTTAGAGTAATTGTTAGTGGACCAGGAGCAGGTAGAAATGCTGCAGTTAAGGGTTTAGATTCTGCAGGCTTAAAGATTACTACATTGGTGGATAGAACCCCTATTCCTCACAATGGTTGTAGACCAAGAAAAGCACCTAGAAAGTAATTAATAATATTTGTAAATATTTTAAATGGGTAGATATACAGGACCAAAAGAAAGATTAAGTAGAAGAGAGGGTGTAGAATTACACCTTAAAGGTTCAAGATCATTTTCTGAAAAGAGTGGTTTGAAGAGGAAACCTTTTGTACCAGGACAGCATGGTAGTAAAAGAAGAACAAGACTTTCTAACTATGGAATACAGCTTAGAGAGAAGCAGAAGGTAAAAAGAACATATGGTTTAAGAGAGAAACAGTTTAAGAATGTTTACTTGGAAGCAGATAGAAGGTCTAAGGTTTACAATACAGATAAGGGTCTTGAACTTTTAAGATTGTTAGAGTTAAGAATGGATAATGTACTGTATTTAGCAGGTTTAGCACCTTCTAGATCAGCTGCAAGGCAGTATGTAGTACATGGTCATGTTCTTTTAAATGGTCAGAAATTCACAATCCCTTCTTACGAGATGAGAGAGGGAGATTCATTAGAATTAAAGAAAGCATCTCTTGCGCCATCTGAGAAATTCTTCCCTGTTCCAGAGTGGATAGAATCTAAGGATATTAAGGTAAAGGTAGCAAGATTACCAATTAGGGATGAAATAGATGAGGGTATTCGTGAGAACCTCATCATAGAGTTCTACTCTAGATAATAATTTGTTTTAAATAAATCATGGAAGCATTTAAAGATATAAAAGTAAGTATAAAGAAGGAAGAAGGAAATATTGGTCTTTACGATATTTCTCCTTTACCAAGAGGTTACGGTCAGACATTAGGTAATGCGTTAAGAAGGATTCTTTACTCAAGTTTAAAGGGTTCTGGAGTAACAGGAATAAAAGTTAAGGGGGCAAAGCATGAGTACTCTACAATAAATGGAGTAAAGGAAGACTTAACAACAATAATTCTTAATCTTAAGCAGGTTAAGTTTAGAGTTGATTCTGAGGATGCAAAGGTATGTAAGATTTCTGCTAAAGGAAAGGGTGTTGTTAAGGCATCAGATATAGAGGTAGAAGCAGGTGTTACAGTTGCTACACCAGATATTGTAATTGCAAATCTAACAGATGCATCTGCAGAGTTAGTAATGGAGTTAACTGTAGAATCAGGAATTGGATATAGAGATGCAGGACATATTGATAGAGAAGAGGGAGGAATGATTCCTCTAGACTGTGATTTTACACCAATAGAGAGAGTAAGTATGAGTGTTGAACAGACTCGTAAGGGTCAAGAGACAGACTTGGATGCAGTTTTAATAGAGGTAGAAACAGATGGTAGTATTACTCCAAAAGAGGCTCTTTTAGAATCAGCTAAGATATTACAGGAATTTGCAGGTAAGGTTATGATCGCTATGGGTATTTCTAAAAAAGAGGTAGAGCAGAGAGAAGAGGAGATTAATACTGTAGAAATAGAAGAGGTTGTAGAAGAGGAATATGATGAGGCAAATGATTTAAGAATTGAAGATTTACAGATTTCAAAGAGATCTAAGACAGGATTGCTAGCTGGTGGATACAAGACATTAGGAGATTTAAAGAGTGTTACTGTTGATGACTTACTTTCTCTTTCTGGATTTGGTAACAAATCGCTTAATGAGGTAGTAGAGCTTTTAAATCAGTATGGAATTAATATAAAGAGTGAGTAATTAGAATGTATAAAAGGATTAAGACTAAAAAACTAGGTAGAACTATGGCTCACAGAAAGGCATTGATAAAGAACCAGATTAGATCTTTGGTACATAGTGGTAGTATAAAGACTAGTACTGCTAAAGCTAAAGTAGTAAAGGGGGAGTTAGAGTCTTTAATGCACAAGGTTAAGAATGCTAAGGATGGAGATTTAAATCTTAGAAGAGAATTACAAGTAATACTTGGTGATAAGGAGTTAGTGAAGAAGTTTGTAGAGTTTTCTAAGAAAGAAAATAGTAAGGTGGTTGTTAGAAAGATTGGTTTTCGAGAGGGTGATAATTCAGAGGTTTCTCAGATAGTAATAGATGGGTTAAAGGTAAAGAAGGTTAAGAAAGTTGAGAAGAAGAAAGATGATGTTGAAGAAGAGAAAGAAGTGGAAAGTAAAAAGCTTGAGAGGAAGAATCTTTTGAATGTTGGGTCTAAGAAATCGGTATCTAAGAAAGTAGGAGCTGTTAATAAAGAGAGAGCTAAATCTAGATCAGGTCTTTAAATTATATATATCAAAGAATGAAGTACAAGACAGAGTGGACTAAAAAAGAAGATATAAATAGAGAGTGGTATATAATTGATGCTAAGGATCAGATTCTTGGTAGATTGGCTACAAGGATTGCTTCTATTCTGATTGGTAAAGAGAAAGCAGAGATAGTTCCTAATGTTGATTGTGGTGACTATGTTGTAGTTATTAATTCTGATGATATTAAGCTTACTAGAGGGAAAGAGAACAAGAAGATGTATTACAGCTATTCTGGATATCCTGGTGGTTTAAGAGAGACAGTATTTAGTGATCAATTGAAGAAGGATTCGAGTAAGATAATCTTAGATGCAGTTAAGAATATGCTTCCTAAGAACAAGTTAAGAGATTTAAGAATGAATAGGCTTTTTGTATATAAGAATGATGAACATAAACATCAGGCACAGAGTCCTAAAGAGTATAAATTTTAATAGTTTAATGAGTGAGTAAGGAAAAATATTTTGAAGGAATTGGAAGAAGAAAAACATCTACAGCAAGAGTAAGGGTTGTTGCTGGAGATAAGGCAAGTACTGTGAATGGTAAAGCAGTAGATGCTTACTTTGCAGGTATTCCTGTTGCATTAGGTATTGTAATGAAGCCTTTTGTAGTAACAGATTTACAGGGTAAATATCATTTTACCGCAAAGGTTAGTGGCGGTGGTATTGCAGGTCAGGCAGATAGTGTTGCATTGGGTTTAGCTAGAGCTTTGTACAGTATGGATGAGTCATTAAAGCCGGCATTAAGAAAGGCTAACTTAGTCACTAGAGATCCAAGGGCAGTCGAGAGGAAGAAATATAATCAGGTTAAGGCTAGAAAAAAGCCTCAATTCTCCAAACGTTAAGAAGACAGAAGCACCGCAAGGTGCTTTTTTTTTGGAACTTCTGTAATATATATTTGTATATAAGTTCACTATATTTTTGTATGAAGAAAACATCCTTAATTGCTTTGATTGTAGTTGGTGTATTGATATCTGGTTTTGTAATAGTACAGCTTCTTTCTTGGTTTATATATGCTAGAAAGAATCCTTCCGTTGAATATAGTAAAGATTCTGTTACAACATATGAGGCTGCGATACCAAGTATGGATGTGAGGGAAGGGGGTCTTTACAACAATGAAGAGGGTTCTAAGGTACAGAAAACAGGGACTGTTAATTTCCTTGTTGTAGATATTGATGAATCTGTAGAGGATCTTAATGGTGTAAATAGTAAATATGAGGCACAGGTTACAAATATTAATGATAGTGGTAGGGGTAATGATAGATATGTTCAGTTAACAATTAAGGTTCCAGTAGAGAGTTTTGAAGCATATTACAGTGATTTAAGAGAGATGGAGGGGGAAGTGATATTTGCTAATGTGGGTACTAATGATTTAACAGAGAGATATATTGATATTACATCTAGATTAGAAAATCTTAAAAAGGTAGAGACTCAATTAGTGGGTATTCTTGAGGGTGCTGAGTCTGTACAGGACATATTGGCTGTTCAGAAGGAATTAAATACTGTAAGGGGTGATATTGAGAGTTATGAGGCACAGAAGAGATATTTCGATAGTCAGACCGACTATTCATATATTACTGTGACATTTAGTATAGATAAGGAGGGGTTAAATATCTCAGATGAGCCATGGAAGCCAGTTGGTGAGTTTAAAGCTGCTTTAAGTGCGTTAGTTTCTGCACTAAAGGGTCTTGTAAATGTTGGTATATGGATATTAGTGTTCTCTCCTGTTGTGTTAATACCTGTCTTTATAGTTTTGTATTTTAACAAAGAGAGAAAGTAAGAGAGTTGTGCGTGTGCTCAGTGAGTGCTATACTACCCATATATGGGAAAGTATAAGAATAGAATACAAGTTAATATGTCGGATACTCTTAGGGATAGGGTTTCTTTTGAAGCAAAGAGAAGGGGAATTTCTGTTCCAGAATATGTTAGGTATGCCCTGTTAAATGAATTGGGTAATAGTGTAGAGATTGATGATATAGATAGGGAGTTGCTTAAAGATTTACCAGAAGCTATTGATGATGTTAGAAATGGTAGAGTTCTTGAGGCTAGGACTCCAGAAGAAGCAATAGCAATCATGCGTAGCTTCGATGAAGATGTTTAAGGTAGAGCTTTCCCAGAACTACTTAAGAAGACGTTCCAAATTAGTAAAGAGAGACCGTTCACTTGCGATAAAATATGATAAATTCTTCCACAGGTTTATGTTAGATCCTTACTATCCTAGTTTAAAGACACATAAGGTGGATATTACTAACTTTGGTGTTGTATATAGTTCTAGGGTTACTGGTGATATTAGGATTGTTTGGAAGTATTTGAATAGGGATACCATTGTTATTCTTACAACTGGTGGCCATGATGGTAAATCTTCTGTTTATAAGTAAATTTTAGTATAATATGTGGCGTAAGTATCATATACGATCGCGCTAATTAATAATTAGTGAGGAAAGTCCGGACTCCATGTTGTCTCACATACGAGATAGGTGCCAACGAGAGTTGGGAGGGAGTGATCTTTCGGAGAAAAGGGCAACAGAAAGTTATACCGCCTAAGTTTACTTAGGTAAGGGTGAAATGGTGGTGTAAGAGACCACCGGGTATTGTAGTAATACAATATCGCGTGGTAACCCCCCCTGGAGCAAGGTTTAACCGCATAGATAGATGGTCGTTTGATACAGAATCCGGCTTACTTGATACTTACGCATTTTCTATTTTCAAAAATCCGAATTCCTGATATTATAGGTTATTAAAATTTCTACCTTACAGATATGCCAGATTCTAAAGATCCACAGGATTTAAACCCAGAAGAACAAGATAATCCAGAGCAAGAGATAAAAGATTTTAAGATACTTAGGATAGCATTAGCATATTTAAATAGAGAAATAGCGGATGATTCTCCTTCTGAAGAGAATGGTTTAACAGCACTAGAGCAGTTAATTCTTTATGAGTTTGAGATAGAAGAGGATGAACACTTTAATGATACTCTTGAGGAGTTAAAAGATGATATTATCTTTGAAGCTCAGTGTTTAGAAGAGGAAGATGAGGCTACTGTTGAACTTTATATCCTCGATGAAGATCAGGCTATTCGAAGACTTGCTCAAGCTACCCTTATTGGTAATATTACAGATGATGTGGTTTCCAATTGGCAGGGGATGACCCCTTTAGAGCAAATCATAATGTATGAGTGGGGATATGTTGAGGAGGAAATGGTTACGAATGTAAAGAAGAGAATTAAAAACGAACAATTAAAATTAAGGGGTGGTAGAGCTTTGAGGAGCAAAAAAGAGTACGAAGACTATATCCCTAGTAGTAGGTTCTAGATTAATTCCCTTCCTAATCCATTAAGAAAATCTCTTTCTTTTGTTCTTGCTTTACCCTCTATCTGTAAATCCTTTACTCTAAGAGAGAGATTAGGGTTTTTAGTAGAGAAAAGAAGTTGATTGTTTTCTGAATAGAGAGTACCGGGAGTATTGTCCGAGAGTATCTCTAAGAGTTCTGATTCAAATATTTTCATAATCTTGGTATTACCTTGTATATTTACAGTTGTCCAAGCAATAGGCCAAGGAATCATTGCTCTTACTAGCCTTTCAATATATTCAGGTTCCATTACTTCCCATTTGATTTCCGCATTTTCTTTTGATATATCTTTCTGCCAGCAATACGTTGCTTTTGAAGAATCTTGCTTCTGAGGTGTAATCTCTCCATCTATCCATCTTTGTAGAACATCCCCTATAACGGAAGCTGACTTTTTTACAAGCCTTTCTCTTAATGAAAGGTTTGTATCATTTGGTTGTATCTGCTCTTTATATATCTCTAGGATATCTCCCTCATCTAGACCCTCAGCCATTAGCATAAAGGTAATTCCTGTTTCTCGCTCTCCCTCTAATATTGCTTTCTGAATTGGTACTGCACCCCTGTATTTAGGAAGTATTGAAAAATGGACATTAATTGATTTGTATTTAGGATATTCTAAAAAGAATCCTGGTATTAACTCACCAAATGCCTTGCATACGATTAGTTCTGGCTTAAAGATATCGATTGCTTTTTGATACCTATCAACGTTTTTTTCTGTATGAAAAACCTCTATACCACTATCTAAGGCATACTCCTTTACCTTCGAAGGAGTTAACAACTGTTTCCTACCAACAGGTTTGTCTACTGTAGTTATCACTCCAACAACATCAAATCTCTCATCCTCATGCAAAACCCTAAGAGTCTCAACAGACTCCCAATCAGTACCCAAAAAAATTACTCTTGTTCTTTTTTCCATGCCATATTCTACCACACGTAGACTAGGGTCTACAGGAGTATTGTCGTGGAGGGGTAAATTGATAGGTATGGGTACATAGATGTAGTATAATGGGGGTCGTAAGAGTGTGCTAACTTAAGTAAGTAAAATTGATGGACTTGGATATTCTGAAAGAGAAACTGTTTTTTATGCCAGATGCTACTAGAGGGGCAGTTAGATATTTAACGACAAAGCAGTTAAGGGAAACTGGTACAGAGGCGATAGTGACAAATACTTTGCACTTACTAATTCATCCTGGGCCAGAGAAGATTGAGAAACTAGGTGGTCTTAAGGAGATGATGGGCTGGGGGGGTATATTGTTAACAGATTCAGGTGGTTTCCAGGTTTTCTCTCTTATCCATTCTAAGAAATGGAAGGGGAAAGTTCATAGTAATGGGGCGACGTTTAAGTCTCCAAGGGAGGGGAATGTATATGAGCTTACGCCAGAGTCTAGTATTGATATTCAGATTAAGATTGGGTCAGATGTTTTAGTTTGTTTAGATGATTGTAGGAAGACAGATTTAACTAGGTATGAGGCGGAGGAATCTGTAGAGAGAACAATAAGGTGGGCTCAAAGGTGTAAGGATCATTTTAACAATGTATATGGAGGGACTTCTAAAACAGGTAAACTGCTAACATGTGTAGTACAAGGGGCAAACTACCCAGATTTAAGGGCTGAGTGTGCGAGGGCTTTGGTGGAGATAGGGTTTGATGGGTATAACTTCGGGGGTTTTGTGGTTGATAACAAGGGGAAACTAGTCGAAGATGAGATGAGGGCAGTGATAGAGAATGTTCCTAAAGATACTATTAGATATGCAATGGGAGTGGGTAAGCCAGAGGATATAATTAAGGCGGCTGAGATTGGCTACAACCTTTTTGATACTGTTCTTGTCACTCGTAATGCTAGGCATGGGACTCTTTATACTTCTGAGGGAGAGATTAGGATTGGGAATAGTAAAATGTCGCTAGATAAAAACCCAATAGATCCTGAATGTAATTGCGAATGCTGTAAAAACTATTCAAGAGCATATCTTCATCATATGATGAAGAATCGGGAGGCGACAGCTCAGACCCTTGCAACAATCCACAATCTAACCTACTACCAGAAGTTAATCAGAGGTCTGTCCTAGGTCTGTCCCTATGCTCGCTTGATCCATTTGTATTCCGACGGCTTTCTAACCCATCCTTCCTGTACGGGGTTCTTTCGCACGTAGTCTATCGCTCTTCTGAGGTCTTTCTTGTACGGCAGATAATTAGCGTTGTACCTGTTTTGAAAAACGTGTCCGACTCTTTGGTATTTTCTGTTTGTTTGCATTGCAAAGCCTGTACAGACTTTTTGCATAAATTTGGATAATAGTTTTGGATTTTCCCTGTTCTGATAACAAGATGAAAGTGTGTTTCCATTATGCAGTAAGTCAGAATCTTTATCTCACATTCGCTGTGGTATTTGTAAAGCAAATTGAGAAAGAGTTGTTTGTCAAAAGAGGTTCGGAAGATGATGTCTTTGTTGTTGCCACGGTTGTATATGTGGTAAAAGCTGTTTGCTTGGAAGTTGCGTGGTGTTCGGGACATGGTAAAAGGATACCAGAGGGAGGTGAATTTAGGATGAAGTGGGGACAGACCTAGGACGGACCTGATAGAAGTATTCGGGACAGAAAGACTTCTAGCGTTTTTAACTTGCAATAGTGTGGAAATTTGAATAATATTGACTATATATGAAAAATTCTGTCCATATTAGATCGATAGTGTTTGGATTGCTATTTCTGCTTGTTATATGTTTTTCATACGTTTCATTTTCAAAGGTTTTTGCTGCAGGACCAACTGCAATTGATGGCCGAGCAATTAGTTTGAACACAGGTAATTACATATTTTTTACATCAGAAGTATATGGTGCAAATGTCGTTATCTCTGATCCTGATCCAGGGAATTCGAATATGAGGACTATCTCTGGATATGCATGGTCACAAGATTTAGGCTGGATAAAGTTTACATCTGGAGAAACGGCAGGGGTTTTTGTTGATTATTCAACAGGTGGTGTTTCAGGGTCTGCATATGTAATAAACACAGAGGGTATTTTGGACTTTACGAATTTTGGTAGTAATGTGATTGTTAATCCTACAACAGGAGTGTTTTCTGGTTATGTATGGTCCTCGGATATAGGGTGGGTTGATTTTGGTATGAATGAAGTATATGTAAGAGATACTCTGCCACCTAATAACGTGACTTCAGTAGTAGGATATGCCTCAGATTTGCAAACAAAGGAGATAACTTCTAGTGATATACTTGTTTACAATCATACTTCACCATATTTTGAGTGGGAAACCCCTGTTGATCCAAGTACAGAAACACATGAATATGTATCAAGTGGAATATATGGTTACTATGTATATTGGGGACCTAGCTCAACAGCCCTACCATCAAGTTCTGGTACCTTCCAAGAGGAAAACTCTATATCTGTTTCCGTACCAGAAGAACAAGTATACTACCTTAGAATTCAAGCAGTTGATAACCATGGGAATATATATACAAATATTGACGAAGACTACACATTTTTTGAATATCATACAGATTTAACAAATCCAACCAATGTGAAATATATAACTACTCCTAGTGGAACATTTGGGAATATAAATGAAATGTTTTTTAATTGGCCAAGTGATGCTGGAGTGACCAGCTTTGATGAAAATGGTGTATTAGGTTGGCAGTACAGTATAAATGATATTAATAGTTGGACAGGAACAACTGAAAGTACAAGGTTTGGTATTGAATATATTCCTTTCTCCGATGTCACATATTCCCATTATCTTACAGATGATAAAGATGGTGTGAAGATAATAGTGGGAAATAATATAATATATTTCAGAACAGTTGATAATGCGGGCAACTTCAGCAACTATGTAACGGGAGGAATTTCCTTTGGGGGACTTTCCCCAACTTTTCCTGCAGAGTCAGTAGTATCTATAACTCCATCTACTAATACATCCAACCAATTTGCCCTTTCTTGGCCAAACGCAATATCAGCAGATGAAAGAAACATCGAGGGATACTACTACATGGTTAATACAACCCCACCAACGACATATGAAACATTAACAAGCAACAGCTCTATATATATACCATCCAATGTTACTACCATCTCTACAACAATGTTAAGAGGTGCAGTAAAGGGTCAAAATACTGTATATGTTGTAGCTGTGGATAATCAACAAGGATATTCTCAAAGTAATGCAATCTCAGGTGTATTCACACTAGATAGTACGCTTCCAGACCCTGTCCAGAATCTCTTCCTATCGGATTCATCAATAAAAAGTGTACAACTATGGAGAGCATCCCTTAACTGGGAAGAGCCCACATACAAAGGAGATGGGAATCTAACATATACAATACAAAGGAGTACAAATGGAATAATATGGAGTACGATAGGGACAACACAGGGACTCTCGTATACAGACACTCTCCCAACCAGCGCATTATATTACTATCAAGTAGGAGCTTCTGATTCTACAGATGTAAGTCAATCTAATCCGACATACTCTTCAATTGTTAGCTCTGTAATACAGGGTAGATACACAGAACCAGCGGAGGTAGTTTCAGGAGCAGTCCTAACAAGTATAAGTACAAGACATGCCACTATATCATGGACTACAAATAGAGAATCAGACACAAAAGTAGCATATGGTACCTCCTCTAATACGTACTTTAAGGAAGAAGCATATAACTCTGAACAAACTACTAACCATAGTATTAAATTAAACAATTTAGAACCGGATACAATATATTACTTCAAGGCAAAATGGACCGATGAGGATGGTAATACCGGAACAACTAATGAAATATCCTTCAAAACAGATCCGATGCCAAAAGTTTTCTTTTCAAAGATAGAAAGGGTTGGCTTAGACTACGCTATTGTTTCATTTGAAGTATATGGAGCAACGAAAGCTTCTGTTTTGTACGGTAAAAATCTCTCGTATACAGACCTTAAAGAAGTAAATACTTCTACCTCGCGAAGTAAATATTCCGTTGTCATTAATGAACTTCAAGATGGTACAACCTATAACTATAAAATTAGATTAACAGATTTGGAAGGATATATCTACGATTCAATAGAAAACCATGTATTTAAAACACCACCAAAACCACAAGTATCAAATGCCAGAGTACAAGAATTGATAGGTGTTGCAAGTCCAACTGTAATGTTTAGCTGGGATTCTAACACAGAAGTTAACTCAATTGTCAGATATAGACCAAGTGATTCTAACAAAGAAATGGATAAAGTAGATATGGAATATATTTTAGGATTACATGAAATGGAAATAAGTGGATTACAACCAGAAACAGAATACATAGCCTATATAGAAGGAATAGATCAATTAGGAAATAAAGCAGTATCAGAACAGATAAGATTTACAACGAAAACAGACACTAGACCACCTAAAATATTTAATGTTAAAGTAGAAGAAGATTTAATAAGTAGAGCAGTACAAACAGATAAATCAAGAAGTGCTCAACTCATTCTCACATGGGAGACGGATGAACCCGCAACAAGCAGAGTAGAGTTCGGCGAAGGATCTATGGGAGTTTACTCCTCTAGCTCTAAAATAGATCAAGAGCTAAGAACAAAACATCTTGTTATTTTGTCAGGCTTAACACCATCTAAGGTATATAGTCTACAAATAGTTTCTGCAGATAAAGTAGAAAATACGTCTAAATATGGACCACTTGTATCAGTTACACAAAAATCGAATAATACAGTATTAGAAACAGTATTTACTACAATAGCTGATATCTTCAAAATATTCTAATGGAAAAAAGAAAAATAATAAAAATAAAAAATATTAAAAAGAGCTTTAAAATAGGAACAAGAAGAAACCTTGTACTCAAAGATATAAATCTGGAAATATATAAAGGAGAATTAATAACAATATTTGGACCATCAGGATGTGGTAAATCAACTCTTCTTAATACCATCATGGGAATAGAAAGACCAGACTCTGGAGATATAAATATCCTTGGTATTAACCTTTGGAGTATGAATGCTGATGATAGAGCAGATATGCGAAAGAGAAACATAGGAGTCGTATATCAACAGCAGAATTGGATTAAATCCCTTTCAGTTTTAGAGAATATATCTCTCTCGGCTCAACTACTTGGATATAATAAACTTCAGGCAGAGGAAAAAGCAAAAGAAAATATCTCAAAGGTAGGTATGCTTGAATACCAAAATCAATACGCAACTGAGCTATCAGCAGGAGAACAGCAAAAAATGGGGCTGGCTAGAGCATTAATCTCAAACCCACAAGTAATAATAGCGGACGAACCAACCGGAAATCTTGATACGAAAAACGGATATGATGTCCTTAATATATTGAAAGAATTAACCAAAACAGGTACAACCGTAGTATTAGTAACACACAATCCAGAATACTTGGAATACTCTGACAGAGTAGCTGTCATGAAAGATGGAATGATTATAGACATTGTAGAAAATAAAAATGGGATAAAAGAAGATGTAGAAAGAGTGATTACAAAGAAAACAGCAAAGAAAGAAAATACCCCTCAACAAAACCCTTCTCAAACAGAAATACAAAGTGAACTAGATTACCCTGTAGAAAGTTTTAAAGAAAAGCTTCTCTCATATACCCTCTTTATCCCTAATTTCTTTGTAGAATCTATAACTCTTTTCTTCATTCTTCTCCTATCAAAAATATCAATAAAGAAAGGAGAACAATTTAAATCAAGAATATATGGAAAACAAAATAATAAGAAAAATATATCAAAAGAAATTAGTAGCTATGAACTAACAGAAGTATCTTTCAAAAACCTGCTCTTTAAAAAATTTAGAACCATAGTGACCATTCTTGGTGTAGGAATAGGAACAGGATTTGTTCTACTACTACTCTCTTTGGGATATGGATTAGAGAAAGTAGTAGTAGATGAAATTACTACAGCACAAAATCTTAAACAAATAGATACCTACCCTAAAGTAGGTAGTCTTTTAGTATTAAATGATGAATTAGTTAAAAAGATAGAAGATATCTCTGGTGTAGAGAAAATATATAAAATAAAGAATGTTGCAGGAAGGTTAAATTACAAAGGATCTACGGCAGATGTTGTAGTATATGGAATTGATTATGAATACCTAGAGAATAGTCCAAGTAAACTAGTATCAGGGGAATACCTAACAGAAGAATTAGAAAATAACCATATACTAGTTAATATAGCATATCTTGAACTCTTTGGGTTTGAAAAAGAGGACATCATTGGACAAAGTCTTGAAATAGAGGTAGTTGATTCGCTTCCAGCAGAAAAGGAAAAAGAAGTCTTAAATGCAACAATAATAGGAATCATAGAAGATGATTATCCACCAGTCGTATATACAAAAATAAACTCTATATCACAATATACAAATACCAATTACTCACAAGTCACAGTAGTAGTCGGCAGTAACTCAGACATAGATACCATTAGAAAACAGATAGAAGCATTAGGGTTGGAAAGTTTTTCTGTTATGGATACTATAAATCAAGTAGAATCTATATTTAGCTATATCAGGCTGGGGTTATTGTTTTTTGGTATAGCAGCATTTACAATTTCATTCTTAGGGATGGTTAATACTCTTGTGGTTTCATTATTAGAAAGGACAAGAGAGGTAGGTTTAATGAAGATAGTTGGAATGAAGAAAAATGAAATTAGGTCAATATTTATAACAGAATCTATGTTTATTGGATTTCTAGGCGGAATCGTAGGAATACTGTTTGGTTATCTAGGAGGATATTTGGTATCCCTCATCCTCTATCTTCTCTCTCTGTCAAAAGGGGTAGACTTTGTCTTAATATCATATATACCTATTCACATAATAGTACTGTTAATCATTGCAACTACTCTATTAGGTTTTATAACAGGTTTGTATCCAGCCAATAGAGCGATTAAGGTTCCACCATTAGATGCTCTTAGATATGAATAAATTTTTAATATATTAATATGAAATTAACAAAATTAGAAACCTTAATAATAATACTCATTGCAGTATTTGGTGTAGGTTCCTTTGCGATATCTAGGGCATTAGCTGAGCAGAATACAGGTACACCAGAATCTGGTGTTAATTCAGTATTAAAAGAAACATATGACAACCTAGTATCTTCAGGATATGGATTAGAAACAGGTAGTAATGGAATAATGTGGAATAGGATAATATCATCAGCAAATTGGGTACCAGATGGTAC
>DHVL01000042.1:1400-22834 GCA_002412645.1 Candidatus Dojkabacteria bacterium UBA5209 | reverse complement strand
TACTTAAACAGTACGAAGTTATCTGATATATACACAGGATATCTTCCTGTTCTTTCCATTTCTTCTAGAAGCTGCTTATCTATGCTTTCAATTTTTTCACTGTTATTAATGCTTAGTGAGTAGATATTGTATATCCATGAGTTATCTTCATTCTTTATTGCTCTATATATTCTAGAGGTATACAGAACACTGAAATTATTATTCCTTGGTAAGCCTGGAGATATTATTAAATCTTCATATGTCTCCATATTAGGATTATTAATATATTCCAAGAGTTTCTCTCTTGTTTGAAGACTCATATATTGGGCATTTGCAGTTTCTGTATTTGTAAGTGAAGCCACTATTAATTGTGTATATGGATCTGAAAGTATTACAGAAGAGTTGTTTTGTGTATTAAGGTATTCTACTACTGCCATATCCTCTTGAGTTATTGCTGATACAGTACCATCTTGTTGAGTATAGAATGCAAGATATCGATTGTATTGTACAAAGAAATTAGAAGTAAATATTATTAAAAGAGCAGTAAGTACAAAGCTCTTGAAAAATATTCCCATTCTTAATGTAGAGAGGAATTTAATGATTAAAAGGGAGGAGAAAAATCCTACACCAATTGTAAACTTGTTAGCGTAAGTAGGTGCTAAGAAATATACAACTGTAATCATTGCAATATATGTAATTCCCTCTAGATATATTCTTGAGAGTTTTTTCTCTAAGAGATTGGTGATAAAGATGATTAATACAAAAAGCCACATTGGTCCTAGTATTTGCCAGAATACATTCAAGTTGTTTGGGTAGTATGGGTTAGTAAGGCTCCCAATTATACCGATATCTTCTGCTTGTACTAACTTCTCGAAACTAAATCCAGCAATGTTTGCTAAGATGAAAAAGATTACAGAGATTAAAAGTATTAAGTAGAATATCTTTACCTCTTTTTTCCTATCAATATGTTTTAATATGAAGTGTTTAATATACAGAAAAGCTGCCAAGTATGTTCCTATTATAAAGTGTGTTAATACTAGCAGTATTGCAGAGAGTACAAACTCTGTTTTACTTAGTTTCTTTTCCCTATATATCATTAAGAAAAGAAAGAGAGCAAAGGTTTGTGGTATGAAGAATACAAAATCATATCCTCCCATTACAAATACAAGTAAAGAAAAAAGTACACCAATCTGAGACCATATTGTACTTTTTGTAAAATCTCTAAATATGTAAAAGAGAGGTATACTCGCAATTATCGGAAACAGCACATCAATTATATATATCGTCTTAATGGGATCTGTACCCAAAAAAGAGACCATATTTCCATATACTATGTGGTAGAAGGTAGTATATCCATGCTGTAGGAAAAGGTTAGAGCATTGTCCTGGTAGTAGACAGAGCATATCACTGCTAAGCATTCTATTGGGTACCACTAAATGTTGTAGGTAATCTAGTGCAACAATGGAATTTGGTTGTCTAATGAAAAAGAATGTAAATATTGAAAAGAGAATACCCGGAAACATTGCAAAGAAGAGTCTTCTTAAAATCTTCTCTGAGTGATCACCACTTCTCTCATCTGAAAGTATGAAGAAGATGAAAAGGAAATTCCAAAGAATGATATTAAAGAGTGTGTAGAATGGAAGGAGCTCTCCAAGTGAGAAGCCTGATATTCTTGAAAGTACATATGTAAAAAGGAATTGTAAAGGAAAGTAAAGGAAAGAGAATGCTGTAGATATTGATACAAAACGAGCTTTAAAGAGAGTTTTTGATATTAAGAACGGTATTGTAAATGTAGTAAATACCAAGTATCCAATGAATATGTAATTGATTGTAAAAGAGTCTAAACCTTCCGTAAAGAGAGTGAATATTAGGTATATTATTACCCCTAAATTTCCAATTATGGCTAATGCGTCAAACATACTAATTAGTACAATCTATATTTAAATTGAATATGAAGGTTAGTTTTGGTTCATACTTTTTACTTAGTACAACCGACTGTCCATTATCTGTAAAAGAGTATTTTAAACCCTCCCCTACTATATCTACGCTACATCCTTTGTCTGTAAACTTAACAGTATTTTGATCAACTTTAAAATCTGTTTTGTTTGTATAGTCGATTTGGATATTGTAGGTTAGATCTTCACTGTATGTGTACTGTGTATCTGTATCAATCTGTACTTTGATATATTTATTACTTAATGGTGTTAGTACTAGATTTCTCTTAAGTTCTCCATTCTCAATATATTCTGTATGTGCATTTGTTTTAGCTATGGAGTTTTCTAAGTTAGAGTTTTTAACAATCTTTGTATTAGTAGAGAATGGTTTTTCAAATATATCAGTACTTTTTACATGATCATTTCTAGATATTATTTCTAAGTATTCAGTATTGGGTAGTTGTATTATTAAACTACTTCTTTGATTCAATATTTGAAAATGTTTGTTTTGTGTATATGTATAGTAGTTTTCTACAGATATATATGTAGCTAATACTATTAAAAGGAAGACAATTATTTTTAGATAGAAGTTTTTCATTCTATCTTTAATATATATTTTATAGTAGAAAAATGGAAGTCGAAGTTTCTTTTTAGAGGTATATATAAAGGAAAAGGGCCTGTGGTTCTGAAAGTTAGCATGACATACGTCAGCAGGTTATCAGAGCACAGGCCCAGTTCTTTGTTAAGGTGTGAATTCTTCCGAAGTGGAAAAGAACTTTGCTTGCGAAAAAACGCATGCATTGTCTCCATCGAGCATCCAGATTACCTCATCTGATTCTATTGTTGTGTATTCTACATCAACGAGTACCAGATAGGCGAAATCTATATCACGATTTGGCTTGACCACTGCGGGACCAATTAGTTCTGTACCTGATGGCACAGCTTGTCCTTCAGAATCGAATCCGTCCATGTATTTACATACATATGCATTTCCTTCTGGAAGTACAAGTCTTTTTGTTTCAGTTTTTTCTTCGACATCATCGGAAGTTTCTTCTGCAACAGCAGTTTTTTCTTCGACATCGTCAGAAATTTCTTCTGAAACAACAACAGCTTTCCCATCATCGCAGGTTATGCAAATTGCAGAAGCGAGAGCTTCTTTGTCCGCATTACCGTTAATGACCTCTTTCCCATCAATGGAAAAGGAAAATGTACATGCGCTCAAAGCTAACATAGCAATAAGCATTGATACAACAATTAGGAATTTCTTGGTCTTCATTTTATTTCTCCTTTGAACATTTTCTTCTTTTGCAAAAGAATAAAATCTCTGGCCTTGCGGCTGCACCTCTCACACCGTGTGAAGGATACAATTAACTATAAATATAATTAACTATATCCCTCACATGTGTAATAGGAAGGAGAATATCCACCACCCTATTTAACTAATATATATACCTAAGATACAAGTATCATTAAAATATATATTTAGTTATGTTAAAGAACTTCTCTTTAATAAAAAAGAGATAACTAAAGTAAGTTGTTTACTTCAAATATCTATTTTTTAGTCTGTGAAAGTGGTTAGATTTTTAAGGTGCAGTATTAAATGATCTATTACATTATATCAAATATATGGCCAAGTACACAATACTATAGGGTGGGAACATAAAGTCCCCTACCCTATACGTATTAATCTCGGTTAACCTATCTTACTAGATAGAAACTTAGCTAAACCAATAGAAGCGATACCTGAAAGATATGAGATTACAGCAACAATATTAAATATCATACCATCAACAAGTCCAGTCTCTTCTGGGATGTGTGGTTGATATGGGCTGTAACCATCCGCCAATACTGGAGTATTAAAAATAGTAAGTATTCCAATAGCAAGGATAGATACCAAGAAGAAGTTTTTCTTCTTGTTCATTTGAATTTGTAAAGAACAAATTAAATTACAATAGATATTATATATTAAAATGGGGAAATAAACAATACTATGGGGTAGCTAGTTAACTCTCTGTAGATATCTGAATACTCTGATTGGAGAGTTGTACATCCTACATGTGTATAGGATTAGGTCTGCATTATAGTCAGTAATCTGTGTATCATCTTCTGCTTTATAGATTTCATATTCATATACTCTTTGATTCCATATAATTTGGATAGTATCTCCTACCTTGGTTTTGGGGAGATTATAAAAGGAATTAGTATATCTAAACTCTCTACTCCAACTTGTATATCCGAATCTATGTGCAGCAATTATTATTGGTAGCTCATTGTTTTCAGGAGTACCAAACTCAGGAACTATCCATGTGCCTTTAAGTAGTCCTTTGTATGGATCTTCGTGCTGTATTATCTCTGCATCTACCCCTATTGTGGATATCTTTATTATATTCTCTTTAGGTAAGGTTTCATCTAAAGGAGGTAAGCTTCTCTCTATCTTTTCTTCTACTTCAGGTTCCTGCTTGTCTTCTACTACTTGAGCGATAGAGGTTGTGTCTTGTGCAGAAGCATCATCTTTAAGTGAGTACCAGATATTAGGATAGAAGGAGACAGAAAGTGCTGCGAAAGCAAGAAATACTAATACAATACCTCCTATAAGGTATATTTTTGAGAGTACTTTTAATGTATTTTTCTTTCCCATTTACTTAGTTCTAAGGTAATTCTCTAATATCATACCACTATTTATCATTTCGGTAGAATTAGCTTTCCCAATATATCTGTAATGCCAACTCTCATATTTATACCCAGTTATACTTTCATATCCTTTGGGAAATGAAAGTACGAATCCATATTTATATGCATTCTCTATTAACCACTTACTAGCATTGGTATATGCAAATGTATCCCCCAATCTATCTCCTATTTCACTACTACTAAAATCAATAGCTGTTCCTAATTGATGTTGACTATGACCTGGTCTTGCTGAAAAGGTATCAACATAATCTACATTGTTGTTGTTTTTTGTTAACCAGTAGTTATATGTACTTACCTGTGTTTGATATGACCTATATCCGCTTACAATACTTAAATCTATACCACTACTCTTTGCATCATTTACCATATTAGTTAGATCAGGTATTAAGATATTTCTAAGATAGTAATTCTCTCCTCTTCTAATACCTGAGTTACTTGCTCTAACTAAATCAGAGGGAGCATATGTACTTGGTAGCTTGTACTGTTTATTTACTAAGACCAGTAAGTCATTACCACTTTTTGTAGTCTCATATATTACATCTGGATATTTCCACCAATCACTTGTTGTAGTTGGTATATCTATTCTGTTTTGTACCTTTTCAATGGGTGTACTATCTACTGGCTCTTTTATTACAAAGGGTTTTCTTGCAACTACTTCTCTATTTACTATCCACTCTTTATCCTCTGTTTTTTGAGGTAAGAAAAAGAGAGAGATTATTAAAAAGAGTATTACCAATATTTTTATCATATCCCTCATTTTACAAGATATTAAGGGAAGCAGATAGTGGGGAATGTGTATTACCTTGTGGAGTAGTTGTTGATGAATAGTGAGGTTTATACAAGCTCCTTACTACGTGTATATAGGTCAGGAAGTATATATCTGACTCTGATATATTAAATTATCACATTCTACTGATTCCCCTTTCCAGATATATTTAAATTTTTAAACATATTTTTATGTCTCTTACAAAAGAAGATTTAAAGAATATTAAAGAATTGTTTGAGGGTAGGTTTGAGTCGATAGATAGTAAGTTTGGGCAGATAGACCAGAAGTTTGAACAAATAGACCAAAAGTTTGAGAAGATAGATAGAAGGTTTGAAGCAATTGAAGAAAGATTGGATAGACTAGAAAAGATAATGGAGATTAACTTTAAACTAATTGCTAAACATTTAGAGAAATTAGAGAATGACGTTGAAGATCTTAAACAGCAGGGCAAATTATACGAATTGACGTTTAAGAGGATAGATAAAAGGTTGGAGTCAATAGATAAGAATATATTAGAGTTAAGGGCTAGAGAGAATTTAAATAGGGATAGATTAGACAGGGTTGAATTAAGGGTTGATGATGTTGTAAGGGTTGTTATGAATTCAGACTCTTTGGTAAAAGGGTTCTGTGATAAAGATCAGAAGATAGGTTATAGAAAAAAGAAATAAATTATTATTTAAAACATTATGAAATATTCAAAAGGAGAAGTTAAAGAAATTAATCAAAGATTAGATATGTATGAAAAGATTNNGAGTGTAAGATATATCTTAGTTTCGCTGGATTGAATAAGGTGTGTGAGCAAGAGAAAGTTTGAGTAGTGTGTTTATGAGATACTAGGTCTGAGAAGAGATTGTAGTCTATATATCAGACCTAGTATTTGAGATTAGAAGTGAAGTAGTAATTTAAGGATTAGAATTATAAAAACTGAAGATAGAAACATTATTCCTAAAATATTCCATCCTTGCTTCTCCTCTTTGCTCATTGGTTTAATTACCTTTGGAATCTATACCTCCATTAATCTGAGATTTAAAAAGTATCAAAGATTTAATACCTTCTTTAATCTCAGATTTAAAACACACTACTCTTTAGTATGTAAATGATTAAATCTTGATTACATACATTAATAAAGAACCGCAGATTATACTGCGGTTTCTATATTCATACAATAGAGCTTTTGATTTACAGAATTGCCATAGTAGCAACTCTATCATCCTCCCCTATCTTCATAACCTTAACACCACTGGTTTGTCTACCAAGTGTTGGTATTGCATCGATAGAAGATCTAATTACCTTACTCTTTTCAGAGATTACCACTATCTCTGCTTTTGGATGATCAAGTACTC
This sequence comes from Candidatus Dojkabacteria bacterium UBA5209, assembly GCA_002412645.1. GTDB lineage: Bacteria > Patescibacteriota > Dojkabacteria > SC72 > SC72 > UBA5209. The sequence goes on along the minus strand of DHVL01000042.1, from coordinate 16,121 downwards.
TTGCTACAGAGACTTTACCAGTTTTGGGTGTGACTCTGAATGTAAAGATTCCAGTACCACCTCTTTTTTGTTTGGTATATTCTTTTAGTGAAGTCATCTTACCAAAACCTTTCTCAGAGAGAGTAAACAACCTATTCTCATTTGCTCTAACAACACCCATACCTACAATGTAGTCGGTTTGAGATTTAAACTTCATAGCTGTAACACCCCTTGTACTTCTACCCATAGCTCTTACATCTTTTTCAGAGAATCTAATTGATTTACCCTCTGCGGTTACAAGTATTACCTCGTCATCTCCAGTTGTTGGTTTTACCCATATTAATTCATCATTTACCTCTAACTTAATTGCAGTTAAACCGTTTGAACGAATCTTAGTAAATTGTTCTAAATCAGTCTTTTTAACAATACCCCCCTTAGTTACCATTAAGAAATATTTAAAATCTCTTCTTGCAACTACGACCTCGTCTTGACCCTCTTGTACCTCTTCAGAACCCATTACTTCTCCTTTGGGATCTCTAGTTAGTATGGAGGTGATTATCTCATTTTGATCCAATTGAACTAAGTTGATAAGGGGAATACCCTTTGCTGTTCTACCGTATTCCGGTATTTCAAAGATTCTTGTATTAAATACCCTACCCTTGTTTGTAAAGAGTAGTAATTCATCATGAGTATTACATAACAGAACATGTTCGATAAAATCACCCTCTTTGGTCTCTCCACCTGAGATACCCTTACCACCTCTCTTTTGAGTTTGGTATGTTGTAGGGGGAACTCTCTTTACATATCCAGAGTGAGTAATTGTAATTAAGGTCTCTTCATTTGCAATCATGTCTTCTTCTGAGATCTCATCGATTTTACCCTTAATTACCTTTGTTCTTCTCTTATCTCCATACTTCTCTTTAATCTCATCTAAGTCCTTACTAATGATTTCTAATATTCTATCCTGGTTATCCAAAATCTCATTATATTCAATTATCTTCGCCTTTGTTTCTTTGTAATCATTCTGTAGCTTCATTCTCTCAAGTGCAGCTAATCTTCTTAGTTGCATATCTAATATTGCCTGAGCCTGTACATCAGTAAACTTAAAGTTATCCATTAAGTTTGTCTTAGCACTCTCTTGTGTTTTAGAGCCTCTGATTGTTGCAATTACTTCATCTAATACATCTAATGCTTTAAGTAAACCTTCTAAAATATGTGCATGATATCTAGCCTCTGCTAAATCATACTCATATCTTCTAATGGTTACAGTAAGTCTAAATGAAAGGAATAGCTCTAGCATTCTCTTTAGTGAAAGAGTAATTGGCTCTTGATCTACTAATGCAATCATATTTGCATTAAAGGTCTTTTGCATCTCTGTATATTTATACAGTTTGTTTAGTACTGTTTTGGGCTGAGCATCTTTTTTAAGAATTACTACTACTCTAATACCATCTTTGTTAGATTCGTCGCGGATATCTGCAATACCTGTAATTTTTTTGTCCCTTACTAAGTCAGCAACCTTCTCAATCATGTATGCTTTGTTAACTTGGTATGGAATTTCTGTTATTACAATATGATATCTACCACCCTTTGCTTCAACAATTGAAGCCTGAGCTCTTTGTAATATTCTTCCTCTACCAGTAGCGTATGCATTTAATATCTCATCTCTGTCATATATTGTTCCTCCTGTTGGGAAGTCTGGTCCTGGTATAATTTTGATTAACTCTTCGGGTGAGATATCAGATTTAAAATCAGGGTATATTACCTCTCCTTTTTCTTCTAATCTGGCTTTAATCTCCTTTATTGATTTCTCGTAATCTAATTCATTTGTGTTAATGTAGCTTTCTAGGTAATCTTCAGGTTTAGAACTTAATGTCTGAGGTATAATCTCCTTTGATTCTTTTGATTTTCTTAATTCATTGTAAATAGCGATACCTTCCCACCTATTCTTACCTTTAATCATTACCTGAAGAGCATCTATTAATTCTCCAAGGTTGTGAGGAGGAATTTGGGTTGCCATACCAACTGCAATACCTTGACTACCGTTTGCCAAAAGATTTGGGAAAAGAGCAGGTAAAACTGTAGGTTCTAATCTTGTACCATCATAGTTAGGGAGAAATGTTACAGTACCTTTGTTTAAATCTTTTAGAAGCTCAGGTGTAATCTTACCCATTCTTGCCTCTGTGTATCTCATTGCAGCAGCAGGATCACCATCAATACTACCGAAGTTACCTTGTCCATCAACTAAAATATATCTGGTTGAAAATTCTTGTGCTAACTTTACTAATGTTGGATATACAACACTCTCTCCGTGAGGATGGTAGTTACCTGATGTGTCACCTGCTATCTTTGCACACTTTCTGTAGTGAGAAGTAGGACCTAAAGCTAAGTCATTCATTGCAACAAGAATTCTTCTTTGTGATGGCTTAAGACCATCTTTTACCTCAGGAAGAGCACGAGCAACGATAACGGACATAGAGTAGTCAATGTAGTTAGATTTCATCTCATCTACAATGGAACGAGGCATAACCTCACCAGGTTTAAAGGAAAGATTGAAATCTATATCTTCCTCCTGGAGCATTGAGGTCTCTGCTGTAGAATCTGTATTCTCTGTTTCTACTCTTTCTTCTGCTTTTTTTATTAGGTCTTTTTCCTCTGACATTAATATCTAATAGTTATTTTATACTGCATCTGAGAGCTGATTTTTAACTTCTGCTCTTACTATTTCAGGATCAACTGTAAATTTCTGTAAATTCTCATATGTCTGTGTATCTACAGTTAGTGCTGTAAAATCTTCTGGGTCCTTACTTATCCCTATAGCAGAAACAATTTGGCTATCAGTATCATATACTGTAGCTTCAAGGTAAGTACTTAAATCTTCTAAAGAGACTTTCCCATTATTACTGTGTACATAGTTACCGATTAGATTCAAAAGTTCTTGGTTATTTCCATTCTTTAATACCTCGATTATACTATCACTGTTCTCTGTCATTCTCTCAAAATATTTCTTTACAAAGAGTTTTCTTAGAGCCTCTCTGTTTACTGTTTCTCTTGGTTGTTCAAACATATTATTAATGTAAAAAATTAAACATCTAAGTTTGCTTTTCTAGCATACTTTTGGATGAAGCGCCTTCTAGGAGGTACTTCTGCACCCATTAACATTTCAAAAACTTTCTCAGCTTCTTCCGCATCTTCAATATTTACCTGTTTTAATGCCCTATTCTCTGGACTCATTGTTGTTTCCCAAAGCTGTTCTGGATTCATCTCTCCTAAACCTTTAAATCTATTAGCAACAGGAGCTTTACCAGCAGCTTTTGCTTTCTTGATAAAAGCATCTTTCTCGTTATCATTTAAGAAGTAGTATTTCTTCTTACCAATCTCTACTTTATGAAGTGGGGGTTGTGCTACATATATGAAGCCTCCATCTATTAAAGGTTTAAAGAATCTATAAAGGAGGGTAAGAACAAGTGTTGTGATATGTAAACCATCGACATCAGCGTCACTCATGATGATGATTTTGTGATACCTAAGTTTAGAAATATCCAAAGTATCGCCAATACCTACACCAAGTGCAGTTGTAATATCTTTAAACTCATTATTACCCAATACCCTATCGACTCTGTATTTATGAGTATTAATAATTTTACCTCTTAAAGGTAAGACAGCCTGTGTATGTCTATCTCTACCCTGTTTAGCACTACCACCTGCAGAATCTCCCTCTACAATATATAGTTCACTGTCAGCTGGATTATTGCTAATACAGTCTGCTAGTTTACCAGGTAAAGTAGTACTCTCTAATGCACTTTTTCTAATAACTGCATCTCTTGCTGCCTTAGCTGCTGCTTTAGCTTTGTAAGCAAGTACAGCCTTATCAATTATCGCTTTTGCTTCTTTTGGATGCTCCTCAAAGTACATGAGTAACTCATCTCTCACTATCTTTGCTACAGCATTCTTAACCTCTGGATTGTTTAGCTTAATTTTGGTCTGACCCTCAAACTGAGGATTAGCAACCTTTACAGAAACAACTGCAGTTAATCCCTCTCTAACATCATCACCACTTAAGCTGTTTGTAAGACCCTTAAGTAATTCAGCCTTTTGAGCATATGTATTAATTGCACTTGTTAGTGCAGTTCTAAAACCTGAAAGATGTGTTCCTCCCTCTGGATTGATAATGTTGTTTGTGTAACACTTAACATTCTCATCCATTGCGTTTGTATACTGTATTGCAGTCTCTACAAGTACTCCGTCTAACTCTTTCTTAATATAGAAGGGTTCTTCGTTAACGAATTTCTCATCTATATTCATAAAGAGTACATATGACTTAATACCATCTTCAAAGTAAAGATCAAAAAGCTTTGGCTCTTTACCCTTCTCTACTCTCTCGTCCTTAACTGAAATTCTTAAACCAGCAGTAAGGTATGCATGTTGTCTACACTTTTTAACAATATCTTTAAAATCAAAATCTACTTCAGTAAAAATATCTTTATCAGGAAGGAACCTGTGTTCTGTGCTTGTAAGATTTGATTCCCCTATTTTCTTTACAGGAGCTTGTGGTATACCTCTTTTATATTCCTGTTGATACATACCTCCATCTCTTTGTACTGTGGTAACCATCCACTCTGAGAGAGCATTTGTACATTTCATACCAACACCGTGTAAACCACCAGATACCTTGTAAGCACCCTCTTCGAATTTACCACCAGCGTGTAGATTAGTCATTACAGTCTCAAGTGTAGAAACCTTTGTTTGGGAATGAATCTCTACAGGAATACCTCTACCGTTATCTCTAACAGAAAGAGAGCCATCACTATGAAGTGTGACCCATATGCGTGAGCAGTATCCAGCGATAGCTTCGTCTACGGAGTTGTCTAATATCTCTGTAAAAATATGATGTAAACCATTCCTATCTGTTGAACCAATGTACATAGCTGGTCTTTTTCTAACAGCTTCTAGACCCTGTAGTACTTGTATATTTGATGCTTGGTAATTACTCTTACTAGACATTATTTTTCTTTATCAAATTACTATTTTATATATATCCGAAACAATCACAGTACCTATTCTATATATTATAGGGCGAAATGTTAAGGGGGTAATTTACCTTACCAAATGTAGAAAAAGATTCTCAAGAATCAATCTTCTATTCCCATTTGCTCTTAATCTTCTTTGAGCTAAAAGTACCTGCTCTATATTAGAAGACACCTCTATTATACCTCTTTTCTCAACTAAATTCCTCTCAAGTAGAGATTGAAAATACAGCTCTAAATCCTTTAAAAACTGTTCTGTACTACCCTTTTCTTTGGATATCCCCTCAATCTTAGCAAAGGCATCTACCAAGTCCAAAGAGAGTATATCAGACACTTGGGTATCTTTGTAAATACCTGAGACAGCATGTGTATATATCTTTAAACATCTAGAGAGAATTGTAGGTAGTAAATCCTTTTCATTTTCTGTAATAAGTATGTAAGCAGTAGTTCCACTACTCTCCTCCAAGGTTTTTAGAAGAGAATTCTGTGCTTGATGTGTAAGTTTTTTAGCATCCAATATATATGATATTTGTACTCTTTCTTTGAATGGAGAGTAATACATCTCCTTTTGTAATTCTTTTACCTCGTCAATACCAAGACTGTTTTTATTACTACCATCTAAGATATGGATATCTGGATTTCCTACATCAAAAATATCTTCCTCTTTTAATTCTCTTCCCCAGAGCTTTTCTAAAAGAGGTTTCAATATATCCTTAATATTTTTTGTGCTATTACCTACAATTAAATATGTCATTATGGTAGATTGTAGCATATACATATGAGTAAATTGAAAAAGAACAAATATGAACTTAAAGATTAAAGAGATAGAGGATGCAGTAATGTGGGACGAGTTTGTTAAATCATCTCCTAATTCTAATTTCTTACAATCTTGGAATTGGAGTGTATATCAGGAGGTAGGTTTAGGGAAGAAAACCTTTAGATTAGGATTTTGGGAAAACCAAGAGCTAGTTGCTGTAGCTGCTTGTTATGAAATGGATCAAACATTTGGAAAATATATATACTGCTCTAGGGGACCGATACTAAGAGAATTAAGTCAAAATCTCTACAGAGAGGTACTTGAATGTATGAAGCAGTATTTTACTACTACAGAGTATGTCTTTGTAAAGATAGATCCTGCAATAGAGGAGCAAAACAGAATCTCTTTAGTACCATTTGGATTGGGTTTTAAAAGATGTATTAACTATGTACAACCAGAAACTCCTTGGATGATGGATTTAGTTGGAGAAACGGAGGAAGAGCTAATGGATTGGTGCCAGTACCATGGTATGCATAAAAACTACCCCACATATATTCGAAGAGCAAAGAAGCTGGGTTTAGAGGTTAAATTTTCTAAAGAATTACCTGATTGGAAGCTGTTTACTCATTACCTTACTAAAAGTTCTGAGAACAAAGAGTTTGCAATTAGAAGTGCAGACTACTATCTAAAACAGCTTAAATATTTGGGAGAAAAAGATGAAGTAAGGCTTGCAATTGTGTCATATCAACAAGAGCCAGTAGCAATGCTAATACTCTCTTTCTGGGGAGATGAAGTATCATGTTTGTATAGCTGTCAAACAGGGGCACACAGGAAAGTACGAGGCCCTATGTATCTTAGATGGCAATGTATGCTTCAGGGTCAAAGAGAAGGTTTTAAATATTTTAACTCTTGGGATGTACTACCAGATGAGAGATATACTCCAAGAAGTCAAAGATATGGGTATTCTAATTTCAAGAGAGGGTTTGGAGGGTATCTTGTTAGATATCAAAGGACAGCAGATTTACCTCTTAAAAAGGGTAAGTATTTCTTAGTACAGCTATTAGATTTGTACAGAAGTATTAGATATTACAAAGACAGGTAATTACTTGTCTTTTCTCTTCCATTTCTATACACTATATTGAAACGTAAATTCTTTAACTGCCCAAGTGTCTAGAGAAACATTACTACAGTATTTACAAAAGAATGGAGTAATCAGCGATGCTGATGCTACTAGAGTACAGATAGAGAGGACAAAAACTCCTAAGAGTGAAGAAGCCATCATTAGAGAAATGGGATTGGCAGATAATCTTACTCTCGCCAAGGCAAAGTCTGAACTTTTTAAAATTCCCTTTGTTGATTTAACTCAGCTCTCAGTATCAGAGAGTGTAATTGCCGAAGTACCAATTGATAACTTAAAGAAGTACAACGCAGTTCCATTTGAGAGAGGCAATAACTTTGTTAAGTTAGCAATGCTTGATCCTTTTGATGTTCAGGCTACTCAGGCTTTACAGAGGAGATATCCTCCCAATACTCAAATACAGGTTCATATTACTACGGAAGAGAGTATCTCATATGTTTTGGATAGAAGAATTGGAGATGTAATGAGTACAGAGGTTACCGAAGCATTGGAAGATGTGGACGTGCCAGTACAAGATATTAGTGCAGAAGATCCAAACCTAATTAACAGTAGTGATTTGAAAAATGCTCCTGTTGCAAGAATAGTTAACTCCATTATGCAGTATGCAGTTACCTCTAAGAGTTCTGATATCCATATAGAACCAATGGAGAACAGGCTTAGGGTAAGGTTTAGAATCCATGGTATTATGACAGAACGTCTTACTTTGCCAAAAACATTAGGACCTGCAGTGGTCTCTCGTATTAAGATTCTCTCTAACTTAAAAATAGATGAAAAAAGAGTACCTCAAGATGGTAGGTTTCAAGTAAAAATGAGTAGTAACAAGGTTGATATCCGTGTGTCTGTAATGCCCACTATATTTGGTGAAAAGGTAGTTATGCGTTTACTAGAATCCGATACAACAGGTATTACATTAGAATCTACAGGATTAAGAGGTAATGGATACAAAATTTTCTTAGATGCTCTTAGTGTTACAAACGGTATTGTCTTAGTTACAGGACCAACTGGTAGTGGTAAAACAAGAACGCTAGCGTGTTCTTTAATTAAGGTAAATGATCCTAAGGTAAATATAATTTCGTTGGAGAATCCAGTAGAAATACGTATACCTGGTGTTACTCAGATACAGATTAATCCGGATGTAGGGTTAACATTTGCAACAGGACTTAGATCTGTGCTTAGGCAAGACCCAGATATCGTTATGGTCGGAGAGATTAGAGATGAAGAAACCGCTGATCTTGCTGTACAAGCATCTCTTACGGGTCACTTAGTACTCTCTACTCTACACACCAATAGTGCGCCTGCCGCTATTCCTAGACTTTTGGATATGGGTATAGAGTCATATCTTCTAGCTTCTACAATTAGGGTAATAGCTGCGCAGCGTTTACCTCGTAGAATATGTAAATACTGTATACAGGCATATCCTGCTACTCCAGAAATGGTAGAGAATGTAACACAAAATCTTTCTGATATTAAAAACTTTGATTTAATAGAATATCTTAAGAAAATGGTTGCATCTAAAAAACAGAAGGGAGAAGAGGGTGCAAGTGTATTAAAAGCTCCAGAGATAGGGCCAGATGGTAAGCCAATTATATATCTTTACAAGGGGGCAGGATGTGATAGATGTGGGGGTTCTGGATATTCCGGCCGTATTGGTATATTTGAGGTATTAGATGTAAATGAAAAGATTAGTAGAATGGTAATGGAAAATATTACTGCTCAGGATATCGAAAGAGAGGCCAAAGCAAACGGTATGATAACAATGATTCAGGATGGATATCTAAAAGTACTAGAGGGCTTAACAAGTATTGAAGAGGTATTGAGAGTTTCGAAAGAATAATTTAAGATATTAATGAAAATAATGGATAACAATACTGCCCAAAATAATGGAATAGCATATCCTGATATTGCTCAAAACAGCAGTAATCAAGTTGCTACTCCAGTATTACCAGATGATACTCAAGTATTAAGTGATTTAGCAGAGCAACTTAAAAAGATACAATCTGGTGAAGAGGCAGTGGTTACTCCTCCAATAGAAGAAGTTCCCGCTCCACCTGCATCAGAACCAACAGAAACTGTAATACAAGATATCCCTACTCCTCCTGAACCACAATTTGAATTGCCAGATCAAGCTGTACCCATACCAACAAATATTGCAACTGAAAATAGTGTAGGTGTTGTAAGAGGAAGCTTAGATGACATTATGCCTGGAGAAAGAAGACCAAAAGCTTTACAAAGAACACCTAAGGATAATAATGTAGCTCAACCAATACAGCAAGATAGTGGTGCAATGAATACGGTTAGAAAAGATGCCTTAGCAAAGATGGCAGAACAAGGAATAAAGATGGAAGGCTCTATAGACGGAATGAGGCATAGTAGTATAGATGAACTTCTAAGAATCGCTATTCAAAATAACGCTTCAGACTTACATGTTAGTGTAGGGTATCCCCCTATTATGCGTGTAGATGGAACATTAAAAAATATCAATGAGACAATAATAACACCACAGGATGCAGAAGAGTTAATCCTCCCTATCCTCTCTGATGAAAAGAAAGAGCTTTTGGAAGTCAATAGAGAAATAGACTTGGCATACTTTCATCAAGGAGAGAATTCTGCAAGATTTAGGGTAAATGCTTACTTCTCAATGAAGAATTTAGCTGCCGCATTTAGGTTAATTCCTTCTCGCGTAAAAACAATTGAAGAGCTATTACTACCACAGATGTACCATCAATTTAGCCAGTTAAAACAAGGATTAATACTTGTTACGGGTCCTACTGGACACGGTAAGAGTACTACTCTTGCTGCAGTACTTGAAGATATTAATAGAACTAGATATGCACATATCGTGACAATTGAGGACCCAATTGAGTATGTCTTTGAAGGAAAGAGAGCATTAATTGACCAAAGAGAAATGAATGATGATACTCATTCATGGAATATTGCTTTAAGAAGCGCACTAAGACAAGACCCAGATGTAATACTTGTTGGGGAGATGAGAGATTACGAAACTATTGCAGCAGCTATTACACTTGCTGAAACAGGACACCTTGTATTTGCAACACTACATACTAATAACTCGGCACAGACAATAGATAGAATCATAGATGTATTCCCTGAAAATCAACAACCACAGATTAGATCTCAGCTATCCAACATATTGGAAGCTGTAGTATCTCAAAGATTAGTACCAATGGAGAAAGGTGGTAGAAGAGCAGTGTCTGAAATCCTTATAGCTAACCCAGCTATTAGAAACCTAATCAGAGAAGGTAAGACTCATCAAATAGATAATGTAATTAGAACAAGTTCAGATGTAGGTATGGTCTCACTTGAAAGATCTCTTGTTAATCTTGTTCGTGAGGGTGTAATCTCTGTACAGAGAGCTCAGGAATATTCTATATATCCTGAGGAAGTTTTAAGATTATTAAAAAGCTAATATAGATGAAAAAGTTTAAATACTCAGCAAGGGATAGCCAAGGAAAGGAAGTGACAGGGAAGATAGAAGCTAAAGATAAAGATGCTTTAGCAGAGATATTGCACGATAGAGGATTGATAGTAGTAAGTATCAAAGATGAATTCACACTAGACTGGCAAGAATTAGCAGAGATCAATATTGGTGGTATACCAATGAAAGACAAAGTTGTCTTTATGAGACAGATGGCCACAATGGTTAGTTCTGGTTTACCACTTACCCGTGCTTTAGAAATTATGGAACAGCAGGTAGAAAATCCTGCATTTAGAAAAATAGTGGCACAAGTAAAAGCCTCTGTTGAATCAGGAGAGAGTCTTTCAGATTCATTTAGACAAGCTGGAGAGGTATTCGATGATGTATCTCTAAATCTAATCGAAGCTGGAGAGTCTAGTGGTAATTTAGACACCATTCTTACAAAACTTGCTACTGAATTAGAAGAGAGTAAGAAGCTAGCTGACAAACTAAGAGGTGCCCTAATCTACCCAATTATCATACTCGTAGTTATTATTGCTGTTGTAGCTATGTTAATGTTTGTTCTTGTTCCCTCCATGGCAGAGATATATGCAGACTTTGGAGCAGAGCTACCTTGGGTCACTACATTTTTGATAGATATGAGTAATTTTGCTGTAGCATATTGGTGGGCAATTCTTTTAACAATAGCTGTAGTAGTTATAGGAGGTAAAGCATATTTAGATACTGATGGTGGTAAAAGAAATAAGGATAAGATAATGCTTAAGATGCCAATAGTAGGAACGATTGTTACTAAGATGCAATTAGCACAATTTACCAGATTACTTGCACTACTTTTAGGAAGTGGTCTCTCTATCATTAGAGCATTAGAATTAACAGCACAATCTCTAAGTAATCAGATGTTTAGAGATGTAATACTGGCTTCTAGAGATGATGTAGAAAAGGGAGGCTCTCTCGCTATCCCTATCGCTCGAAGTGAGTACTTCCCTCTTATTGTTAGTAGTATGATTGCTGTTGGTGAAGAGACTGGAGAACTAGATACTGTTTTAAACAAAGTAGCAGAGTATTACAAAGAAGAGGTTGATGTAGCTACTTCTAGTATGTCTACTATTTTAGAACCTGTCTTTCTTATTGTAATGGGTGTAGTTATTGCGTTTATAGCTTTAGCAGTTTATATGCCTATGTTCCAACTTTCAGAGGTTATGTCGATGGTAGTTGACATTGCTTCTGTCCTTGTGTAATTTAAATGTAGTAACAAATTAATTATTTTATATAAATTATTTTTATATTTTTACTAATATGAGTAAGAGATATTCAGCATTTACACTAGTAGAAATGCTTATCGTCATGGGTATTCTTATAATCCTTATGGCTGTAGGTATTACTGCAGGTAGATTTGCTATCAATAGGGCAAATGATGTAGCACATCAGAATGCAGCAGATCAGATATATACTGCTATGCAAGCCTACTATACTGATCATAGAGAGTTTCCTGAGATAACAAACTTTGGTACAGCAATGGCTGTAGATGGCGCATTAAATCCATACATGGGTGACGGAGAGTTCACAGGTGGTACAGATGCAACCTTCTACTACTGGAGAAGTACATTAGGTCAATCAATTTTGATATGTGTCTCAAAGGGTGGACTGGAGGATGAAACAGGAAGAGGATATTACTGTACAGGTAATGCATTCGGAGCTGCAAGTGATGAAGCAACAGGAATAACAACAAAAGATGTAGAAGCTAATGATACGGGTGCTCCAAAGACACCTTCAGGAGGAACAGTAACTTTTGATCTTACCCAAGATTGGAATGGAAGTGATAGTGTTTGGGTAAATCCAGTATAAGTTTAACTGTCTATCATTAACCCCCTCACATGAGGGGGTTTTTCTTTTGAGATATTGTATATATAATGGGATATGCATATATACATATCAGTAGTAATATTCTTTCTAGGTTTAGCATTAGCTAGTTTTTTTAATGCACTACTGTATAGAATAGACAATGGGTATAAATATCCAGATATCTATATCAAAGGATCTCACTGTGAGAAATGTGGTAAAAGATTAACATGGTATGAGCTTATACCAGTACTCTCTTTCTTAATATTTAGAGGTAAGTGTAAACAGTGTGGGTATAAGGTACCAATGTATTACCCTGTATCTGAGTTAGTACTAGCTCTTTCTCTTTCCTTTATATTCTATTTTTCATTACCATGGACATTCTATTTAGTAGTACTCTTTCTATTCTCTCTCTCATACTTTGATAGGATATACAAAGAGATACCACAAGATATTGTACATGCATTCTTAATATTTGGTTTTCTTAGTTTTGTAATCCTTACTATTGTTAATGGAAGCATTATTAATAACTCCCTACTCCTTTCCTCAATCTTTTCTCTCTCTGTGTATGTACTTAGCAAAGTTATTAAAAAAGATTTTGGTATGGGAGACCTTTTAGTAATATTTACATTAGGATTCTTTCTAACTATTTCTCAATTCATGTCTTTTCTGTATATATTCTTGGGTATTTCACTGCTTTACTCTCTTACTTTAATACTTTTGAAAAGAGCCACTATTAAATCTGCTATACCCCTACTCCCAGTTATGTATATATCTTTCTGTTTAATGGTAATATTAAATATGAGATTAGAGATAATTTTAGAAAGCATACTATTCATATGAGATATAAAGGATTTACACTAGTAGAAGTATTAATAGTAATGGGAATACTCATCATCCTTATGGCAATAGGGATTACTGCAGGAAGATTTGCAATACAAAGAGCAGACAGAGTACATCATCAAGATGCAGCAGATCAGCTATATACAGCATTAGTTAAATACAAGCTAGATAACAAGGAGTATCCAAGACTTGGTAGCTGTTCAAGTTGTATAGAAGAGCAATTTTTTGCAGAAGCACTTGGTTTTAAGGGTACGAGGGATGTAATAAAAGCATACTATGAAGAAGGAGTATTTGATGGTGGCACAGATGCAACATACTACTACCATGTAGATCCTGTTAATGCTCAATTTGCAATAGTGTGTGTGTCCCTTGGGGGTATAGATGATGAAGCTGAGAAAGGATTTTACTGTACAGGAGATGGTATAGGTACAGAACCTGTGGGTAATCCATTGAAGATAAAGAATATTGAAGCAGGGGACACAATGAATATTAATATAATTAGAGGTTTTGATGCATCTGATTGGCAATTAGATGGAGGCTTTGCATATTTGAATTAGACATTGTTAAGTATTACCTTTTTTGTTAAATTAAAGGTAGTTAAATATATATATTAACCGAAGAGAATGAATTACAGATCTGCCCAATATTCTGGTTATACACTAGGAGAAGTCCTCGTTGTTTTAATGATAGTTATCATCCTCGGAAGTGCTGGTGCTTTCTCTTTTGGAGGCTTAAGAGACTCTGTACTTGTTAAACAGGGTATAGAGGATATTAAACAGGATTTACAATTAACTCAGCAAAAAGCAATGTTAATTGAAAAGAAAGAGAATGAATGGTGGATATATGGTATAGGGATAGATTTTACAGAAATTTCTGAAGGTAAATATACATTTGTAAAATGGTGTTCACCCTTCTCTACATACGGTCACGCTATTACAAGAAGTGAAATCATTGCATATGATAAAGAGAGCAGTATAGGGACTAATTTAGCGGGTGGTTTAGGACTAAATGCTGTACTACCTGTTTCTCCTCTTGATCCTTCAGGTTTTTGTAATGACAGGGGACAATCATATATGACTAATATGCCAGGTTTAGAGGAAGGAAAGCTTACTGCTGGATTTGATATTGGGTTACTTTCTTCAGGAGATGAAGCTCATGTTACTGCATCATATGTAGTATTTGAAGCAGTGACAGGGAGGGTATTTTTGTATGATGAAGAGGGTGTTCCAATAAGCTATATGTCAGATGGTACATATCTTCCTGAGAGGAAATTAGAACTTTTAATATCTAGAAACAGGGGCGCTATGGCTGACCATATAAGTGTAGCATCTCTTTCGGGTACAGTGTCACATGATGTAATAAAGGAGAAGAGTGAAATAGATAGTTTAAGAAGTAGAATGGTATCACCATGAGAAAAATATTTAGTAAAAAATATAAAGGCTTAGGATTTGTAGAATCATTAATAGCGATAATGGTGTCTGGTATTGTTGCTACAGTACTAATTAATATCTCTGTAATAGCTATGAAGGAGTTAGTAAGATTAGATATAGAGGATGCACAAGCACATCATGCTAGATCAGCTGCGGTAATAGTTCAAAATATTGCTAATAGTGAGAGAGCAAGAGTTGCCCAAAACCCAGAAGATCCAAATCTCTTCTATGATTTGAGGGCACCTAATTGCTATAAATTGGTGAGAGATCCA
>DHVL01000042.1:0-1389 GCA_002412645.1 Candidatus Dojkabacteria bacterium UBA5209 | reverse complement strand
AGATGGTGTTAATGATGATGAGTCAGACTACTTTAGAAGAGTGTGTATTGTTAATAATACTAGGGCTGATGGTATACCCGAGGACTATACTAACAAAATATTAATAAGGGTAGATATTGGTTTTAATAAGGCAGAAGGAATAATAAGTAACTCAAGTGATATAAGAGATTATAAATATTTTGCTGTAATAAACCTATGATAACCTTAAAGAAAAAATATAAAGGATTTAGTCTAGTAGAAATGCTACTAACAATAGCTATATTAGGAATAATTACTCTTCTTGTAGCTACTACTCTTACTACATTGATTAAGGTCTCTGTTGTTTCTAATGTAAAAAATCAAGCCAGAAATGATGTTAATTTCATTATGGAATTAATGCAAAGATCTCTAGGAAACTCTAATGTAGGGGATATTACTCTGTATGACTCCAAGGCAGTTAGGGTCTTTGATACAGAGAGTATGAGAGTTGTAACACCTGTTGGAGTTGGTAGTGTGTATGATGCGCAAGAGATAGTAGAAACTGTACCTTCAAATGAGATACATGTACGTTCATACGGATATAACGTATGGACTTGTATTGGTTTTTTCTTAGATTCAAATATTCCTGAAGATCCCGAAGGGACAAGATATGGATATCTTTTAAAAACTAACAGGTATGAATTAGAAGATCACTCTGAATGCTTTGATCAGAATGCCGTAGTTATGGTACTACACAATATAGATGTTAAGGTAGAGGATTTCTCTGTAGCATATTTAGTAGTAGGAGATGATGGAGATAATATGTTTATCATTAGTACAACAGTATTTCCATCTAGTTGGCCAACAGGATTTACTGCTCCTGTAAGTAAAGAGATTACTCGTCAAATTACTGTGTCTTCACAGGGTTTGACTTGGTATTAGTTAATTGTTAATTTAATATATATATGTCAAAAATTTTTAAAAGAAGATATTCTGGTCAAGCTATTGCCATAGTAATGGTAGTACTTGTAGTTGCTACTGTACTTGGTGCATCTCTTTACTCTAGAACATTAAAGAACAAAGAGGCAGCTATTAATACGAAAGACTCTATGATGGCGGTAGAGCAAGCAGATAGTTTGTTAGATCTTTTTGTTAGAGCAGATTTTAATTTTTTGCAAAGCCTTTTTAGTGAAGTGGAATCAAGTGTAGAGGGAGAAATAGTATATACAAGTATTGCCGAGATAAGGGACTTTTTAGAAGCTAACGATGTTGATACAGGCATACTAAATGCTCAAGAGGGTATTTCAAATTGGTGTGAAGATACGACTGTTGGTTCAAGTATTAAATTAACAATAGCACCTGCTGATTCTACTACTGATTATGTTGATGTTAGAGTTGGTTCTGCGAGAGTTTTTAATTTAGAAGGTAATA
>DHVL01000006.1:41758-42299 GCA_002412645.1 Candidatus Dojkabacteria bacterium UBA5209 | reverse complement strand
CCCCTACTACCTTACTTCCATTACTATACTCTGCAACAAGTCTTACCTTGTCCAATGTCACAGGAAGTATCTCTCCTGAAACATTAAAGAGATATTTAAACATCTCTATAGCATCTACTTCACTGCCTGAAATCTCTGTCATTGCAATCATAAGTAAATTACCTAAGGTATGACCCTTAAGTCCCTCTCCTTGTGTAAATCTGTATGTAAACAATCTTCTTAAAATGTCTCCCTCATTTTCCTGGGAAAGTGCAATTATCGACTTCCTTAAATCACTAAACGGTAGTAAACCAAATTCATCTCTAACTACAGCATTGCTTCCTCCATCATCCATCATACCAACAACAACTGCTAGGTCTAAATCTCTAAACCCTTTTAATCCTTCTAATACTGTAGAGGTTCCAGTACCCCCTCCTATCACTGTTATTTTCATAAGTGAATTGTACCCTAAAAAATGATATAATTGAATGTTTTACTTAACACTACAACAAATTATGAATTTCAAAATTGGATCAAAAGTATTCTACCCCTCACATGGAGC
>DHVL01000006.1:36103-41624 GCA_002412645.1 Candidatus Dojkabacteria bacterium UBA5209 | reverse complement strand
TTTAAGAAATTAGAGAGTAAAGCAGATATAGAGAGTGCAATAGAAACAATACAATTCTGTAATCATGTTAAAAAAGGTAGAGAGAAAGATGGTAGATTAATACCAGTCACAATTGAAAATGAACTTAACAGAGCTATCGATGATATTGTTGGAGAATTAGCAGTATCCTCTGGAGTAAAGCTATATACAGCAGCTAAAACATTCGAAAAGATTACAGGTCTAGAAACTAAGATAGAAGAGTAATTTCTACTTAGTAATCTCAACCTCTAAGATATCGCCTTCAACCTTAATAGATACAGAATCTTTTAGTTCTTCTTTCATATTGAATGCTTTAGCAAATACCATTTTACTTAGCTTTTCTGTATTCTTCTCAACTAGTTTTACAATCTCTTCACTATCACTTCTGTAATTGATAGATATCATTTCTCCCATTTGACAACCACTCTCTTTTCTTGCCACCTGTAATCCCCTTACTATTTCATTTAACAATCCCTCTTCCCTTAACTCTTCTGTTATATCTGTATCCAAAGAAACAAATACATATTTAGCCTCTTGTGATTCTATGCCTTCTGCATCTACTTTCTTCTCGGAATATATAACCTCTTTTACATTTAATTCCCCCTTCACTATCTCCATCATTTCTTCATCTTGTAATGGAACATATACCTTTGAAAGAGGTTGTCTTACTTTTATTCTTTTCTCATCTCTAATATTTAAACCAATTGAACATATATCTCTTACTTTAGACATATTAGAAATTAGTTGCTCATCTAAAAGCTCACTGTTAACAGTTGGGAAATCCTCTAAATGTACAGATTCTTTTGCAGATGGTACAAACCCGTTTGCTAATGTCATATATACTGACTCTGCAATAAAGGGAGCAAATGGAGCTATTAATTTTGATATCTCAAAGAGTACAAAATGAAGAGTATCCAATGCCTGCTTATCACCACTTACAAATCTCTCTCTTGATCTTCGTATATACCACTTAGAAAGATCATCTATTAAATTGAAGATAGGTTTAGACGCTTTATGAAGTTTGTAGCTTTCCATCCCTTCTTCTACTTCTTGTACTGTTTGATTTAATCTAGCCAATATCCATCTATCCATTACATTCTCTGATTTCCAATCAGAATCATATTTCCAATCAAATTGAGATTGATAGTTAAGGAAATATTTAACAGAGTTCCAATATGGAAGTAATACTGTAGCAGTAATTTCTTTTAAGAATTTTTCACTAAATATTACCTCTTCACCATGTACAATTGGTGAACTTACAAAATACAATCTTAATGCGTCTGCCCCTAAACTCTCTATTACATCATTTACCTCAGTATAGTTTCTTTTACTCTTGGACATCTTAGTTCCATCTGAAGCAAGAGCCATACCATTAACAATTACATTCTTGAATGCCTTCTTACCAAAGAGAGCAACACCAAGTACATGTAATGTATAAAACCAACCTCTTGTTTGATCAACACCCTCCCCTATAAACTGCGCAGGATATTTTGATTCAAACTTCTCTTTATTTTCAAAAGGATAGTGGAATCTAGCAAATGGCATAGAACCTGAGTCATACCACACATCTATCACATCATTTACTCTTCTCATAGTTCCATCACACTTAGAACACCCGAAAGTAATTTCATCAACAAATGGCTTATGAGGATCGGTTAATTCAATACCAGACTTTTCTTTTACCTCTTCAAACGAACCCAACACCTCTATCTCACCACACTTCTCACATATCCATGCAGGAAGAGGTGTACCCCAATATCTGTTTCTACTTAATGCCCAATCTCTTGCATCCTCTAACCAATTACCAAACCTTCCCTCTTTTACATGCTCTGGTATCCAAGATATATCTTTGTTCTCTTTTACTAAAAGATCTCTAATTGCAGTGACTTTTACATACCAACTTTTAATAGGTTTGTATATTAAAGGTGTATTTGTTCTCCAACACATAGGCATTTGATGCTCATACTCTTCGTGTTTAAAAAGAAGATTCCTTTCTTCTAAATCTTGCATAATGTATTTGTTAGCCTTCTTGTAAAACATACCCTTAAACTGTTCTATTTCCTCTTTCATATTTCCCTGATCATCAAGGTAATCAAACATCCCTATACCCATACCTGTCATCAATGCAAAGTCTTCCTCTCCATATGGAGCCTGATGAACAATACCAGTACCCTCATCTAAGGTGACATGATCTGCATGTACAATTTTAAAGGCCCCTTCTTTACTCTTTTGTGCATAGTAAGAGTAGAGAGGTTCATACTCTAGACCAATTAATTCTTCTCCTTTGTATGTATTTAAAACTTTTAATTCACTCCCGAAGACACTCTCTACAAGACTCTCTCCAACAATATATTTTTCTCCTTCATACTCTACTTCAACATAGTTAAACTCTTTTCCAACAGCAGCAAGTAAGTTTCCAGGTAGAGTCCAAGGTGTTGTAGTCCATATTAAAAGATATGAATCTTTCTCCTTTAGCTTAAGTTTAACTGTTACAGCAGGATCCACTATTGCCTTGTATCCTCCCAGTGCAACCTCTGAGTTAGAAAGAGTTGTACCTGCCCTGGTAGAGTAAGGAACAACTTTGTAACCCTGATACAGTAATCCCTTGTTGTAAAGTTCCTTTAATGACCACCATATACTTTCAATATATGTTGAATTCATAGTGGCATACTCTTCGTCCTTGTTAACCCACCTACCCATTCTTTTTGTTACTGCAGATATCTCTCCTTGATATTTCTCTACAGATTCCCTACACATCTTATTAAATTTCTCCACTCCAAACTCCTCTATTTCTTCCTTTGCTTCAAAACCCAAAGACTTTTCAACCTCATACTCTACAGGTATTCCCTGACAATCCCAACCTAAGCTTCTGTCTACTCTAAAACCTTTCATAGTTTTGTACCTAGGTATTACATCTTTAATTACCATCGTTAGTACATGACCGTAGTGAGGTTTGTTATTAGAGGTAATGGGCCCATCGTAGAAAGTAAAAGGCTTTTCTGTTGATCTTTGTTCAATAGATTTGCGTAAGATATCCTTTTCTTCCCAATATTTTAATATTTCCAACTCTGTATTGGGGAAGTTAGGCATACCATTCTCTTTAGATATCTTCATACTTTCCATTTGTATATATACTAATATTAAACAAGAATCCCCTTGTAAGATATGATACATTGTACCAACTCTTACAAAGGGACGCATATACGTGTTACCACCCTTTTTTAAAATTGTATTACTACAATCTCCTTACAGACCATTAGAAATGGTCTCTGCTTTCTTACGACAGCAAATCGTTGGATTCTACTCACCATATGGCTTTCTTTCCACCACTCACCAGTGATATCTGGGTCAATGTGTTGCGACATTATACCACACTACAAAGAGTGTATTGAAGAAGCTACCTTAAAGAAAGGATCTGCACTTCCAGGCTCATTACGAAGATATGAACCTAACTCTTTATATATCTTTGTATTCTCTTCTAAAGATTTTACCTCTCTTGAATTTGTAAATTCTTTTTTAGAAGAATCATATCCCCATACTGTCAAAGAGTTAGATTTACCCTCTATCCCTAATCTGTCATTTAATCTAACAACCAAAAGAGGGATATCATATCTAAGAGCTCTGTTGTAATCTACAATGAAATACACTTCACTACTTACAGAATTTTCCTTGAGCATTGTATATGCCATATCTAATTTCGCAGGTTCTCTTTCAATATTGCGATGGTAATATATTGCATCATTTTCATACTCCATTAACCCCATTTGAAAAGAAAAACTTCTGAATATCTCATCATATTTCTCTAACTTACCCTTAACATCCTCCTCACTAATATCTCTTTCTTCTGCTCTTTGATATATCCCATATCTTCCATCCTCAGTACTTACTCTTTTTCCTTCTACAATATGTTCTATATATCCAGTCTCTTCTTCATGATCGTATGGCATTTTAATATCTTTTCAATTAATATATCTATATATTATACATTTTTTAGAAAGAATATTGAAAACAGATCTACTTCTAAAAGAAGCATACAGCCAATCTTATATATATCCTCCAAAGAATGTAGCATTTAAGGCATTACACTTAACACCCTTTGAAAAGACAAAGGTCGTAATACTAGGACAAGATCCATATCATGGAGAAGGACAAGCAAATGGATTAGCATTCTCTGTAAACAAGGGTATTAAGCTTCCACCATCTTTAAGAAATATCTTTAAAGAATTACAAAGTGATTTAGGATATCCTATTCCTAGTAGCGGAGACTTAACAGCTTGGGCAAAACAGGGGGTACTACTTTTAAACAGTGTACTAACAGTAAAGAAAGATTCTCCAGCGTCACATAGGAACTTAGGTTGGCAACTGTACACAGACTCAGTAATATCACAGCTTTCATCTAAGAAAGAGAATCTTGTATTCATACTTTGGGGTAAATATGCACAGGAGAAGGTTTCCCTAATTGATGAGAGTAAACATATGGTAATACAATCACCACATCCATCTCCTTTCTCTGCAAACAGAGGATTCTTTGGAAGTAAACCTTTCAGTAAAACAAACACTTACCTTAAATCAAAGGGTATATCAGAAATCGATTGGAGATTAACTACTTAATCTCTACGCCTCCGAATGCAACTCCACCACTAATCTCTAGTACAGGAGTAGATACTTCTCTCTCTTCTACCTTTGAATCCCAACCTCCTAAGATACCAGTACCATTGGTTTTAACTCTACAATCTTTAGGAACAAATAGTTCTACACCACCGAATGCACAACTGATATTTAATTTAGCTCCCTCTTTTGCAATTTTGGCTTCTCTTAAATCTAGCTCCATCCCACCAAAGGCTACATTAATATCTCCTCCCTTAAAATTCTTACTCTTAACTTTCCTCTCTACTCCCCAAAATACTACACTCTCACTAATAGTATCTTCGCTAGATGTACTCTTAGAGGCATTTACTGTACCACTCTCTCTCTTAAAGAGAATTGAGAGACCAATTGTAATGATTATTACTGGCCAAAGGATTGAGAAAAAGTCCCACTTAAAAAGATTGGTCGAAAGAAATACCACACCTAAAACAAGCAGAATTATTCCCCTATTACTATTACCATCTACAAGAACTTTAACACCCAAAAATATTAATATTAAAGGCCAGAATGTCCAGAATATATTCCAGAAAGATATATTAAAGGTATTAAACAAGCCAACTTGATCAACCAAAAAGAGAATACCCAGAACAATTAGTATTACTCCTAAAACAAATTTACTACTGTTTTTCATAAAGAAAGATTAAAAAATTTATTACTTTGTATTAATAGCTAAAGTACCAACACCAACATTAGCTACAATCTTAACTTTTAAATCAGAAGATTCATAGTTTTCAGATTCATACTCTTTCTCACTACCAGCAAAAGTAGCAATGTCTTTTCCATCACCTGTAATACTACCTACTCCCAAATCATACTCTAAGGTATATCCAATACTTTCATCTAATTCTAAAACAAA
>DHVL01000006.1:4771-36040 GCA_002412645.1 Candidatus Dojkabacteria bacterium UBA5209 | reverse complement strand
AACTACTCTTAAATCGGTTAACATATCTTTTCTACCAAGTACAAACTCATACTCTGATTTCTCATTATGAAAAACATTAAAACCTGTAAAAGATGCACTTCTAAAATCAATACTTAATTTCTCTTCTGTACTCTCACTCTTAAATTCAGGTGTAGAGTACTGTACAGGATATATTGCATCTGCAGTAAAATATTCTAATGTATCAGTATCCGTTAATGTAAATTTAGAAGCACCAATACTTAAATCTAGCTCTCTTCTGTTTACATTCTCATATGGATATGTACTAGATACTTCAAAGCTCTCCTGCACTGTTCCTCTTGAAAAACCAGGACAATCTCCTAAGATACAATTGTTAATACCCTTAGGTAAGAAAGATACTCTACTTTCTGTATATGAAATATATGAGATTGCACCTGCAAAAAGAAAAAGAATTACAGCAACAACAGAGAGAATTACCTCTGCGAGCATAGATTTACCAGCTATTAATTTAATACCTCCTAATATTAAAAATATTGGCCAAAATCTTAATATATATGTCCAAATCCCCCATCCTACAACTCCTGTCGTATTAAGAAGAAATATGAAACCAACAAATATTAGAAAGATTGCCCATACAATATCTTTAGAACTCCTATTCATTTTAAAAAAATATTAAATTAAATTACTTCTTACTCTTGGTATCCGTCTTTACAGAAACCTTTACTCCCTTAGTGGTTTTAGAGATAGTGTCTTTAATCTCTTTACTGTTTTGTGAAATAACGTCATTAGAGGAGGTATATATTGTTGATTGTGTAGGCAACACTATCCACAGAATAATGTAAACTAGGAGACCAGACCCACCATATACAAGAATTAGAACAAATACTAAACGAACAATAGCGGAGTCAATACCAAAATACTGAGCTAATCCCCCACATACTCCACCAACTATTTTGTCTGTTTCAGATCTATACAATTTCTTACTCATATTTAATACTACCTAAGTTATACAAAGAAATTTTAAATCAAAAGATTACATTTGTTAATACTATTTTATACCTAATATTTACTCTAATGTCTCCTTAGAAGAAGGCCTTCTGTTGACATAAGGCAAAGAACACAATAACATATACCTACCCCCTAGGTATATAAATAAGATATTACTCTTGAATATGAAAACTTTTTACTTAATACTCTCACTTCTAGTAATAACAGTAATAGTATTCCTCTTTCTTTACTTTTCAGATGATACTGGTAGTACAGAAGAAGTAAAAGCTGGAACAAAAAACGCAGTTGAAGAAGAGAATGGAGTACAGATAATAAATGTAATAGCTACATCTGGAGGATACTTCCCAGCAAAAATAACAGCAAAAGCTAACAAAGAAACCATTCTAAGGTTAGAATCACAAAATTCATACGGTTGTGAAAGATCATTTAGAATACCTGCTCTAAACATTACAGAAATATTACCTCAAGAAGGAATAACAGAAATAGATTTGGGTACTCCAGAAAAAGGAAAAAGCATACTAGGTTCATGTAGTATGGGTATGTATACATTTACAATAACTTTTGAATAAAAAGATATGACTAGAGTAGAATTTGCCATAAAAGGAATGAGTTGTGCTACATGTGCATTAAATATAGAGAATGTTTTTAAAGATAAAAATATTAATAAATATGCAGTAAATTTTGCTTCTGAAAGTGGATATATAGAATCCGAGAATCCCCATAAAGACATATCCCTAATAAATCAGGAACTTAAACCTCACGGATATGAACTGCTTACTAATACACAGAATATACAAGAGATTCAGTTAAAAGAAAAAATCTCCAAATTAAAATACATACTACCAATATCTCTCCTGATCTTTCTGTATATGATATATGAGATATCTACAATGCTTTTTGATTCACTACCCAAGATACACATACCATATACCATCCTTAACACTACACTTTTAATATTCTCAACAGTAATTCTTTTTAGTGTAGGAAGACCTTTCTTAAGAGGTATTCAAAGATTTCTTAAAAAAGAGGGTGCTAATATGGATACACTAATTGGGATAGGTACTTTCTCTGCATATATATACAGTCTGTTTGTATTTCTAAATAAGATTCTTAGTATAGGGGTTAATATAAGTGAGAATACATTTTTTGATGCAATAATCGTAGTCATTGGTTTTGTATACCTTGGGAAATATTTAGAATATAGATCTAAATACAAAACAGGGGAAGCGATTAAGCAATTAGCTACTCTACAAGCTAAAACAGCAATTTTAATAAAAGGGGGAAAACAAATAGAGATAAAGGTTGAAGATATTAAGAAAGGAGACATACTACTACTAAAACCAGGGGCCATAATACCTGTAGATGGGAAAATAACAGAAGGTAATGGTGTAATAGATGTATCCATGCTTACAGGAGAACCAATTCCACAGGATGTAGAGAAAGACTCTCTGGTATATGGGGGAACTACAAACATACAAGGCTCCTTTCAGATGGAAGCTCTTAAGGTAGGAGATGATACAGCGATTGCTAATATTATAAAGATTGTAAAAGAGGCTCAAGATTCTAAAGCAGAGATACAAAAGATAGTAGATAAAATATCTAGCATATTTGTTCCTACAATATTGGTAATAGCAAGTATAACAATAATAACTTGGATATTCTTTGCATTCACAACCTCTAATTTCTCATACATACCACTAGGGATATCCTCTTTAGTTTCAGTATTGGTTATAGCATGTCCTTGTGCTCTTGGATTAGCTACTCCTACTGCAATAGTTGTTGGTATTGGTAAAGCAGCTCAGAATGGAATACTTGTTAAGAATGCAGAAAGTTTAGAGAAGTTAAACAGAATAGATACGGTAATTTTTGATAAAACAGGAACTCTTACAAAAGGATTTCCTAAGGTTGAAGAGATGGAATATATACAGGGGAATGAGAAAGAATTAAATACAATAATATATAATCTAGAATCTCTCTCTCAACATCCATTAGCCTCAGCTATTACAAATCAGCTAAAAGACAGAGATATTAAAGAGGTTAAAGTTAAGAACTTTAGAAATATTGATGGCAAGGGTATACAGGGAGATATAAAAGGTACCACCTACTATATCGGCAAACCTTCATATATAGAAGAGATGGGTATAAAAAGTATTCCACAGAGTAAGGATAGTACGGCTACTGTAGTCTTACTAACAACCAAAAAAGAAGTACTAGCAAGAATATTAATCTCAGATCCTCTTAAGGAAGAAAGTAAGAAAGTTATAAATAAACTCCATAGTATGAATATACAGACTGTAATGATAACTGGTGATAATGAAAATACAGCAAAAAGTATTTCTAAAGAATTAGGTATTAATCAATATTTTGCAGAGGTATTACCTGATCAAAAAGCAGAATATGTAAAAAGATTTCAAACAGAAGGCAAGAATGTTGCAATGATAGGAGATGGTATTAATGATGCACCTGCTCTAGCTTTGGCAAATGTAAGTATGGCAATGGCTACAGGAACAGAGATTGCTATATCTACATCAGATATAACTCTTTTAGGAGGTGACCTTAATAAAGTAGTAATTTCATTTAAAGTAGCAAAAGCAACTCTCAAAACCATTAAACAGAACCTATTTTGGGCTTTCATATACAATATTATCTGTATCCCAATTGCTGCAGGAATTCTCTATCCAATTTGGGGAATATTACTCAATCCTATATTTGCAGGCCTAGCAATGGCATTTAGTAGTTTCTCAGTGGTTGCTAACTCACTTAGACTTAAAATTTTAAAAATAGGAAATGAATAAAAAGAAATACTTTGTAGAAGGTATGCACTGTCCCTCGTGTGAACTGTATATAGAATCTCAATTTAAAAATATTAAGGGAATTAAGAGTATTAAAGCAGAGAACTCTACTCAAACAGTAATCTTAGAAATCGAAGATTCCATAGATACAGAGAAAATCATAGCTGACATAAATAAAAAGATGAAAGGTAGTGGATATAAAATAAAAACAGAGATAGAGAAAAAACAGAGTAATACAAGCAACTTACCATTAGCATTTACTCTAGCATTAATACTACTCCTACTCTTCCTGTTTATACAGAAATTAACAATAGGAGAATCTTTTTTTTCTAAAGAGCTTTCATTTCCAATAATATTCTTACTGGGAATATTAGCCTCCATATCATCATGTATGGCAGTAGTTGGTTCTCTTGTTCTCTCTATGTCTTCTGTATATGCGAAAGAGAAGGTAGGAATAAGACCAATGGTACTCTTTCATATTGCAAGAATAGTAGGATTCTTTTTACTAGGTGGAATATTGGGCATAGTTGGTTCCCTCTTTATTCTCTCAAAGGGCATAGAGCTAGCTATAGGTATTACTCTCTTTATTGTTATGTTAATACTAGGATTAAATCTTCTAGATATCTCTACCTTCTTTAGGAAAATTGAATTTACGCTACCTAAAACACTTTCTCAAGGTCTCTTTACTAGAGGTAAAATATCAAATACATTTACCCCAATTCTACTTGGAGTAGGAACATTCTTACTACCTTGTGGCTTTACTCAGGCTATGCAACTAAATTCTGTTCTCTCTGGAGATTTCCTACAAGGAGGATTAATAATGTTGGTATTTGCACTAGGAACATTTCCAGCTCTCTTTTTAATATCTCTTGGATCTAAAAAAATAGCAGAGAGTACCAACTCAGATCTCTTTCTAAAGATATCTGGCTTTTTAGTTATTCTTTTTGCAATATACAATCTCTTAGGAGTACTAATAGCGAATGGGATAATTCCTCCGATATTTTAATTCATATGTATATTAAATATGAAAAATGAAAAACAATCTGCCTTAGTAAATCTTAAAAAAGCAAAAAGCTTAATAGGGAAGATAATAGAGATGGTAGAAGAGGAGAAATACTGTATAGATATAATGCAACAGAATTTAGCTGTAATAGGATTACTTAAATCTGCAAACCAGACAATGATGGAAAGCCATCTTCATCACTGTTTTACAACAGCAATAGAGTCTGATCAAGACAGTAGAAAAAAAGAAATGGTAGAAGAGATACTTACTGTAACAAAACTACTAAATAGATAATTGGAAAAAATAATATTTAAGAATATAATCTGATATGCAAAGAGGAGTACTACAATTAACAAATGAAGAAACAAGAGAACTACTCAATAACTTACCTTTACAAAATTACAAAGGTACACCTCTCTTTAACAAGCTCTCATGTTTACTTGAGGATTCGAATAGTACAAAGCAGTACCAAGTATTACTTTCAGAAGATGAAATGGAAATCATAGCAGATGAGATAGGGTTTGTACCACAAGAGAGTAATCCTCTGCTTTTTTCTGCAATACAGAAAGTGAATCAATTAATAGCATCTGTGAGAAACTAACTTGCCGGACATAGATTCGAACTATGATTAGCGGTTCCAGAGACCGCCGTCCTACCATTAGACGATCCGGCAAAAGCACCCGATTATACTACATTCCTACAGAGATTTAATATACCTTTCTACCCTTTCACGAACTTTACTCTCTCCCATTACCTGTATAACCTGATAAAGATCTGGCGTTTGCTTTCTGCCAGTAATAGCTACCCTAATAACCATAGCTACATCTCCTACCTTACCTTTAAACTTCTTAGGTTCTTTTTCGTACTCTTTAAAATCAGTAGAGAAACCATTCCTCTGTGCAATATCCTTAATCTTACCAAACCACTCCTGCGAAGAATCTCCAATATACAAGGTATTAAGATATTCCTCTAATATTGTTTTTTGAAGATTAATATCCATATCTACTTTCTCGGTTGAGTAATCATCAAAGAACATATCTAACATATCAGGAATATCTGACCATCTAACTAAATCTTTTCTAACCTTACTACCCTCTCTTTCAATATTAAAGATATTAATACAGTAATCTTTGTTCTCTTTTAATCTCTCATATAGCTCTTTGTTAAAACTTCCAGACCATTTAAGTGACTGTTCATATACAGTTGTAGCACTTAATTTAGAGATATACTCCTTACATATATCTTCTAGTTTTCTAATATCAAACAGAGCCCCTGCCCTGTTAAACTTCTCCAATCTTAGTTCAAATTCAGATATACTACTTTGTGGATTTTGCATCCTCCAATCATAGAAATTTGAGTTAGCAATATTAAGAAGATATTCTTTTACACCATTAATTGGATATCCCTTTTCAATGTAGTAAGCAATATCTGCTTCAGGATCTTTTCTCTTACTTAGCTTCCGTTTGTTACCCCCTTCTAATTTCATTAGAGGAGAAATATGACCATATGAGAGAGCATCAAAGCCTAAAGCTTTAAATATCTCCATATGTAAAGGTTGTGAGGGAAGCCACTCGTCACCCCTAAGTACAAAGCTAATATCCATTAAAGAATCATCAATAGGGTGAGCAAAGTGATATGTAGGTAAACCATCTGATTTAAGAAGTACCGCGTCCATATCATTTTCAGAGAGAGTAATACCACCCTTAATCAGGTCAACAACATTGATCTTTCTTTCATTGATACCTTGAGAGTACAACCTAATTACAAAGGGAGTACCTACCTCTAACTCTTTTTGGACATCATCAAAAGAAGCGTCTCTCCACTTAGCAAACTCACCGTAGTATCCAGTTCTAACACCCATTTCACTCTGCTTAGCTCTAATCTCTTCTAATTCATTAGATGAAGCAAAGCATGGATATGCTAAACCCTTAGAAACAAGATCCTTTGCAAATATATGATATATATCACCCCTTTCGCTTTGAAGATATGGACCGTATTTACCACCATCAACAATTCCCTCGTCTATGTCAATATCAAAAGCATTAATACCATCTACCAAGACATCTACCCCACTTTCAATCTCTCTCTTTTTATCTGTATCTTCTACTCTAAGGATGAAGATACCATTACTCTGTCTAACTAATTTTTCATTAATCAAAGCCATATATACACTACCAATATGTACAAAACCCGTAGGACTAGGTGCAAATCTTAACACTAACTGGTCTTCTGTTAATTCTCTCTTTGGATATTTCTTTAGAATATCCTCGACACTTTCATCTACATTTGGAAAAAGTAATTGTGCTAATTGGATATTTTCTTCTACTGTTCTCATTAAAAAGAAAGAGGTATAAAATTAGGTTGATATAACAAATATACACTGTTATTATTATACCATGACATTAACAGAAGCTGCGTTTTGGACTAAAAGATTTGGAGTAATAGTATTAATTGCAGGGACTCTGTTCATATTAGTATTACTCTTTTTACTCTCATCTAAAGACAGTACACTACCACCAGAGTATCTAACAGCCAACTACGCCTGTACACAAGAGAAGGAAGAATTCTTGGAACATAAATTAGAAATACCTTCACTAGAGGTAACTCCTGATTCAGAGATGATATTTGAATTACAAACAGATAGCGGGAAGATAGATAGTTTACCCAATATTGTAAATGTATATAGATATACTAACTTAGGTCAAATCATTAATTCACAAGCCGAAGCAAAAATATTGGCTACAAAAATGGGTTTTGATCCAGAGAGAATAGTAAGACAGGGAACAACAGGATATATATGGGTAGATAACACAACAGGAAGAAGCTTAAATATTAGAGCTAGAGACTTAAACTTCACCCTTAAGACAGAGCATGAAAAGATTAGAGAAATACGAAGAGAATTCGACTTACCTACAGAAAGGGAAGCACCCTCTATTGCTACTAACGCACTGCGAAGTATTGGAGTATTAGATCAGGTGTATACTGAAGTACAACCAACAATACATTTGATAGATATAAATCCAGATGGTTCATTCTCACAAGCAGAGTCACTCATAACTGCAGAATTAATAAGGGTAGACTTTTTAAGAAAGGTACCAATGATATCAATAGCAACAAATCTAGAAGGAGCTCAACAGATGGTGGATAGCTTAACAAGTAGAGATTTAACATATGAGACAGGAAGTAAAATTGTAAATGATGAAAGAGTAGAAGTATACAATTTCAGTACTCTACTCACATATCAATATCCTGTTAAAACAAACATTTCTGTATATGTTGGACCTAGAAATGATGAGCTTAAATCATTGAATAATGTATATCAAATAGAGTACAACACATGGAGTTTAGAAACAGAAAGCTGTGGTACATATGAATTAGTATCCCCATCTTACGCCTTACAAAAGATACAGGAAGGAGAAGGTAGTTTAGTATATCTAAACAGTACTGGTGATGAAGTAAGACCCTACACTGTTCAAAGTGTAAACAAATTTAGAGTAGACAATATGTATATTACATACTACGAAGGATTAGCAGAGCAGCAATATCTTCAGCCAGTATATATGGTAGAAGGACAAGCAGAGCTTAAAGGAGGAGAGAGAGCAGACTTCTTTATATATTACCCTGCTATTAATTACGATATTGTACAAAACAGAATAGAGCTGCCTCCTGCACCTGTTAAAGAGGGAGGCCTACTTTCATTTTAATAACCCCCTACTAATTCTTTCCAAGTTAGCAGTATCAGTGAATCTATCCTCAGAACCCAGTACTACAGTTACTAACTGATTACCATTTGTATATTCGAAAAGACCAACGAAACACTGTTTAGCATTTTCTGTAATACCAGTCTTTAAACCTTTAATATATGGATTTACACCGTAAAGTTGATTAGTAGTATATACCTTTTTACTTTTTAACTCTTCTCCTGAATTCCAAGAGATATTAAATGATCCACTACTTACAATATCTAGAATATACTGATTATTTATTACAGCAGAAACTAACTTCCCAACATCTTGTGCAGTTGAGTAATTAGATTCACTATCTATACCCGCAGGATTACTAAACATACTTTCTGACATTCTCAAGCTAGTAGCTTTTTTATTCATAGCAGAAATAAAAGCAGAGTATCCACCATTAGGATATGCATTAGCAATAACATATGCAGTATCATTGTAAGAGCTAAGAAGCATAGCTTTAAGTAAGTAGTCTACCTTTATTCTATCTCCTTCCATTAACTCTAATTGCCAATCTAAATTTTCAGGTATATTTTCTAAACTAACTTCAATACTCTCCTCTATGTCAAAAGTTTCTAATACAACTAATACAGAAAGTAATTTTGTAATACTAGCAATAGGTCTTCTCTCATTAGAGTTTTTCTCATAGATTACAGAGCCTGAAGAGGGATCAAAAACGAATGCGCTTTGTGCAGAGATATTATTAGTAGAAATCATTAATGGAGGTGAGGAAACTTCCACTAAGTTACTAATCTGTGTAAGTTGAACCTGTTTGGAAAAAGAATTTGCTTCTATATATTCAATCTTCTCTTCCTTCAAAGAGAGTAGCAAAACGATGGTAGATACTATTACTACCAAAGTAAGAACTATACCACCTACTTTAAGGATTATCTTTTTTCTTTTCTGTTTCTTCTCTAACTCTCTTGCCTCTAGACCAGCTTTATATGCCTGTTTAAAAAGCTTTTCATCATATCTTTCATCAGGAAGATTCTTTTCTTTCTTTACTTCAGGTAGCTTTTTGTTCATCAATATATCAGGAAATATTACTCCCTGATATTATCACATATACCTACTATTTTTTAGCTATTAACTTTCCCAACCTATTAGGAGTATTAGGAAGATATGTAGTTTCTAATATACTTGTAAAACCTAAGAGCTTCATTAGAAGTCTTTCTGTACCAATTGCAAATCCACCATGAGGAGGACAACCATATTTAAAGTAATCAAAATATTCAGACATTGACTCCTCTTTAATACCTCTTTCTAATGCATTCTGTTTAAGATTTTCCAATCTATGCTCTCTTTGTGCACCAGTAGTTATCTCTAATCCTTTCCAGAAGAGATCGTAACCTAATGCTATGGTTGGATTACTCTCATCTTTCATATGGTAAAAGGCCCTGTTGGCATGAGGGTAATCAACTATAAAGAGGAATTCACAACCTGTTTCCTCTTCCATTATCTTCCCTATTGCCTTCTCTTCCTCTGGGGAGAAGTCTCCTACATCTTTACTTGGTATTCCTGCTTTAGCAAGTTTCTCTTTAGCTTCTTTTACAGATATATATGGGAACTCTCCCTCTGGTATATTAATCTTTGTTTTGAATACTTCCTCCATTCTCTCTCCATATTTCTCTTTTACTTCCTTTAACATATGTTTAATCATTCCCTCTTCAAACTTACAAACATCCTTGTAACTATCTATATACCCTATCTCTACATCAAAACTTGTATATTCTGTTAAGTGTCTAGTTGTAAATGATTTCTCTGCTCTAAATACAGGACCCATATTAAAGACCTTCTCTAAGTCAGCAGCTATACCCATCTGTTTATGAAATTGTGGAGATTGAGCAAGGTATGCTTTTTTATCAAAATATTTAACCTCAAATACATTAGCACCGGATTCACTAGCTGCACTAATTATTCTTGGTGCTTGTATTTCTTTAAATCCATCCTTTATACAGTACTCTCGAAGAGTATGTCCTACCAATGTAGAAACATCCATCATTAAAGAATTCTTTTCACTTCTTAAATCTATCCATCTGTAATCTAAACGTCTATCTAATGCTGAGATGTTCTCTGTATATGGTTGTTCTATTGCGATTGGAAGTGGTGTAGTAGCTAATGAGTCTATTCTTAGAGAATTAATACCAATCTCATACCCTGTTGCTACCTGTGGTGCTTCTTTTACTTCTCCTTGTATATCTACGATAGATTCATGTGTTAAAGATTTAGCTGTTTTAAATACCTCTTCATTCTCATGCCATGCAACTGTTTGTATTTTACCCGACCTATCTCTTACAACAACAAATATTATCTTCCCTTGATCCCTAATGGTATCTACTCTACCTCTAATTCTTACCTCTTTACCTATATACTCTTTTAAATCCTTAATATGAATTCTTTCCATATTCTTTAATATATATTTTAATTAAAAATCCCCTCTCCAACAAAGATATTAATCTCTACTGGAAAGGGGACGATATCTCTACCGCGGTGCCACCCCATTTGTCTTGTGGACCTCTTTAAGTTTCTGCACTGTCACAAAACATTATACTTTAAATTTCCACTCCTTTACAAGAAATTGTATCTCTTCATTACCATTCCAGCTATTAATACCTACACTACCCACTACATCTATTACATCATCAGGGTTAATCTCTTGTATATCTTCATCACAATTAAAAAAGATTAGTGTAATTAAGTCTACACCACTACCTTTACATATTAATTTCATATGGTTTCCTAATTTACCCATTACTTGCTTTTTGAATATTACTAAATCAGTTAATGCAATTAATGGCTTACTGTTACCATTACCAAATGGTTTGAGTAAATCAATTCTCTCTACAAGAGTTTTAGATATATCATCAGAATCTAGTAGTAAATCTATATTAAGATCTTTAGTTAACATCTCATCAGTTATCTCCTCCTGCGCTACTTCTTTAATACACTTTGTAAATTTCTCTAATTTCTTCTCCTCTAAAGAAAAACCCGCTGCCTGTGCATGACCTCCATATTTTTCTAGATACTCTGAACATTTACTAAGAGCTTGGGTAATATTAAAACCCTCTATACTTCTGGCAGAGCATCTTACTTTACCATTAGCTCTTGTACCAACAAGAGTTGGTCTATGATATTTTTCATTAAGCTTACCTGCTACTAAACCAACAATACCCTCATGCCAATCGTTACCTACAACAAAGAGAAGCTTTTCACTTACCTCTTCCCCTATTAATCCTTCTGCTTCCTCTATACTACTTTGAGTCATATATTGTCTTTGGTAATTAGTTTCATTAAGTATATCTGCAATCTTTTTACATACATCCTCTTTCTCACTAACAAACATCTTTACTGCATCTAAAGGTGCCCCTATCCTTCCTGCAGCATTAATTCTGGGACCAAGTATATATCCCAAATGGTAGCTATCAATCTCTCCCCTCTCTATCCCTGCAACCTTAACCAGTTCGTTCATACCCAATCTCTTACCCTCTCTAATCTGTTTTAATCCCCAATATACAATATTTCTGTTAACTTCAAGCAGTGGCATTAAGTCAGTAACAGTAGCAAGTGCAACTAGATCTAAACCATTACTCTCACTACTAAACTCATACTCCATACCAGACTCTTTTCTAAGAGCTTGTATTAAGAGAAATGTAACAAAAGCACCACATATTTCTGTCTGAGGATATTCTTTAGCAGGATACATGGGATGCACGACTGTATATGTTAAGTCTTCTAATATATCTTCTGGTGGTTGATGATGATCAGTAATTACAAAGAGTAATCCCTTTTCATCCATATATCTTTTAATCAACTCCTTATCTCTAATTCCACAATCTACAGTAATTACCATCTGTGCACCTAACTCAAGCATATCTTCCAAAGAAGACTCAGAGAGTCCATATCCTTGATCTACTCTACTTGGTATATATGGAACTACATTAATATCTTTACCTAAGTGCTTACCTAACTCTTTAAAAAGAAACTCCCAGAGTATACTTACAGAAGATATTCCATCTGCATCAAAGTCACCATGTATTACTATTTTAAGCTCATTTTTAACAGCATCGAGTATCTCTTTTGCTGCTCTTTTAGAATCGTAAAGCTTTTCAAAAGAAGGAACACTCTCAAGAGTAGGAGTTAGGAAAGAATCTATATCCTTAATACCTCTTCTTTTAAGCAAGAAAGGTATTAAATCTTTTACTGTAGTTCTTTTAGGTAATATCCAATTACTCTTGCTCTTAATCGTCATCTCTTTGTAATCTTTGAATTAAATCCCAAGAAAAGCCCTTCCTAAGAAGAAAATTAACCATCTTACTATCCTTCATATCAAACTCTTTCCCCCTATATTTCTTCTCAAATGTCTTCTTAAGTACATCATATTCATCCTCTATTTCTTCATCACAAACTTTTTGTGCAATATCTTTACTTACACCCTTACTAAGTAGTTCACCAACAAGTACACTCTTTCCTCTAGGCTTAACTCTTAATCTACTCTGAACAAACATACGAGCAAAATTCTCATCATCAATATATTTGTATTTTTTTAATCTCTCTACAGTACTATTAAAAAGAGTATCCCACTCTATCTCCAAATCTTCTTTGTACCAAATGCCCTTCTTTTTAAACCTAAGCTCTTTTAAGTATTTAAGGATCTGAAATTCACTTTTAGGAGCTCTAGATATATATTCCAATACCCTGTTCCAAAATCTTAATGATATCTCCTCTACAAGAATATCGTTAAGAACATCCTCCTCTATCTCCAAACCATCATACAGGGAGTGTTTAGCCAAAGTATCTATGGAAATACCACAGTAGAATTTACCATCTATGTAAAGATTTACCCTCTTGGGATCTCTCTTTTGATACTCTAGTTTACTTACAATCATCTACTTCATTTTAGCACGTACAGCCTTCTCAATACTGTCTCGAAGCTTTTTATCTTCTTTAAGTAGTGCTACTGTAGCATCCTTACCCTGTGCAAGCTGATCATCACCATGTCTAAACCATGCTCCAGATTTTTGTACAATATCCATTTGTAATGCAGCATCTAAAATACTACTCTCCCTATCTATACCTTTAGGGTATATCATGTCAAATGTTGCTTCTTTAAATGGGGGAGCCATCTTGTTTTTAACAACCTTAACTACCCTTGAGTGACCAATGACGTTACCATCTTTCAAAATTTTGTCTCTCTGTCTAATATCCATTCTAATAGAGGAGTAAAACTTCAATGCATTACCGCCTGTTGTAGTCTCAGGATTACCAAACATTACACCAATCTTCATACGAAGCTGATTTAAAAAGATTATAGTGGTACCTGTTTTACCAGTGATAGCGGTAAGCTTACGTAGTGCTTGTGACATTAGTCTAGCTTGTAAACCCATATGACTATCACCCATCTCCCCCTCTATCTCAGCACGAGGTGTGAGAGCAGCAACAGAATCAACAACAATTACTCCAAAAGCAGCAGACCTAACTAATGTTTCAAGTATCTCTAAAGCCTGCTCTCCAAAATCAGGCTGGGAAATGTAAAGCTCATCAACATTAAGACCTATATTTGTAGCATATACAGGATCAAAGGCATGCTCAGCATCTATGAATGCAACAGCATCACCTCTTTGTTGAGCCTCAGTTAAGATGTGTATAGAGAGAGTTGTCTTCCCAGAAGATTCTGGACCATATATCTCTACAATCCTACCCTTAGGAATACCTCCAATACCAAGTGCCATATCTAAAGAGAGTGCTCCTGTTGGTATAACCTCAGCAGCAACCCTCTCTTTGCTTCCTAGTTTCATAATGGAGCCCTTACCAAACTGCTTTTCAATCTGTGCTACAGCAATATCTATCGCCTTACTTTTAGGATTAACAGTTGTACTCTTTACTTCTTTTTTAGTAGTGGTCATAGTAAATGACTATATTAAATTATGTATTAAAGGATAACAGAGGCAACAAGGAAGGTCAAAAAATGCTCAAAATATTAATGAATATTACACTCTTAAAAGGTCAGACATATTCTCTATGAAAGAGTTTCTAAGGGGTTCTTTCTCTCTAATATATCTAGCTAACTCTAACTGTATAGAGGGGACTCTAAGCTTAGAAGCAACAAACTCTCCTAATGTTTCTCCATGCTCTTTATCAAATCGCAGTACACAGGTATTCAATCCTCTAAGATTCCCCCTATCCAATCCATTACTAATATCATTTGCTAAAGAAATGGATTTAAAGAATCTAGAAGGGTAAAAAATACTCATATCAAATTCATGCTCATCACTTAAACCATGTATATCCAAAAACTTACCAATTTTTTCTCTCTTAACAATATCTGCAACCTCTTGCTTGTATTCATTCTCTTTAAGAGGGTAATAATTAGGATCAAACTCTATCTCATCTAAAAGTACTATACCCCAACATCCTGTATTAGCACATATCTCTTCTACCAAGACATCTGTCCATGGTTCACCACCTTTATACCCAAGTGTAAGTGATGGTCTCCTATGTGAATGAACATGTGGAGCAGAAAGTAATACTGGATTACTTCCTTTGATAATTTTGTAGTGAATCTCTTTTGGCATTAGTATAACTTAACATATGGAGGAGTACTTTTACAAATATTGCAGTATATATTGGTAGATGATACTCTTTTAGTATAGATAATTTTAATATATATATTTAATGAGTAAGATAAAGCTATTAGCGGTGTCTTTACTTACATTACTACTTCTACCAGTAGGTTTTATGTATGCACAGGAAGAGGATTATGTAGTAGATGATGCAGTACTTTACGAGGAAACCCCCGATTATAACTACGATTACGAATATGATTGGGAAACAAGCTATGAAGATGATCAAGACTTAACCTACACTACACAAGACAGTCTACTAGAGGACAGTACTGCAGGATTACTTGGAGCAGGATTCCTCTCAATCTTTGCAGGAGTATATGCATTAATAGTAAGTACTTTCGCTCTAGCTACGTATATATTTTCAGCATTAGCACTATCCAAGATTGGTAAAGAACTAAACTATGAGAACTCATGGTTTGCATGGATACCTATTCTTAATACCGTTATGACTTTTCAATTAGGAGGACAGAATCCCGTACTTCTCCTATTACTCTTAATTCCAGGATTAGGTGCTTTGATAGTGGCTGTATTATCAATAATTGCATTAGCAAATATTACTGAAAAGAGAGGATATGACAAGCTATTAGTACTCTTAGTATTAATACCATTAGGTATGTTTGTACTACTGTATCTATTGGCATGGAAACCAAAGACAGCAGTTAAAACAACTAAGTAAGAAATATATATCGTATATTGAAAGGAAGAGGAGGTATTACCTCCTCTTTTCTTTTACAACAGTGAACCTTGAGAAGAGTTACTACCCTCTGGCAAAGGAACTATCTCCTTTATATCTTTATCTTTAACAGAACCACCCTCTAATTTAACCAAGTCCATCTTTCTCTTCATCTGATTAACACGAGTAGTACTTACATCAGAATACTGTTTCTGTAATTGCTGTATCTTAATCCCCACCTTATCAAACTCACCTGTAAACTTATCAAACTCTCTCTCTACAGATTGTACATGACCAACAATCTTGTAAATATTTTCTTGTATCCTAAAGTTATCATATGCCTGTTTAACCATCCTAAGGATTGCTGTAAAACTAAAAGGACCAGCAAAGACCACTTTCTTCTCTAATGCGTCCTGCCATATATGTGGCATCTTGTCATATATAAAGGAGAAGATCATTTCATTAGGGATAAAGAGAATTACGAAATCAACTGTTCTTTCTTCAGGATTAATATACTCCCTTGTCGTTACCTGTTTAATCTTTTCTTTAACATCTACCTCAAACTGCTTCATATGCTTACTCTTTAAGTCGGTATCATCTGTTTCAGTCATCTTCTGTAATGAAGAGTAAGGGAATTTAGCATCTACATTAATCTTTGTTTTATCTGGGAAATATATAGTGAAGTCTGGTCTACTACCACCCTCTCCATCTTGTCTTGTATATGTCTCACCTGGTACAAACCCTGCCATCTTAAGTAGGTCCTCTGCAACCTGTTCACCAAACTGACCTCTTAACTGATTATTAGAAAGAACCTTCTTTAAATTCTCTGTACTAACAGAAAGCTGCTCAGTAATCTTCTTGTACTCATCTAATGAATTCTTTAGTGCAGAGAAAGAATTAATCCTCTCTCTTTCAGAAACCTCCAACTCCTTCTTACTACTCTTTAAGTCCTCTTGTATTACTTTAACCAATCTTTCTATCTCTGATCTTTTATTTTCTAAATCAATCCTTGTTTTATTAGATTCTGCACCTAGTTTCTGATCTGCCATTCTAACTAAACTCTCATTAGCTTGACTAAGAATATTAGGCATTATTTCATTTAATTTCTGTGATATTGTTTCTGATATCTCTTCCTGCTGTCTGTTATTACCTTTGAAAAAAAAGTAGAAGATA
Organism: Candidatus Dojkabacteria bacterium UBA5209; assembly: GCA_002412645.1. Taxonomy (GTDB): domain Bacteria; phylum Patescibacteriota; class Dojkabacteria; order SC72; family SC72; genus UBA5209. Next base: position 19,055 of record DHVL01000006.1, on the reverse strand, counting down.
CCTATCCCTAATACTAGACCCCCTATTAATGCAATAACTAATTCCATAATGGCAAAATATTTAAATTTATCGTATTCTGTTTATTATATATAACAAACTCAATATATACCAATGAACATAATTAAGAAATACTTTAACTCGGAGAGTACCTTTTTAAAAAATATTTTAATAACGATATTAATAGGAGTACTTGTTCACTTTCTTTCATATGTATTTAATATATATTTAGCAAGAAACTTAGGAGGTGAAGATTTTGGTCTTTACAATGCAGCAATTGGAATAATCTACCTTGTACAGATACCAGCCATAGCAATACAAACAGCAATTACTAAGAAGGTAGCACAGAAGAAAGATTTCAATCTTACTAAGTTTAAAATATCCTCTACTTTACAATTAACAGGAATAGCGATTGTACTCTCTGTTATCTTTCTTCTCTTTGGAGATACCGTTGCTAATGTAGCGAATATACCAAAACAGTACATACTACCCCTAGCATTTGCACTCTTTGGTGCAATACTTTCTCCAATACCCAAAGGTTTCTTACTTGGTTTAGAAAAAATATTTACCTTAAATATCTTACTTCTAATAGAGACAATACTTAAATTCGGTATGGCTTACTTTGCACTCTCAAAAGGTATGGATATTACCATCCCTATTCTTGCAAATGTAATACCTTCTCTTCTTACATTACTACTAGTTCTTCCAGTTATTAAAACAGGTAGCGTTAAGATACCAACCGAAAAGATTAAGATACAGTACAAAGCAGTAATACTGCTCTTCTTTACATTCCTACTACTTAATACTCCCTTTACACTAGATCTAATACTTGTAAATCCAGATGTAAGAGCATCATATGGAGCTCTTTCTTTAGTTGGTAAGATTGTTTACTTTGCATCAATTACAACAGCTGGAGTAATGATTGCTAGATTAGCGAATCAGAAAGCAGAGATTAGAAAAAAAACATTAATGATATCTTTAATATTTACCGCATTCACTGGACTGGCAATATCAGCAGTATATTTCCTCTTTACAGAACAGATAGTAGATATTGTATTTAAGGGAATGTACCTTGAGATAGCACCATATATTACTATGTATGGAATAGCTATGACTGTATATGCAGTATCATATATGGTAATTAACTCCTTACTTATTGAGGATTCATATGCTCATATTATTGTACTTACTCTATTAGCCATTCTCCAAGTATTACTATTTGCCTTTAACAATGATTCTTTACAAGATGCCTTTATGAATCAAATGATAGTATATGGAATAATGTTTATATTTGTTTTAATTATTTTAATTTTCTATATATTTAAGAAGAATGGGAAAAAATCTTAAGAAAAAAATAAAAGAAAATATAGATGGATTCAAGGAGTTTGCTATAAAAGGAGATGCTATTACATTAGCAGTAGGTGTAGTAATTGGTGTTGCTTTTAAGGATTTAGTCGATTCACTTGTTAACAATGTGTTTACCCCTCCTATTGGTTTTCTTACTGCCAGATTAGATTTCTCTAAGTTGTTTGTTACCATAGGGAAGGATAGTTATGATACATTAGAAGAAGCTCTCGCTAATGATGCTGTAGTTATACAGTATGGTTTAGTACTTAATGCCCTTATTACATTCTTAATTACAGCATTAATACTTTACTCAATTGTAAATGCTATTAAGAAAGCTACAAAAAAAGAAGAAAAGAAGGTAGCAAAGACTACTAAAGCATGTCCCTACTGTTTATCTGATATACCTCTTAAAGCCAAGAAGTGTGCATACTGTACAAGTAATGTGAAGTAGGATTGGACAATAGTAGATTCGAACTACTGACCCCTACAATGTGAATGTAGTGCTCTAACCAGCTGAGCTAATTGTCCTTATTAGCACTCTTAAAGAGATTCCAAAGTATATACGCACCAAATGAAAGTACTGCAAATCCTAATCCTGCGAATATATTTCTCGCTAGTATGGAGATGATGATTCCTAGTATTACACAACCGATAGCTATAATTAGATATTTTACTAAATCCATATGGTTATAGCTTAAGTTATATTAATAAAATATATTATAAAAGATATATATTATCAATTTACCCCTGTTTACTTCTTTTTGTAATAGTTTTATCTACACTCTCCTTAGCATCTATTCCCATCTTATTACAGAAAGCAAAGAGTAAGGACAAAAGATCACCTACTTCTTCAGACATACTTCCTAGATGACCAATACTCTTCTTGTATTTAGGATTCTCAGCTAAAAATCTTGCACTTACTTCTCCTAATTCTTCTTGCATAGCGATGAGTAATAGTTCAGGGTCTGTATCCCAACCATTGTTTTCATACAACTTTTTTATCTTTTGTTGGGTGTTTTTCATGCTTCAATATATAAAGAAACTTCTAACAAACTCTTTCCCTCAGGAATTGATTCACCTACGTTATTAAGGAAATCGGCATTAACCTTATCCTGTATCATAGATATCTCTTTTGCTAATTCCTTTTCTTTCTCTTGCATAACTTCACCTGAACCTAGGAAATCCTTTGCATACAATGAAGTATCAACTTCCCCTGTAAACTGTTCTTCATGCTCCTGATTAATATATCTATCTGGGATTTCATTCTCTTTTGTGAACTCACTTCTCCATTCCTCTAGTTTTTTCTTAGCATCAACAAGACTTTGAGATGTAAGAGAGAGTCCTACTTCCTTTTCTACAGGGGAGTAAAATCGCACATCTCCAACCATGATATCTTCTGAAAGAATTACATCCTTAAGTTCTTTTTCTTGGGTATAATATCGTTGGGCTGTATTTTCTGTTTCATTTCCACTGAGATCTTTAATAGGGATATTAATAGCATTACCAGTAACTACTTTTACTTTTACAGGTGTATTTGCTGGGATAGAGAAATATCCTTTCTCTTTTATACTTCTTTGAATCTCTTGATATTCAAAATTATTTTTCGATTCTCCTTCGATCATCTTAAAAATATATTAAGTTAATACGTTAATATTAATATATACATGGAAGGAAATCAAAATTGAGATTTCCCAGCTAGAACTGATTCCATAGGTACTGATTTGTTACTTCATGGTGATATATTACCTCTGATTTTTTTACACTCTTACCCAGTTCCTTATGTGCCCTATCTGCAACCTTTTCTTTTAATCCAGCATATCTATCCTTAGCATCTTGCCCCATTATATTAGTCATTAAATCACTAGCTTTAAATATCCTTAATGAGTCATGTATATTACCAGGTAGTACTCTAGTCCTTTGTCTCTTACTCTCTCTTACTTCTCCTTTGGGACCCTCTAGTCCTACCTTAAGCAATATAAATGTTAAGAGGTAAGGATTAGTATCACTTCCAACAGATCTTACTTCAATACGAGTAGATTTTTCATTCCCAGTAGGTATCCTTATCATAGCTGACCTATCTATTGCTGAACATTTAATTTGATTAGGTGCTTCAAAGTTAGGATCTAATCTTCTGTAAGAATTTACACTTGAGTTTAATACAAGACATATATCTGTTGCATTAGCTAATACCCTCTCTATGAAATCTTGAGCAACCTTAGAGAGTGTTTCTACTCCATTTTTTGTAAAAAATATATTCTTGTTTTTCTTTAGTATTGAGATATTGGTATGCATACCACTACCATTAATATTTGTTAATGGTTTTGGCAAAAAACATGCAGTACATCCCATATTCTCCGCTATTTGTCTTGCTACCATTTTGTAAAGCTGGATTTGGTCTGCAGCGTTAATAGGGTCTGTATATTTGTAGTTAAGTTCAAATTGAGATGGAGCTACTTCTGGATGATCTTTTTCATTTTCAAAACCTAATGCTCTTTGTGCTTCAGCAACAGAGTCGATAAAGAGCCTTAGTTTGTCTTTAGGTAGAGAATGGTAATATCCACCGGGAGAAACTAATTTAAATCCCTTACTCTCCCTGTATTTCATCTCTGCATCTACACCTTCAAAAAGGAAACCCTCTAATTCATTTCCAACATTTACTTCTAATCCTTCTTTGTTAAGTTCTCTTAAATATGTTTTTAACCTAGCTCTAAAATCTGAAGGATGTACTTCTCCCTCTCTCGTATGAATATCTGCAAAGATTGCTACCTTACCAGCCCCAAATATATCTGCAGGTAACCAGTAAAATGACGCCCAATCTAACTTTAATCTTAAATCTGATTCATCTACACTACTAAAGCCTCGTACTGATGATCCATCAAATGTTAGGTTGTTACTTGATTCTAATAGATATTTCTTGTCATAGTCGAGCATATGGAATCTTCCTTCTAAATCAGAGAATGCTACTGTAATTGCTTTTATAGATTCTGTTTCTTCTAAATATTTCCTATACTTTTTCTCTAATTCAGAGAGATTGGTATCATCTCTGTCTTTTCTTTTTTCTTTTGCTTCTAGATTAAGTTTCTCTAATTCTTGATATGAGATAGTGAGAAAGTTTGAGAGGCTGTTCTCCATATAATATCTGTTTAATATTTTAATATATCTTTTTCAATAGATATACTAAGAATATAGATGGATATGCTAAAGATGTCAACAGAAATATAAAGAGACTTGTGTGGCGATGCTTTCCCATTAGCTTCGAAACCAAGGAACTATGCAACCTAAATTATGGAATAAAAATTATAAAAATATTTAATCTCAGCCTTAGGAAACAAAGAAAACATCTCAAAAGAATTCTCTAAATCTTCCTTCCTCTTTGCTTTCTTAATCTTATTTAAAAATCTTTGAGCATAATCTTTCTTAATAGACCACTCAGAGTTAATAAACTGACCCCATATTACTAAGTTATTAGTCTTAGGAGGTACGGATCTCATATTATTTGTGTATTCCTTTGGAAACAACCTTTTGTACGCTTCTATATTGTATAACCAACTACCGCCTTCTACATATTTAATGTTAGGATGATTCTTTTTTATATCTTCAAACATCTCTTTTAACTCCTCTAATCTCTTCTCTGTTTGAGTAGATGAAAGAGGTCCTTCTTTACTACTACGGTTATTTAGGAAATGCAATTTCACAGTACCAATACCATTCTCATCTTCTACATATTTATACCTAAAACAACCATACCACTTGTGACTATTCTCTGCTTTATCATTTCTAATATACATATCATTTATCAATTCTACTAAATCCTCTCCTTTCTCATATCTTTGAACAAACTCTTTCCAATATATAGAGTCTTCTTTAAATTCCCATTCATGATTACCTATTAGATAGTAGATGGGGGTATACAGTTTTATAGATTCCAGCAAATCAATGTTGAGTATTTCTGATTTCTTTTTTGCATACTCTACTATCAAATGAAAAAGTTCTTTAGGATATTGTTCTTTATTATGCATATGGAATTATAACATAGAGAGATATTAAAATATGATGGTATAATTTCGTATGGAAATAAAAAATTGTAAGAAGTTTTTAATACTTGGAGATTCTGGGCGAGGAAAATCCACACTAGCACAGTTACTTAGTAAAAATCTAAATATAAAGAACATAGAGCTTGATGATATTTTTTGGGTAAAGAAATATTCAGTAAGAAGAACTGACGAAGAGCAAATAGAATTATTGCAGAATATCCTTTCAAAAGAAGATAACTGGATTATAGAGGGCTCTACAAGACACCTAGTAAAAGAATGCCTAAAGTCAGCAGATTGTATTCTCTTCCTTACATTTAAAAATATACTCTCTCAGTGGTACCATGTTTTTAGAAGATCATATAAGAGAAAAGATTCTTTAAAAGAAACTATAAATCTCTGTATACACTTATTTAAGAAAAGGTATGGACTAGGTAATAGCAAAGGGAAGCAGTCTCTTAGAGAAAGGATTGAACCCTACTCTGAAAAAACAAGAAAACTAAACTCTTGGAAGGAAATTAATTCTTTTGTAGATAACTTAAAATAATAATTAATAATGAAATCAATACGAGCAGGGGGTGTTGTATTAAACGCAGAGAATAACATAGCTTTAGCAAATGAACATCTATGGGGATTTCCAAGAGGAGGAGTCGATGAAGGAGAAGATTACATTACAACTGCAAAAAGAGAAATCCTCGAAGAGACAGGTTTAGAGGACTTTACATATATACAAGAGCTAGGTTCCTATGAAAGATATCCCAATGGTATAACAGTAGAGACTCCAGGTTCTTTCCCTATGGAAATACACATGTTTTTATTTAAAACTTCTTACAATGGAGATTTAAATCCAACGGATAAGAATGTAATAGAAGCTGATTGGTTTACATATGAAGAGGCACTAGAGAAACTTCATAACGATGTAGATAGGGAATTTTTAATAAATCATTGGGTTAAGATTGAAGAAATAAATAACGAGATAAAAAGAGGATAAATTAATACTATGTCAGATATAAAAGAAAACTTGCAAAGAAATACCGAACTAAATGAGATTGCCTTAGAACCAGGTATATACGATTTAACCACATCAATCAGAGGATATCTCGAAAATAGAACCCCTATTCCTGAGGAAGAACTCAAAGTATTGAAGGTTTTTGATCCTGAATATTCCTTCGAGGAGGATATTGAGAAAAGAGGTAAAGAGAAGATACTTCAAGAATTAAATATTGCTTCTGAAAACTTTGACTTTAATAAGGCAGTAATAGCTTCTAAAGATGGAGTAAAAATAGCACAAGCTATTAATCCTGACATACCAATAAAACCTTTTCCAATAGCTTTTCTTTTTAATCCAATTCGAGGAGATGCGAAATCTTTATACGGTCAAGGATGTGCAATAAATATAAACTACTTAAGGAAGAGAAGAGGAGGAGACAATTCTACTGAGGAAAAACTACTCTCCTTTGTTGCCCATGAGAGTGTTCATACATTTCTAAGACAATTAGGAAAAAATCCAGAGACAAGGCATAGCTCTTGGGAGAAACTTGCTTGGGATTTTATGTGGGAAGAAGGATTAACTACATATATAGAACCTTACCATTACCTACCACACGATGCTGTAGAAGCAGATGGTAAATTTTGGGTGAAGATTATTAATCGATGGTTTAAATCAGAGAATGAGGTAGAAAGAAACGAAATATTCGAGGAATTGAAAAATAGAGATTCATTTAAACAGTGGTATAACTATATGTACAATGGTAAACCTATTCCAGATAATTTTGAAGCAAATAATAAAAATTTCTTCACTTTATTAAGCAAACGAAATGGATTGGGATATCACATCGGCTCATATCTTTGGAAGAAGGAATTAGAGATAGCAAAGAAAGAAGATAAATCTCTAAAAGCTTTAGTTATGATTGGCAGTAGTCAAATGGAAGAGTGGATGCAAACAGACAGAGGAAATCTTTAAGATTTGATCTTCCCCGTTAGCATCTTAACATTTTCCAGTTTTAAGGGATTTTTAAGAAACTCTTTAAATCGTATATTAGCTCTATCTAACCTAGCCTTTACTTTTTCATTACAATATTTCCCTCTCCATACAATATGCCTATCTATAAGTGCTATTCTTGGTTTTCCTGATTCCAAATATATTGCAACATTATCTACTCCTAAATAATCAGGGTATATATCTTCCTCTGAGAGTGATACAAACTTCTTAATTAGCCCTACAAGTGTCTTTCTAAATTTAGGATGTTCTAATATATAAGAGTGTAATTTGTTTGCATCTATTCTAAATATATCTCCTTGTATATTCTCTATCCATTTTGTAGATATTAAAATTGTTTTATTGCTACTTCCCAAAGGATCATCGCAGATACTGTATTTCTCTTCTGGCATTTTTAATCCAGTAATATCTCCAAATTCAGAGAAGTACCAAGCGTCTTCCTCTTCCCAATCTTTGATAACTCCCTTTAAATCTTCCTGTGTATCTCCTACATATACAGGTCTAGCTCTGAATTTCAGATATGGGCGTTCTTCATGATTAGGAGCTTCTTCTGATATTAATAATGTTTTGTTAGCTATCCCTCCATCTTTAAATACAAATGTCTGTCCCGCATAGTATTTATACTCTCCATATTCACCTTGATAATTGGATTCCAATCTCCTTACCGTCTTAGCCCGATCTTCACCATTGGAGTGAGAGCAGGAAATTGAGTTATTGGTAGATTTATTCATAAAGAAATAATATCACAAAAAAGAGATATGGATGGTGGGCGATATTAAAACGCATGGAACTTAAAAACAGAATAGTATTGTATAAAAAATTGTAGGTCGTCGGACTTGCACCGCTAGATTGCTAAACGCCCCACCTTATCTTCGCTTTTTACAGCGTATAAGCAGGAACTTGCAATGTGAGCTTCTACCAACTCACAACCGACCTACATAATGAAAGTGAAGAGAGGAGTTCCTGTATAAAAACAATTTGAAGACTCCCCTCTCCTGGGTAAAAAAGAAATACTTAGGTAGATTCACCAAAACCGACATCGTCGTCATGGCTATTGTCATTCTGGTTGGTATGATGTGCATCCTTCACTTCAAACCAGTTTGACCCGACCCCACCGAGACCTGTATCTTTCTCGTCATGACTCCAACGATTATTCGTTGTTGGGTCATATGTGGTGCGATGCTTCCAACCATCGCCGTCATCACGTTCAACAGTCTTGCGATCTTTGGGTCCCATAATAAACTCCTTTCTTTGGCCCAGTTTTGAAAGAACGTAGCATAGCTACTCTAACACTTTATTGTATATGAAATATGCCGTTAAATCAAGATATCCACAAGAGAATATAATGGTGGGCTACACTTTCAGGCATGGAACTTAAAAATAGGTTAAACCTATTCTCAAATATTTGTTTTTAACCACTCCCCTACTTCATCCCATAAATCGCTTTGAGGTATTCTTGGTAGACCTTCATTCTCACACTGTGCAATAGTTTTACCATCCTCTCTAAATGANNGTTTTTATTTGATCTTTATCAATATATGTAACACACTCTCTAAGTATAATCTCCCTATTATCTTTCTCTTTCATTAGATTAAGAAAATCCTCAGAGGTAAACCACTTATTAACAAATGCCATATATGGACCAGGAAAACCATTTAAAGCAGGTATTATCCAACTTCCATCACTAACTATTAATGGCTTCTTAACTTTTTCAAAGGCTTGTTTAGCCTTAATCATAGATATTTCTTCAATATTTTCTGTTTGAGGTTCAATTATCCCGTCTACTTTTAGACCTTCTACCTTAACCCCAAAGGGTTCAAGTAATCTAGTAGCTGTTACTATTTTATTTTGGTTTGAGGTAATGTAAAGAATCATTTGATTATATTAGCATATATAGGGGATGGTGAGATACACTATCAGGTATGGAACTAAGGGGCAAGATAACATTATTATATTCTCTCTAATTGTGTACAAACTTGTTCTAAAATATCAGGTCTCCATTTCTTACAGTCTTTTATCGCTCTTTCTTTCCCATATTTTTTACCAATAGACAAGGCTATTTTTATAGATTCTTCATCAATTTCGGGGAAATACTCTTTACGATCTTTATACCTTATTAATTAAAATTTATTCTCTTTCTCCATCTTTAACAAATACTGTCCAATATCTTCTACATATATTTCCTCTAAAACTTTCTCTTCTTTTTCAGAAATAAATTCATATTTCCATGTTCTATCATTTTGGAAGAAATTCTTATCATCTAAAACGTATATATATGCTGACTTACCTTTGTGAAGAGTATTAAAAATATTTTCAACTCTCTCACAGAAATAAGGGATATTTTCTTTATTCATTCCCCATCTAGCAATCAAGGAATTCCTTTCTCTAGAAGAGAATATTAATGAAAATGCTAATTCTGAAGTAGCAAATACATAACCAGAGTTATTAGGTTCTATTATTTTAAGACTTCCTTTACTACTACCATGATATAAGTTGGCCATTACACTCATTATATCAGAAAGATTTTAAACTAAGATAGCTTTAATCTAGATTTTTTAATAAAATAAATAATTAAAATATTTCTAGACAATATGGAGAGTAAAATACTAAATAGAAATTCTTATAATAAAAACGCAAAAGACTGGGAAGAGAAATTCTCTCTGAATAACTACACTCATTCACATATTGAGAAACCTGCAATGTTAAATATCTTGGGTGATATAAAAGGGAAGGATATAATTTGTATAGGATGTGGAAGTGGAGAAGAAGCAAATTTGTTGTATGAAAGAGGTGCTAATGTTGTTGGTTTTGATATTTCAGAGGAATTAATAAAGATTGCAAAACAAAAATATCCAAATATCAACTTTTATGTTGGTGATGCCGAAGATTTTAAACTTGAAGAGAAGTTTGATGTAGCATTTGCAAGTTTTGTTGCTCACTATTTCCCAAATTACAAACAGCTCTTGTCTAATACAAGTGTACTACTCAAAGAGAATGGAGAGTTCATATTCTCAATAATTCATCCTATTAAAAGAGCAATGGTTAAAGAAATAGTTGGAGAAAAGAAATATACAATATTGGGTAATTCAAAATTAACAGATGGTTCTTTAGATACTCTGTATGGTGACTATCTTAATTCTAAAGAGATGAAAGTAAAATTCTCAGATGGTTTCAAAATGATTCATTACCATACAACTATTGGAGAACAGATCCGAGATATTTTAGATTCTGATTTTGAGATTATTGATTTTGTTGAGCCAAAACCGACTCAAAGTGCAAAAGAGGAATATCCTGATAAGTATGAAATAGATTCTAAAGTACCAGAAGTGTTGATATATCATTTAAGGAAGAAAGGTTAACATAAAATATAAGTTACTATTATGAAAATACGAAAAGCTAAAATAAAAGATATAGACTCTATGCAAAAGGTAATAAGAGAATCTATTCTTGCAACTCATAAAGAACTATACCCACAAGAAGATATGGAAGAAACTTTTAATAACTATACTGTAGAGAAACTAAAGAAATATATATTAAATGATGACTATTTTGTAGCAGAAGATAATAATGAGATAGTTGGTTGTGTATTAGCAAAAGAAGATAAAATGAGATCTCTTTATGTACTACCTTCACAAATGGGGAAAGGATTAGGAAGGAAGCTAGCAGAAATAGCAGAGAAATCTATTAAAGATAATGGGTATAAAAGAGTTTGGTTATGGTCTAGTTTAATAGCACATGATTTTTATAAACATATTGGATATAAAGATGTAAAAGATATCCCGAACGAGGATGGTCTACTTTTACATATAGAAATGGAAAAATATTTAGATCCTGTTTAATAATGATCTTATGTGATTTTCTGCCCATGGCTCTTGCCCATTGCTATTGAAGTTAGATTCTTCTAATGTTAATGATACAAGAAGATCAGCAACAATTTGATCTTTGGAGCTATCATCTAATTCTTTATCATATGAATTTTTAAATGCTTCTATATATTCTTCGAAATTTTTATTATTACGTATTTGCCATTTAAGCATTGCGTAATCCCATCTAAAATCCATGAATCTCTCTGAAGAGGGATCTATCAAAAATATACCCTTCGAATTAATAATTGTATTACTGGGATGAAGATCTCCATGGCTTAGTGTTGGTATTGAAGGTTTCAGTTCATTGAGAGCATCTAAGATCTTATTTATATCATTTGTTGAGAGGTGGAGAAAATTTAAAAATTTTAATTCTGATAGATCCTGTAGAACTAAATCCTTAAGTAGCTCTGTGTAACTATCATATGTCTCTCCCTCGGGATTCTGGTAGTAAGTTTTATACTCTGTGTTGTGTATAGTATGTAGTTTAGATATTGCTTTCCCCAATTGAGTGAAGTATTCAAGGGGAATATTATGATCGTTTCTGTGATATGTTTCGCCTTCTATAAACTCCATTAAGATCCAGTTATTATTAACAGAGAAATCTATCAGTTCAGGTGAGATTGGTGATTTCTCTAGGAATTCTATTTCCCCAAGGATTGGAAATAATTTGTCATTTCTTTTGAAGATATATGATTTAGAATGACTAGATAATTTCTCTACATGACTGTATTTCCCAGAAGAAGTATCTTCTGTTTCTTCTGGATTAACTTTGTTAATTTCTTGTCATTATTCACATTGATATTATACATGAACTTTAATTAATTCTTAGAATATAACAATGAATGTGAAATAAGAAAGATGGTAGGCGATGCTTAAAGCCATAGAACTTGGGTATAGGTTAGTGCTTATAGATTATCTTTGATCCATTCATTGAGTGGATCTGTATTGTTTCTATAATCTTCGATCTTTATAGGTATATTTATATCAGGTTCAATAACATCAATATCTTGTCCAGGAAGTAATTCAAAATATTTGTAGGAGCAAGAAACTCTAATCTTAGAATTGGGAAGTACTATTTCCTTATGATCTCCAAACCTATTAGGTCTCTGGCCAGCATTCTCACCTATTAATATTCCTCCCTTATTCTTTTTTAAGTATAAAAGGTGATGTATTGCAGAAGAAAAGGTTTTTCTTCCCATTGCAACATATATCTTTTTATCCTCTGGTAATCTAGTAAATAGATCTGCCATTATTCCTGTATTCCCTCCACTGTTCTGTCGCAAATCAATAACTATTGCATCAGATTCCTTTGCAATCTCTAGTAGTTTATTTTTGAAATCCTCTAATTCTCCTTTCGTACGATCTCTATTTGTACAACTGTTGTATTGAAATAACAAAGTATTATCAATAACTCTTAAACGATAATCACTATTCCCAAGAAAGGTAGGATTGTTCAACTCAGAAGTTTTCCATTTCAATGGATTCTGTATTTTGATCTTTGCATCTTTTTCCTCAACAATGTTTGTACTTCCAATATTTGTTGTTATCTCAGTAACATCTCCTTTACTAAATCCATAATATTTGAGAGCTAAGGGAGAGGTCATAAAAACAGAGACATCTTTTAGAAGGATTTCTCTGTTTTCTTTAGATGAGAGTCTAGAAATTTTTGAAATTATTTCGGTAACAGGATATCCATTTATTTCTTTTATCTCTTGTCCTATCAAAAAAGACTGTTCTTGGGAAGTCCCTATTATATACATCTTTCCTTCAATCTCTTTAGATTCTAGTAATGGATGTTGTTTATTGAATATCCCTGGTACATATGTATGAGCATCACCTATTAATGCCAAAGATTCTTGTAAAGCTATTTTAAAATATTCTGGCTCAACTTCTGTGGCTTTTTGTAAAGAGTCCGCAAAGATTTCCTCACTTACATTTCTATATAGATCATAATGTGTTTGTTCTAATTGCTCTTGTAAATACTTAACATCTTGTTGTTCGGGAGTCATTTCTATTTCAGTTGGTTCCATAGGGGTATTATACAGGAAAATAAAGAAATGGTGGGCTACATTTTTAGGCATGGAACTTAGAACAAAGTGCTTTTTGATTCTTTATCTCTTAAATTAGATTCGTCTTTAATCTCAAACTTCCCTTCGTACTCTTCCTTACTTACTCCATACCACGGAAGTCTTCTAATTCTTTCTATTGAATCAGCATAATTAAATCCATGAGGTAGCATTGACTGCCCAGATAAGTAATCAATATCATTACCTAAGAAATCTGTTGTAACTCCTCCTGCTGCAGATAATACTGCATGACCTGCTGCAATATCCCAGGTACCCCACGCTCCCCAATTCTTATTCATAAGGAGATTTGCTTTATTTTTGGCAATCACAACACTTGTGTCTTCCCATTCTCCTACTTGATCATATTTTACAAGTTCGTACTCTGGATTATTTCCTAGTTCCCTATTCCATGCCATATACCAATTATCACTGGGGCATAATAACATTGACTTGAATTCGGGATTCTTCTCAACACGAAGTTTGTGCTTTGTTCCACTCTCTTGAATTTCAACTGCCTCAATCATAGACCCACCTACTTGTAATTTATTAGCATAGGGATAATATATTGCCCCAAATATTGGAGAGTTTCCTTCTACTAATCCAAAAAGCATATTCCAGTTTTCATTTTTACCTTTGAGATATGCCTTGGTTCCATTGATTGGGTCAACAAACCAATTAATGTCCTTCCATTCTTTATCAAGCTCTTCAGATACAATCCCAAAACTTGGAAACTTTGAATGAAGGAACTCAATTGCTCTTTCATTTATTACTTTGTCTACGTTTGTAACTGGTGAACTATCTTCTTTTATCTCAATATCCAATCCCTTCTTTCGTAACAATAATGATAACTCTCCTAGTGTTTTTATTTGTGAGATTAATTCCTGTATTTGTGAATCTGAAAGCATATGAAGATAATATCATCCTACCAAATGTTTGTCATTGCACACGGGAAAAATGGTGGGCGATATAGGATTCGAA
>DHVL01000006.1:290-4669 GCA_002412645.1 Candidatus Dojkabacteria bacterium UBA5209 | reverse complement strand
ACTACCACCTCAAGGTAGCGTGTCTGCCAATTCCACCACCTCGGCATATGTTCTGTATTCTAGCAGATTATACTACCTTTTTGAAAGTATTTACTTAATAACCCTATCTATATCACTCTTCCTTAGAATCTTCTGTAGAAACTCACTATTATCATACCCGACATTAATCAATACACCACCTAATATCTTTAAGAAAGGATTAACCTGTGCTACAGAAAGTATTACACCACCTGCAAATACCTGTACATACAAATACTCTTTGTGTACCTCTACAGATATACGACCACACTCCTTAAAAACATCTTTCCAAGAATTACACTCTTCAAACTGTTTAGGAAATACACCCTTAACAGTATTAAAAGAAGACTCATTCTTTTCTACACTCTCCTCTACAACAGTATCTAATCCAAATCTCTCAAACTCATTAACATATTTTTCTTCTACACCCTCTTCCTTTAAACCATTTACTACTTCACCTTGTGCTTCAATTAAAACCATCTCTACTGGTTCTTTTACACTCTCTTCAGCTGTATTTGTAAAATATATTTCTCTTTCCATTTGTATATTTAAAAAGTTTAAAAAGCTCTTAACTACAATATATTATACCACCCCAGTCCCCTCTTTGACTATATACGCTCTTCTTGCTCACTCCCCCTTATTATGCAACAATCTAGTAGTAATTTTGGTAAAGATATAGATGAAAATTAAAAATATCCATGCAATTGAAATATTAGACTCTAGAGGAGTACCAACCATATCTACAACAGTAGAGATGTATAGTGGGGATATTGCCAAAGGAGATGTACCAAGTGGAGCATCTACTGGTGAAAATGAAGTATTAGAGCTAAGAGATGGGGATAGCAGTAGATATAAAGGTAAAGGTGTACTTAAGGCAGTAGAGAATGTAAATACAGTGATAAAGGAGGCAGTAGTAGATAGAGAGTTTGAATCACAGAAAGAATTTGATGATTTCCTAATACAGTTAGATGGAACTAAGAACAAGTCTAAGCTTGGAGGTAATGCAATACTCTCTTGCTCAATGGCATTTTGTAGGGCTGTATCTCAAAGAATTGGTTTAGAGCTGTATCAATATATTGGAATGATATATTGGAATGAGAAATATTCAGACAGTAATTTTGCAATGCCTAGACCACAGATATTACTTCTAGAGGGAGGTAAACATGGTAATTGGTCTACAGATATACAAGAGTATATGATTGTACCTACTGAAGAAACTTTTAGTAGCTTTAGAGAGGTACTAAGAGCTAGTAGTGAGATATTTCATAGCATACATGACATATTAGATAGTAAGGGATACTCTGTTGGTGTTGGATATGAAGGTGCATATGCTCCTCAAGAGATTAAATATAATACAGAGGCTTTGGATATAATGATGGAGGGAATAAGTAAGGGAGGATATGAGGGTAAGTTTGAGATAGCATTAGATGTAGCTTCTTCTGAATTCTTTAACAAAGAGAGTAAAAAGTATGACCTAAAAAGAGAGGCTAAAAGCTTAGATGCTAATGAATGGTTACTACTTCAGAAAGAATGGTACAGTAAGTACCCAATATTTTCGATTGAAGACCCTATGGATCAAAATGCATGGGAAGATTGGAGTACCTTTACTAAAGAATTAGGTAATAAATATCAAATAGTTGGTGATGATTTACTAGTTACAAATACAGAGCTTATACAGAATGGTATATCACAGAAAGCTATGAATTCAGTACTCATTAAACTGAATCAAATAGGGACTGTAACTGAGACATTAGATGCAATTAAAATGACAGTAGAGAATGGTATGAGTGCAGTAATATCACACAGAAGTGGAGAAACAAATGATTCCTTTATTGCTGACTTAGTAATAGGTACACCTGCACAACAGAGTAAATTTGGAGGTCCAGACAGAGGTGAGCGGCTTGCTAAATACAACAGACTGTTAGAAATAGAGGAGCAATTATCAAAATAAAAAGAAATTTAGTGGTAAGAGTTTGAGAAGGGGAAAGGGGGAGGCAAAACCCTTACTCGTAAAGCAACTCTTACCACTGTCCTGTTTTAAGGCGCGCTAGAAACGATTCGAACATTTATCTCACCAATACCATTACTCGGTATTACATGGTGTGGGTTGCCAATTACCCTACTAGCGCCTTTTTAAAGACAACGTGATTATACTATACATATTGGATATTTCAAAGCGAAAGTCTTGGTTCTCTATCTAGTTTTTCTATATCTTTTTTGTCTGTAAGATACTTTTTATCTAGAATATTAAAGTAAGCAGATATCCCTATCATTGCTGCATTATCACTCCTATATTCTATCTCTGGATAGTAGTAATTTAGGTTGTATGATCTTACAGTAGTACCTACCCTTCTTAATATCTCCTCACTATTAAACACTCCTCCTCCTACGAATACTGTTTTTACTTCAGGATTTTGCTCTATAGCTTTGCTAAGCTTAATAACTACAGAATCTATTACTGCATCTAAAAATCCTCTACAGAAATCATATATCCATTCTCTCTCAGGTATACCCTTCTCTCTTAGTTCAATAGATTTGTATAGTGCAGCTGTCTTTAAACCAGAATAGCTGAAATTTAAATCACTAGAATTTTTCATAGGGGTTGTAAACGTAATCACTCCACTAGTACCTTTTTTAGCAAACTCTGTGACAACAGGACCACCAGGATATCCTAAATTAAGTACTCTACCCACCTTATCAAATGCTTCACCTGCTGCATCATCTAATGTTTGCCCTAACTTCTCATATACCCCTGGTTCTTTTACATACACTATCTCTGTATGCTTACCTGACATTAGTAAACCTAATGCAGGGAATGCATCTACAAGATTATCATCATTTACTAATCCATTGCCTTTAGAATTAAGTAGTAAGGAAGAAAAAAGATGTCCCTCCATATGATTAACAGGTACAAAGGGTTTGGAGTATCTGAGACTTAACTCTTTTGCATATTTAATACCTACTTCTAAATCAATTGCTAAACCAGGTCCATATGTTACTGCAATGTAATCAATATTATTTATCATTCCCGGATTATTATTCAATGCCCTGTTATATACCTCCTCTATATTCTCTTCATGTAATCTTCTTGCCAAGTCAGGTACTACACCACCAAATTCAGAGTGAAGCTCTGTTTGAGATGAAAGCTCACTACTAATTACCTCTCTTCCTCTTAGTAATGCTACAGATGTATCATCACAGCTAGTATCAAATGCTAGTATTAATGGCTTCTGTTTTAGTAATTCTTTAGTTAGTTCCATATATCTTTATCTCTCTTTTTTCTAATGTAATATATTTAAATGTAATTTTGTACATTGGGATATTCTTACCCCTACATATCTCTTCTAACTCTTGGTAGAATTTGTCTGCCCACTCTATCACTACAATATTACCATTCTCTAAGTGTTGTATTACTCCAGATCTTTTTAAATCATCCTCATCCATTAATCTCCATGTATCCATATGAGCAAGTACCTTAGAATCATATTCATATTCATTAATGATTGTATATGTAGGGGAGTTTACTAACTCTTTGACACCAAGACTCTCTGCTATACCTTTTGTAAATTGTGTTTTTCCAGAACCTAGTTCTCCACTTAGAGCTACAACGGTACTTCCTTGTAGTCCTTTTAAGTATTCCTCCGCGAATTTAGAACCTAATTTAGATGTTTGTTCTGGTTTAGATGTAATCTTTTCTTCTAGTAATGTACTCTGTAGTATTGCATCTTCAAACATATGTTTACCCTCTCTTAATACAGTAAGAGTATTCATTGTTGTATCTAGTATTGTAGATGGTACATTACGAGGTAGTTTTCCATCATCTATGTACATATCTATTAGGTTTTCACTCTTTTTAGGTAAATCCTTTATCAATTGATCAATACTGTATGGGTGTGATTTGTATGATACATTTGCAGATGTAGCTGTAATGGGCCTACCAAACTCCTCTATCAATCTTAATGTAAACTTGTAATCTGGTATCCTAATGCCCGTAGAGCCCTGCCTAGAGACCACAGGGGGCTTAAGATTGCCCTTACTTATGGATACCACAGTTATTGGTCCTGGTAAGTAGTTCTTGTATATATTCTCTGCCATTTCATTTAAGATTACATATTTACTAGCCATTCCTTTATCTGATACAGCAATGGATATTGGTTTAGAGCCTCTGAATGTTTTGTATGAGAGTAGTTTAGAGAGTGCTTTACTGTTGGTAGCATCTACTGCTATACCGTAACAGGTTTCTGTAGGATATACTACAAGCCCTCCTTCGTTTAGTACTTTTACAGCGGTTTTAATTACTTCGTCCCAGTTATTATTAGTGAGTCTAAATCTTTTCATGGTATAATTATACTAGGAATATG
>DHVL01000006.1:0-257 GCA_002412645.1 Candidatus Dojkabacteria bacterium UBA5209 | reverse complement strand
GTTTTAGTTGATTTCTGGGCACCATGGTGTGCACCATGTAGAATGTTGGGCCCTATCATTGAAGAGGTTGCAGAAGATGCAAAAGAGAGTATTAAGGTGTGTAAGATGAATGTAGATGAGAACAGAGAGTTCCCAATGAAATACGGTATTATGAGTATTCCTACAGTAATGCTTTTTAAAGATGGTGAACTTGCTGAATCTATGATTGGATTACAAGACAAGAGTGCATATCTAGACGCTATTCAAAGATACTCCTA
>DHVL01000013.1 GCA_002412645.1 Candidatus Dojkabacteria bacterium UBA5209 | reverse complement strand
AATTTAACAGAGAAAATATTTGAAGAGAGTTATAAAGTGAGTATTAGTATCGGGGATATATTAAAGATTCCTCTTATTGTGATATTAATAGGGAATATATTTTATGCTTTTATGCTTGTATTAAAGGTGAAGATACTAGTTGATACAGTAGAAGCGCAGGGTAATTCAAAAATTAAAAAGCTAGTGTATCTTAATCTGCTAATATCTATATTAATAGGTATTGTTGGTACAGTAATAATTATTTTAGCTTAAGAAGTATGTCTATATCTGCTGCTCAGTATTTAAACAATTCAAATACAGAAAAATCCTTTATCGGTGTTTTCCACTATACTCGTCCTGTTAGAAGTAAGAATGAGGAGTCTGTAGAGATATATGGATTACTTTCTGTTAGTAGTGAAGTAAATATCCCTGGTCAAAATATTGCTAAATTTGCATGGGATGGTTTAGTAGATGGTTTTGAATACTCCAATGAAGATTCTGTTAACAATGCACTTAAAGTAGGTTTAAATGAATCTACAAGAAGGGTTAAGCAGTTGATTGTTAATGATAAAGAGATAGCTATGCACGGTGTTGATGTTAACTTCATAGTATTTGTTTCGACATCTTCTGGTTTGTATGTAGGATGTCTTGGAGAGGGAGATATCTATATCTACAAAAAAGATAGGATAGTGGATATTGCAGAAATGTTGAAGAAGAAGAATGCTAAAACTGCAGGCTTAGTTCTTGATGAGAATGATTTGCTTTTTACTTCTTCTGCTTCTTTCCTTAAAAACCACTTAGGTGATTTGACAGGCTTGTCTAACAGAGAGGGGATATTAGAGGTTTTAGATAGTATTGCTAATGAGCTTACTTCTGGTGAGGGACTCTTACTTTTTGTTAGAGAGTTAGGTGAATTAAAAGAAAAAGAGCCTGTATTAGAAGAGAAGGTAGAGAAAGAAGTAGGGGATATAGTGTCAGAGGATATTGCTCCTTTACCAAAGCAGGAGATATTAAAAACAAACAAGGAGAGGGATTTAAAGAGTGTACTTACTTTGTGGTATACAACGGTAATCACTTTCTTTAAAGGTATTAAATTACCTAAGCTAGGAATTAGGAATTTTTTAGAGAGGGTATTAAGTGGTATTAAAAAAATATTTAAGAGTTTTGGTAGTAGGATAGTGGAGATATTTGGTAAGAAGAAATGGTTTAAGAGAATATCTGCAAAGGTTACACAAACTGGTAAAAGAAAAGAAGGGTTTAAAGGTTTTGCGGTAGATGGATACAAGGTGAGGAACAAGAAAAGAGAGAGATTTAAGGTAGTAGGTCTTGTTGTATTAGTAATTGTATTACTGGTAAGTGGTGTTAAATTTACTTTAGATCAAAAAGAAGCTAAAGAGATTAGTAATGAGGCTAATGGGATATTTACGCTTGTAGATGATTTGGTATCAAGTGCAGAGCAGAAGGTCTCTACAGATAGGCAGAGTGCAGAGACTGCTATATTTAGAGCAAAAGAGGAGTTAGCTAAAGTACCCGAAGAGTTAAATAAAAAGGATTTAGTAAAGTATGAGCAGTTAGAGGGTAAGGTATTGGGTATACAGGATTCTCTTTACAAAATAGTGGGGCTTGCTGATTCAGATGGCTCTATAGAAACATATCTTGATACTAGGTTAGGTTTTGGTGAGGGTTCTAAACCTACTGATATTACAATATATCAAGATGATAATGGGAATGAGTATTTGCTTGTTGTTGATTCTGCCCTTAAGGGAGTATTTAGAATTTCTTTGTATGACAAAGAGGTAAAAAGACTACCTGATTCAGAGAGAATATTGCAAGATCCTCGTATGATATATATTGGTAAGTCTGGAGTGTTTGTACTTGATTTTAAAGTCGGAGTTGCTAGAGCAGAGTTTACGCAAGATGGTTGGTTTGGAAATTTCTCTAAATTAACAGGTCTTGGTATAGAGAATATTGGGGCTGATGATATTGCTGAGTTTGCTGTATTAACAGATACGGATAATGTATATGTACTAGACAGGGAGTCTGCTTCTCTTTATAAATCTTCTAATTTTGGTTCTGGATATGGGCTCTCTTATGCATATTTAAAGGAAGATTCATTTAAGGAAGCCAATGATATTCTTGCAGATTTAAGTGTATATATATTAACTTCTGGAGAGAATGGTTTACATAGGTATATATACAGTTTTTTTGAAAGTAAACAGATACCATCACCTTTAGAGGTATTAGGGTTAGATGGTACATTTAAGAATCTGACATATGGATATACTAGGGATAACCTAAACTACGATTTGTATCTTTTTGATAAGGAGGATAAGAGAGTAATGCGTTTTGAAAAGCCCATGGAAGGTGGTGGAGAAATTAGACATCCTAATCAAGTTGTCCTTATTAACCAATATCTTTATAGAGGTAGTAGGGATGGTGTATGGGAGAAGGTAAATGATTTTGTAGTTAACAGGGACCAGAAATTTATGTACCTTCTAGATTCTTCTACCATCTGGAAGGTTAGATTGTAGGTTTGATGGTATAATAGGCGATGAGAATTGTTAATAAGAAAGCACTATTTAATTATGAAATACTAGAGAGATTTGAAGCTGGTATAGTTCTTGCTGGGGCAGAAGTTAAATCTATACGTGATAATAGGTGTAACTTAGGTGATGCATATGTAAAAGTTCTTGGTAGTGAGCTGTGGTTAGTAAATGCAGATATCCCTAAGTATAAATATGATGGTAGTGAAGACTATGATTCTGCTAAGTCTAGAAAGCTTTTAGTAAAAAAGAAAGAGATGGAGTATCTATTGAGTAAGATGAAGCAGGGTAATTTAACTTTGGTGCCTTTGAGTGTATATTCTAAGGGTGAAAGGATAAAAGTAGAGGTTGGATTAGCAAGGGGTAAGAAAAAGTATGAGAAGAAACTTAAAGAGAAAGAGAGAGATTTAGATAGAGAACTGCTTACAGAAAAGAGAAAATATATGATATAATGTTATAGGTTATGGCAGAGATTAAAGATATACAATTTGAGAAAGGAAATGTAGTAGAAGGCGCTGTGCCTCCTATTGAGAATCCTGTTGAAACAGTAGAGAGTTTTCCTGTTGTAAAGAATTCCGAGAGTGTTTCTTCTACGCCTGTAGAAAACACTGTAGTGGAGCATACTTTGAATGAAAAGAAAGAAACATATATTCCTGTTAATGAAATAGAATTGCCAGATACTTCTGCTTCTGTATCTGATGGTAATACATGGTTAGGCCTCTCTAATTACAAAGTAGCAAATAGAGGTTCAGAGATTAGAGAGTAATACTCGATTACAATTTCCAAGTATGATATCCTTTTTGTATAGAAACTGTTTAATCTGTCCATTCTTTTATGAAATCATACATATTAAGCCAAATTGGACCTACTCCCTCTAATCAAGAAAGAGATTTAATCATTGCTGATCCTAGGGAGTATCCTAAAGACTCATATGAGGAGTTTAATGGTTCTGGTATTGATATCCCTTGGGGTTGGATAATTCTCTTTCTTCTTTTTGTAGGTGTTGCTGTTTTTGGTGTTTTAAAGGTAAGAAAGAAGTTACTCAAAAAGGACAGAAATGAGAAAGCAAAGGATTGGATACTGTACGAAGTTAGAGTCCCTAGAGGTAATGAGACTGAGATAGGGGTTGCAGAGAAAATGTTTGCTAATCTTGTAGGCATTGGAGGAAAGGGTAAGGGTGTTGCAGAGAAATTTACTGTAAATAACAGTATTAGTTTCGAAATAATGGCACTTCCTGGAGAGATTAAATTCTTTGTATATACTCCTCATAAATTATCTGATTTAGTTGAAAAACAAATTCTTGGTTCATATCAAGATGCTGATGTAAAAAAGGTAGATGACTACAACATATTCTCGGAAGGTTCTAAGGTTGCATTCGCTAGGTTAAAGCTAGATGACGAGGATTACTGCCCAATTAGGGTGTTTGATGATTTTACTGGAGATCCTTTAGCCAATATCCTAAGCACATTAAGTAAGATGTCTGATGGAGAGGGTGCTATGGTTCAGATAGTGGTATCTCCAACTGACAGTAAGTGGCAAAAAAATGGTGTAAGTTTTGTTAAAAAAGTAGAGAACAACAACTCTGATCCTGAGAAGAAAAAGATGAATGTTAGCCAAGATAAATTGCAGGGTATAAATGAGAAAGTTTCTAAAAATGGATTTAATGTAGATATTAGAATAGTGACTACTGCAGCAGATGAGTCACTTGCTCAAATGCACTTAGAGAATATAGTAGGGGCTTTTGATCAGTTTAGTAATCCTGGGATAAATAGATTTAAGAAAGTTAGTATAAAGGGAAAAGAGAAAGAAAGAGAGTTTATGTTTGATGTTATGTACAGAAGAAGTATCTTAGAAGGAGGTAGTATATTAAACGTTGAGGAGCTTGCTACTTTGTATCATTTCCCCAATAAAGATATTACTACTCCTAATATTAACTGGTTACTTGCTAGAGAAATTCCTGCAGACAATACAATTAATTCAGATATTAAATCCAAGGATACAATATGGGTTGGTAATAACGTATTTAGGGATAAGG
This sequence comes from Candidatus Dojkabacteria bacterium UBA5209, assembly GCA_002412645.1. Lineage (GTDB taxonomy): Bacteria > Patescibacteriota > Dojkabacteria > SC72 > SC72 > UBA5209. Next base: position 6,767 of record DHVL01000013.1, on the reverse strand, counting down.
TAAAGGCAATATGTTTCCAAAGAGAGGATAGGAGGAGACATTCCTATATTTTGGGACAAACTGGTACTGGTAAGTCTTGGCTTATGACTAGAATGATTATCCAAGATATTTATAATGGTGATGGTGTTTGTTTTGTAGATCCTCATGGTCAAACAGCAGAGATGATTTTAGAGCGTATACCACCTGAGAGAGTAGAGGATGTTATATATTTCAATGCTGCTGATTTTGAAAGACCTTTTGGTCTTAATATTATGGAGTTCTATAATGAACAGCATATGCATCAGATTGTTAATAGCTTCATCGGTCTTTTAATTAGACTATTCGATCCTCATAACCAAGGTTATGTTGGGCCTATGATGCAACAGGCTGTTAGAAATGCCATGCTTACCGCTATGAGTGAGAAAGGTTCTACCTTAATAGAGGTAGTAAGAATACTGCAGGATGAGAAATGGGTACAAGAGAAATGGTTACCTTTAATTAAAGATGAATTAGTAAGGAGATATTGGGTAGATCAGGTAGCAAAGACAGATCAGAAAACTAAATCTGAGAGTTTAGGTTACTTTATTTCTAAGTTTGATAAGTTTACAACTAACTTAGCTATTAGAAATATCATTGGTCAATCGGAATCGTCCTTTGATTTAAGAGATGTTATGGATAACGGGAAGATATTAATCGTTAATTTGGGTAAAGGTTTACTGGGAGAAGAGAATATGTCTTTCTTGGGTCTTCTTTTAGTACAAAAGATTCTTGCTGCTGCACTAAGTAGAGAGAATGTTCCAGAAGATCAAAGAAAAGATTTCTTCTTCTATGCTGATGAGTTCCAGAACTTTGCTACAGATGAGTTCATGTCTATTCTTTCTGAAGCAAGAAAGTATAAGTTAAATCTTACTCTTGCGCATCAATATATTGGTCAATTACCAGACAATATTAAAGGGGCTGTATTTGGAAATGTAGGTTCTCTTTTTATAGGTAGGTGTGGTAGCGATGATGGTAATTTCTTAGAGCCTCAGTTTGAATCATATGTTAAATCTACTGATTTGATAAATCAGGGTATGGGTCATTACTATGTAAAAATGCTTAACAATGGTACATATCCAAGTCCGTTTTCATTAGATACAAGGTATGGTCCCAAATTCCCTAACAGTGGTTTTGATATGCAAAGTAACCCAGAGGTGTCTAGAATTATTAAAGAAATGTCCAGACTTAAATATGGTAGGGATGTGAATATTGTTAATTTGGATATTAATAGAAGGTCTGATTTAGACAAGAGGGAAGAAGAGAAGCCTGCTCCAAGTGGAGGTTTCCCTCCTATTAATTTTTAATTAGGGACTGCACAAATCCTTAAGTTTCTGGTAAAATCGCATGTACTTACTTTAAGGGAGTATAGCTCAGGTGGTTAGAGCGCGGTTCTTATAAAGCCGTGGTCGATGGTTCGAGTCCATCTACTCCCATTTCATTTATGTTTGGAAAGTGTATATTAGAGATCTTTAAGACTCTTCTCTGCTTCTGGTTTGTTGTTATCTATTAGTCCTAAGTACTTCTCTGTAGTAGAGAGTCTTTTGTGTCCTACTAGTTTAGAAACTGTAACTAGGCTTACTCCGTTAGCAAGGTGATGTGAGATAAAGGTGTTTCTTAAATCATTTACCTTGGCATTTTTAATACCTGCTCTTTCAAATGCCTTATCTATTGTAGTTCTAATATTTCTTACTAATAGAGGTCTACCATTCTTAGTGACATACAAAGTATCTTCTTCTGTCTCTGGTCTAATATCTAGATATTCGTCAATTGCTTTCTTTGCTGATTTGTTTATAGGGACCTTTCTTGCTGGATGACTACCTTGTGCTTTTATATATATGTAGTTAATCCCATCTTTTGTGTTTCTAACATCATCTAGTGTTAAAGTAGCAAGCTCTCCAATTCTAATACCTGTTTGTAAGAGAAGCTCTACAATGGAGTAAAGTCTAATATCTACTCTACTAACATCTCTTAATGCTCTATACTCCATCTCTGAAAGTACTCTTGGGGGTTTTGTTTCAAATTTAGGATGTGCTAATTTCTCTGCTGGATTATCCTTTATATATGAATTCTCAAGTAGGTATCTGTAGAAGGTTCTAGTACTATTTATCTTTCTTGAAATACTCTTGGGTGTGTAGTTATTATCCTGTAGATGTTTCTTATATGCTTCTAGGTCATCTATTGTAGTTTGTTGCAATCGGGAAATACCTCTAGAGGAAAAATAGTTGAGCAGTTGTTCTATATCTTTTGCGTATGCTATTACTGTGGCTTCTGATCTGCCTTTACTTCTAAGCTCCTCAGTAAAGTTGCTTTGTTGTTTGGCAAATTCTGGGTTTGTTATCTTCTCCAATGTATCAAACAATCAATTTAATAGTGGCCTAGTATGTAAACTATGAGATTATAGCACCCCTTGGTAAACAATATCAATAATAAAAACTATGGATTACTTTTTGTAGCTTTTTTGTTATTCTGGTAATATTTTCATATGGGTAAAGAAATAAGGTTTAGAAAAGAAAGAGAGAAAAGTAGGAGTGAGAACTCTGATATTGTTCCTTTTCTGAATTCTTTACCAATGAAACTAATCCTTCTGGGTATCTCCATATTCATTCTTTACTCTGTATACAATTCTGTAAAGATTACTGTTCAAAAAGTAGAGATACATACTCAGGCGCAAAAGGAGGTTGCAGAATTAAGACTTCAAAATCTTTACCTTTCTTTAAGCATGAAGGAAATGTCTACAGATAGATACTTGGAGAAAGAGGCAAGGGATAGGTTAAATTTTGGTGCTAATGAAGAGATTGTGTTTGTAATACCAGAGAATGCCCTAGAGGGAGTTACAGATGAAGTTGCTAAAATAACAGGGGAGGGGGAGGCTTCTCCTCTTAGTGGTGAATTTACTCTGCCTGAGTGGATAGAGTTCGTAGAAAGAGGAATTTGAACTAATATCGTCATTGAGGTATAATACTAACTGTTATCGCGGGGTAGAGCAGTGGCAGCTCGTCAGGCTCATAACCTGAAGGTCGTTGGTTCGAATCCAACCCCCGCAACCAGTTTCTCCTTTTGTTAATGTGTTGGAAGATATCATATCTTTGTGATAAAATTAGCCTTGGTTATAACATTTTAAGGAAATAATATGCCACTAACAGATTCACCAGTAAAAGGTATGTACATTAAAGAAGATGGAAGGTTCTTCTTTTTACAAGATAGAAAATTAAAAACACAGGGTAGGCAAGGAGGCCTTATCATTATGCGTATGAAAGCGCTGGATAACGGTCAAATTATTAACAAAACTATTAAATCAGGAACTAAAGTAGAGTATGTTACTCCAGAAACTAAAGAGGTTCAATATCTTTACAATGATGCTTTGGGTGTATATTTCATGGATATGGAAACATATGAGAGTATTACTATTTCTAAGGATGTAATAGGGGGATATATTAACTATCTTAAGGAAGGAGAGTCAATATTAATACTTGTATATGAGGGAAATATCTTAAGTGTAAAAGAAAATCCTTCAGTAATATTGGAGGTAATAGAAGCAGATGAAGCAGTTAAGGGTAACACTGCAAATGCAGCTACAAAATTAGTGACAGTTGAGACCGGTTATCAATTACATGTACCTCTTTTCATAAAAAAGGGAGAGAAGATAAAGATAAATACTGAGAGTGGAACGTACTCTAGTAAGGCAAATTAAGATAAGTTCTGGTATAATTAGCGTACACTTTGTGGTGGGATAGCTCAGTTGGTTAGAGCATGGGATTCATAAACCCAAGGTCGGTGGTTCGATCCCACCTCCCACTACCAAATTTCTAAATTTTTTGATTTTAATATGGCTAACAACAGGAATAAACAGGCTAGTAATGTAATAAGAATTAAGCCTAGAAGAAAAGGTTTCTCATGGACCAGTATTGTAATTTTTGTTGTGCTTTCTTTACTTTTAACATTTTCTCTAAATACATTTCTTAATTTAGGAAGTAGGGGAGAGGAAGTATCTTTAAGTGAGATAGTAAGTAGTATTTCTGAAGGAGAATATGAAAAGGTAATACTAAAAGATGATATGGTTACCATAGAGATGGATGATGGTAATAGGTATGCATTGCTACCACAGGGTGCTGATTTTTACACAATTCTTTCTGATGCTGGTATAGATATTAAGACCTTAGAGAATGATTTCTACGAGCCTAAACTAGGTGTTACATTCGGAGATATTGTCTCTATTGTATTCTTGGGTGCAGGTTTAGTATTGCTTTACATATTGATAAAGAATATGCAGCAATCTGGCGGTAAGATTATGGATTTTGGACAGAGTAAGGCAAGGCTGCTTTTTGGTAAGAAAAGTGGTGTTACCTTTGAAGATGTAGCTGGTATTGAAGAGGTAAAAGAAGAGTTAACTGAAATTGTAGATTTTCTTAAGAGTCCAAAGAAGTATGCAAATATTGGAGCTAGAATTCCAAAGGGAGTTCTTTTAGCTGGTGCTCCTGGTACTGGTAAGACTTTGCTTGCAAAGGCTGTATCTGGAGAAGCAGGAGTTCCATTTTTCCATACCTCAGGTTCTGAATTTGAAGAGATGCTTGTTGGTGCCGGTGCATCTAGAGTAAGAGATCTTTTTACAAAGGCAAGGAGAGCAGCTCCATGTATCATCTTCATCGACGAGATAGATGCTGTTGCAAAAAAGAGAGGTACAGTTCTACATTCTGGAGCAGGAGAGCAAACATTAAATCAGATCCTTGTTGAAATGGATGGCCTAGAGGCTCGTGAGAATGTCATTATCCTTGCTGCTACAAACAGGCCTGATGTATTAGACCCTGCAATATTAAGACCGGGTAGATTTGATAGGACAGTCATTGTTCATATGCCTGATTACACTGGTAGAAAAGAGATAATAGCGGTGCATTCAAAGAATAAAAAATTCGAAGAGGGAGTAGATTTAGATACAATAGCAAAGAAAACAATAGGGTACTCAGGTGCTGACTTAGAGAACCTATTAAACGAAGCTGCTATAATGGCTGCAAAAGAAGACAGGAAGAAGATAGGGCAGGAGGATTTGTTAGAGTCTTACCTCAAGGTAAAGTTAGGTAGAAAGAAGAAAGGTCAGATTAGTGATGAAGATTTGAAAGTCACTGCATATCATGAGGCAGGACATGCAATTGTTGCTAAATTTACAGAGTATTCTACACCAGTAGAACAGGTCTCCATTATCCCAAGAGGTATGACAGGAGGAGTTACAGTGTACCTACCAGAAGATGACAAGAAACATACATACAAAGATGAGCTTTTAGCCAGTTTAGTGTCTGCAGTAGGTGGTAGGGCCGCAGAAGAGACCTTCATCGGTAGAGTAAGCACAGGAGCCTCTGCTGATATTGAACAGGCAACCTCTGTAGCAAGAGAGATGATTACTCAATACGGTATGTCCGAAAAATTAGGAATGGTTAAATATGGTGATATGGAAGAAACTAAACATCTTGGATATTCATATGGTGGAGGTAGAAACTTTAGTGAGAAATATGCAGAAATAATAGATAACGAGGTTAAGAATCTAATGGACGAATCTCTTAAAAAGGCTAAAAAGGTTCTTACAGAGAACAGACAATATGTTGAGAAATTAGTAGCTTTACTTTTAGAAAAAGAGGTTGTAAGTAAAGAGGAGTTTGATTCTATTTTCAAAACGGAGTAGATATCCTTTTCGGTCTTTAGTAAAATACAGTTATGACAATTGTTAATAACGAGAGAGAAACTTTCTTAGCTATCGATGCTAACGCTATCGTTCATAGGGCTTTTCATGCATATCCACCAACACTTCAAACATCAGAAGGAGTACAAGTTAATGCTGTATACGGTTTTACCGTAATGCTTCTTGAAGCTTTGGAAATGTTTGATCCTAAGTATGTTCTTTGTGCTATGGATACACACAAACCAACATTTAGGCATACCATATATTCTGAATACAAAGCTACTAGAAAACCAACGGATCTTTCTTTGGTTGATCAATTCCCTCTTGTTGAAGAAGTTCTTAAAGCATTCAATATTCCCGTTTTAAAAAGAGAAGGGTATGAAGCGGATGATATATTAGGTACAGTATCAAAATATATATCTGAAGGTCCTTGGAGTAGTGAAAATGTTGATCTTTACATACTAAGTGGAGACAGAGATTTACTACAGCTCATTAATTCTAAAACATATGTATGTTTACCTAACGGAAACTTTAAGAATATAGTTGTATATGATAAAGAAAAAACACACGAGAAATTTGGATATTACCCAGAACAAGTTGTAGATTACAAAGCAATAGCAGGAGACAATTCGGACAATATACCAGGAGTGAAAGGAGTTGGTGATAAAACAGTTTTAGATTTACTTAAAAGGTTCGAGAATTTAGATGGTATATATAAAAATATAGATAAGGTAGAGGGTAGATTCCAAAAGCTACTTGTAGAAGGTGTTGAACAAGCAGAATTTAGTAAACAGTTAGCTACAATAGAGAGGAATGTAGGTTTGGATATACATCTAACGGATTGTATATTAAGGGATTTGGATAGAAAGCTTTTAACATTTACTTTTAAAAAATACTCATTTAAATCACTCCTTAAGAAGTTAGACGATATATTTGGTAAGGAGGAAGTAATATCTGATTACTCTCAGCTTGATATGTTTGGCTCATCTAAAAAAGAGCAAGAGTGGAGTAGTGAAGATGAAGTAAAATGGGCTTTAAAAGGTGCAGAGAAAATAGATGTAATATATATAAATGAACAAGA
>DHVL01000031.1 GCA_002412645.1 Candidatus Dojkabacteria bacterium UBA5209 | reverse complement strand
TTATGACCCTTCTCCCTGTACTATGACATTAAAGTTTGAAGCTAGAGAAAGTACCCCTACTCTTTTTACAATTAAAAAGATATACGGGAATAGTTCTGATGAGATAGAAGCGTATGTAAATGATGGTACTAAAGACGATATGGTAGCTTATTGCTTTACTCCGGATGGAAGTCTTTGCCCTGAAGATTTAGGAGTTGCTCAACCAAGAGATTCTTTCGAAGATCTTGACACAAACAATACCTTAAGTATTGATTTAGCGGAAAAAAACGAGAGTGGGGTTCCTTTGTATATGATAAGGGTAATACCTCTTAACAATACACTAGCTGTAACACATCTTTTCGCTGTTGGGTGTTCAGAGAGGGACTTCTCATACTTAAAGATAAATGCAGGTGTTAACTGTTATGGTTCATTTAGAGAAAAGCAGATTATGATACCAGGAGTAGATAGTTTAGGATATTCATCACTCTTTGATTACACTATTTACAATACAGGTACATTAGAACCAAGTAATTAAATTTGAAATATATTAAATATGGCAAATCAGAATAAAAAGATATTNNTAGATGGATATCAGGGTTTAGATATTTTAGCTAACAATCTAGGAGAGATTAGTTTGGTTCTTTTAGATTTAATGATGCCTGGTGTTGATGGTTTAGAGGTATTAAAAACAGTAAAAAACAATGAAGAGAAATACGGAAGTATGCCTATTGTAATACTTACCAATATGACTAGTGAATCTGTTATTAAAGAGGCATTTAATATGGGAGCTTCATCATACTTAGTAAAAACAGATTTAGATTATTCTGGATTGATGAAAGAGTTAGACAAGTTTTTAGGTTAATATATTAAATTTATATCTGCCCTAAAGTGCGTATTGTATATAAAAGAAAAGTAATAATCTTAGCAACAGTACTTCTACTCTTGCTTTTTTCAATTGTCGCCCTTTTTTTGTATTACAAAGATTCTTTCTCTTCTTCTAAATATTTTGATATATACTCACAATGTGAGAAAAGTATTAAAGATGGTAAGAATATCTATACATGTAAAGCATTACTTGTTAATCGCTTAGACAAAGGAAACGAAGAGTGTTTTGTATTTGATCTTGTTTTAGGGAGTAAAATGATTAACAAATCTATCTGTGAGAAGGCAGAGGTAATAACATGGAGTAAGGAAGGCCTTAATTGGGGTGATACGGAGGGGGCTGTCATACCCATTGAGATTATCTTTTCTGAAAGATATAACCTTCCTATTAAGAGTTTTAATATGGTTGATATAGCTATTAACAGGTTAGAGGATGAGAAAATATCCCCTCTCATAAGTGAATTAGAACCTACATATAATGTAGGTAATATTCTTACATATGAAAGAGAGAAATTGGAAAATAAGGGATATACAATAGCAATTAACAAAGAAATGGAATTGGGGTATTTATATTTTAAGGAGGTTTCATTTAAAGAAATAACTCTTGAGGGAGATTCTCTTTTAGTTAAACTCACAGCCTTTTTTCAAGGACAAGAGAAGGATTTTACAGTGAAAACAGTACAATTCTCATACAGAAGTACACCATATGTTAATGAGAAAGAGTCAATACCACTCTTGATAGACAAATCTAATTATATGAACTATTCCAGTGATGATAATTTGAGTATGAGCCTCATTTATATACCAGAGGCATCATCCCTTCTTCAGAAGGATCTTAACTCCATCTGTGAGGATAAAAACCAGGCAATATATCCTATTTGTTTTCATCTCCCAATTATTAATTCGGGAATCTCAACTGTTTCTGATGTAGATAAGACCCTCGCTGAAATAGTAGATGGAGATGGATTTTTAGAGCCTTTTATTTTAGTAAGTATGAGTAAGAATGACTAAGAAATACATTATTTCTAAAAAGGTGGTTGTAGGACTTTTTACACTCTTCGTTGTTATGGTAGGCTTTTTGTTTTCTAACAGAGAGATGGTTTTTGGATATGTTTGTCCTGCTGGTACTAGCTGTTCAACGGAGGGGAGTATAACGGATAGTGTTTATCGCCCTGGGTGTGAGGTATGGAATGATGATGATTCTGCGCCTCGATGTTTACAATATGGATGTATAATTAGTACTCGTATGGTATACAGTTGTTCTGGTACAGACAGTAATTGTATAGGACAGAGTGCCGCTTATTATTATACATATGACAATTGTATAAACGGGATAGATCCAAGATACTCCTATTGTTGTAACGGAGGGAGTAGCGGAGGTGGTGAATCCTGTGGTTGTGGAACACAAGAGTGTGAGTCATATGACTGTGAATGTACATATATTGGATGTAAAAGAATATCTGATCCTAGTGAAAACTGTTATGAATATAGATGTGACACTACTCCACCTTGTATCGATTGCTCTTTGGGATCTTGTCCTACACCTCTTACAGATACTGGTAGTGCAGAATATATTCTTTCAAATTACAGATCCTGTTTAAAGGGTGGTAGCTGTGCTGGTATGAAATATGGAGACTGCTATGAAAATCCAAATGCATTCCCTACCTCTACAATAAATATATACCCTGTTGCTGGAGAGACTACTCTGTTGGGTTGTCAATCTCTAACATATTCAGGTACAGAGATAAATAACCCAATAAATATGATTGCTACAGCTACAGATACAAATGGAGAATCCGATATAGAAGCGATATCTGTATGGTTAAAAACAGATACATCTATTCCTAATACACCTCAATACATAGATAGTACAGCAAGCTCAAGCACAGCTAATACATTTACGAACAATAGTTGGGGTTTTATGATGCACAAAGAAGGGAGCAGCTGGGTTCCATATATAGTGAATAGAGATGTTGAATGGGTAAAAGCATCTTACACGAATGGAAGATTTGCAATTAAAGGACCTTCTTCGGGAAATATGGTATTTGTTGAAATAAATGGAGTTACTCCAAGTGGTAATAATGTGACATTAGATTTCGATTTAGATTTTGAGGGTATTGCAGAGGCTAACAAGGTAGCAGATGGTAATTATAATCTATTCACAATGGTAAATGATGTCTTTGGTTTTACACCATATGATAACTATCCTTCTACAGTTACAAAGATAGGAGATTACTTTAATCCAGGACAAATCCGTTCCTACAACAGTTGGGTTGACAGTACAAGAAATTGGTCAATAGATTTAACTGTACCAGAGGCTAATATAAGTGAAGTAACTACAGAATATCCAACATATATTAAATTCAGATCCTCAATAAATGATGCAGTAGGTTTGTATGGATTTGTTTCAAACTTGTATGTATCCCAAGATGTAGAGGGGCAAGTACCTGTAACTTCAATTGAAGTATTAGAAAGAACACCTGCATTGGGTACAGTCACTCTTGCCTCTACTCCTTTCTCACTCCCCAACTATTCAGAGGAATTAGAGAATGGTAGTACAATAGGAAATCTTGCTAATGGGTTCATGGCAAAGGCAACAGGGATAGCAACAGAGGGTGAAAGTGAAAGTGTTAGAGTAAATATTGGTACTAATCGTGAAGACAGTATTATGTACTTTGTTACTGCATTTGATATGGCATGTAATGTAGGAAGAGATTTCTCTGTATATGATATAGAAGATTGGATTGTTACGTATGGTGGTCTTGTTTATTCTGCACAAGGAGTTCACTTTGTAGCAAAAGATATCGATGACTTTACTCATTGGGAGGGGGTTTCTCTTCTTAACAGGTTGAATCCTCTCTTTGCAGATATATCTTCTGAGATGTATGGGAATATTACAAGTGATTACTCCTCTTTAGAAAAGGAAGAGACAACAAATGCATATTCAATAGGGCAATTTAGCGCATACAGAGTAATAAACTTTTACAAAGATATTAAAACTACATTTGAAAGAAGAGAATTAGGAATAAGTAATCTTGTAGAAAGAATACCTACTCCACCAGGATCTACATTAGTAGGAAACTTAGGAGGTGGAAGTATAAAGGTTATGGATGTACAGGGAGATCTAACAGTAGGAAGTCCTGCTACAGCATTTAATTGTAATGGTAATGGTCTGTTCTTTGTTAAAGATAATTTGATAATAAATGGAGATATTACAAATGGTAATTTAAAAGGAGATGCCTGTATATTTGTAGTGAATGGTAACGTAACAATAAATGCAGGTAAGAATACAGGTTCAGCTATAACCCTTGGATATGATCAAATTAATGCATATATATTAGCTAATGGTAATCTAACTATTACTCCAGACCCTAATTTCGATGGTTTGTATATTAATGGTGGGATACAATCATTAGGAGATAGCGGTATTCTTATGGATAGATATTTAGGTCTTAACTATAGAACTACTCATCCTGCTTTTGTTGTAGATCATAATTCAAAATATGGAGTACTTAGTACTAAATTAATTGGTAACCCAATAGATTTGGTAAAAGTAGAAGTAGGATTTAAGCCTTTTTAATAGATGAAGTTATACATTAAAACAAAAAAAACATTATTAATATCAATAGGAATACTCTTATTAGTTATACTTTCTTTGTTTTCTTTTATATATTTTAAACAAGTAGAATGGGAAGAAATATATAAAGAGAGTGAACTTCAAACCGTACAAGAATATTTCTATGAAATCTCAGAAGATAAATATTTAGGTACTTTCTTAGCGTATGAAATAGAAGAGGCAGAAGAGAGTATTAAATTCTTAGTTTCTCCTCCTGGTCTTGAATTAGAGATATCTATTGATAAAGGGAATATATCTACCCAAGAAGAAATAGAAACAATAGAAACAGAGTATGGTAATTTATACCCTATTTTTTTAATAGTAAATACTCAGAAAGAAGACAAAAACATTATAGATAAGGGAATATGTATATTTAGAGGTAATGACTACTGTAATAGAGAATTAAGTATCTTGGAGGTATCTTTACATGAGAATACATATCCATACCCTACTCTTACAGAAGTAGAATCAAAAGAATTTGCACTTTTTAATATTGAAAATAGTAAGAAATATGCAGGAGAGTATGATGATAAAGAAATAAAATGTTTAGAATATTTGTCAGAATATTTGGTTAATGAAGATGGAAGAGAAAGTTTGTTGAAAGAGATTTCAGAAGCTAACTGCAACCACTTATCCTCCCTTCTTTTATATTCAAATCTTCTTCCTCAAGAAGACAGTTTAAATAAGTATGTCCAGGAGGTGATATGTCTAGGATATTCTAAATTAGAGCAGGAAGATGTAGATACACTTTTTTCTCAAAAAACGGTAGGTATATTTAATAAAATGTGTGATACTCAATATGTTCTTTCGATACCAGTAGAGGAGAATTTAGGTGAAGATTTAACCATGCTACCAAGAGAACTACTCCTCTTGCTTAATAGTAAAGAGGAAGAAGGGAATGAAGAAGAAATGGATAGTAAAAGGAAGTTAATTATGAAGAGAATATTTACTTCAATTAGTTCTCCTTCTTGCTCATATTTGTATATTTGTAATTTGGAATTAATAAATCTTAGCAAGGTAATTTTAAGTGAATAATACTGTGAAAAAAGGTTTTGCTATATTTATATTTTTTTTATTTGCATCCCTTTTTGGGGGTATAAATGATGTTAATGCTGGGTGGTGTTCAAGTACTGATCAATCTGGACAGACTTGTTTTAATCCTACCTATGGAACCTGTAATTGTAGTGCTGGGAAATTACAAGTTTGTTGTAGTGGTGGTCAAGTAGTAGAATGTTATTGGGACGGAGGAATTTGTTCAGGATATGCTTGCTATACAACCGTGATAATTTCAAGCCCTTATTGTTATAACTTGTCTACCCCCTGCTCTTGCTGTACCCCCCTCACTACATGTAATTGTGGAGCTCTTGCTACATCGAATCAGGGATATGGTAGTAAAACAGTAACATGTAGTAATTCTTGTTCTACCGCGAGTAGAACATGTTACTGTACTAGTGCCTGTGATCCATATGCTCTCTCGTGTCCTACGACATTAAGTAATACTAATCAAGGGTATGGAACAAGCTCTACTACTTGGAGGTCTTGTACGAATACCTGCGGATCCTCTAGTACAGCTCCCTGTTACTGTAAAAACTGTACCTTACCCATTCCCTCTGGAACAACAACAACTAATACAGGTAAACAATCTACAGATCCTGCATACCAATCAACATCATGTAGTACAGGTCCAGGATGTACAGCTAAAAGTTCTTCCCTGTGGTGTACAAGATGTACCCCAACAGCATGTAGTGCTCCATACACATCGACTCCTACCTCATTTGGATCTCGTACATATGTTTGTAGCAATACATTAAGTAGTTGTGGCTATGAATCTAATACTTGTTACTGTCAACAACCATGTTATCCAGCAAACTGTCCTTTAGATTTGAGTAATACAAATTTAGGTTTTGGAATTAGTAGTCTTAAAATGACATGTTCCAATGAGTGTGGTTTAGCTTCCGCACGTTCTTGTTACTGTAAAGACTGTACATTACCAGTACCAGTGGGTACTACATTAACTGATACAGGTAAACAATCAACAAACCCAGTATATCAAACAACCTCTTGTAATAAGGGGACAGGGTGTACAGATAAAACAGATGACCTTTACTGTACAAGATGTACACCTTCTTCATGTACACCAACATATGCCACATCTAACCAAGGATATGGTTCAGTTATACTCTCTTGTAATAACGCATTGGCTAGTTGTGGTTCTGAAACAAGAACCTGCTACATAGACGCATGTAGTAACTGTACAATACCTAACTGCCCTACTCCACTCACTAATACAGGGTCCTCAGATCCTAATATGGTATTAGAAAACTTCAGATCATGCACTAAGGGAGCACCATGTGGAGGAACTCCCGCATATGCCTCCTGCTATGAAACCATTAGCCCACAACCAACAATAGGTTTAGCAATTCATCCAGATGGAGCAAATATGTATGGCTTCTTAAGTACTACACATACAGGAATAAGGATGGCAAATTACAATCTTAATGACCCTATACCAATGACAGCTACATATACTGATGTAAATGGAGCTACTGATATAGAAGCAGTATCAGTATGGTTTAGAGATGCATCAGTAGGAGGAGAAGTACAAACTCCTCTATGGATAGATACAGCTACAAATCCATCACAACAACCTAGCACTCCTAATAACAGTAGTTGGGGCTTCATGATGCGCTGGGAGGGCTCCTCTTGGGTACCATATGTACCAAGCTACCCTGCTTCTGGTACGGCTAAATGGGTAAAAGCGATATACAGTAGTAACTCATTTGTAATTTCAGGTCCAACAGGTCTCTCAATGGTAAGAGTAACTGTTCCTCAATCAGATATTACTAGATCTGGAAATATAGTAACTATGAATTTTGAATTAAGCTTTAATTTTGAGAGTGAAAATGAAGCAGTAGGAGAAGTTCAGTATCAAACATACCTAATGGGAAATGATGTATTCAGTTTTACACCATATGATAACTACGATGCATATCCAACAATACAACCAAAGATTGGAGATTACTGGTCAGATGGACAACTAAGATACAGAACTTCACCTTCTACACCACAACTCTATGCAAGACAGTGGGCAATGACAGGACACAATTGGACAATAGATAGGCATAGACCTTTGATAGAGAGTCTTAATATGTCTGTCATTGGAGAAACGAATCTAAGACTTAACTGGGAGGTTTCAGATGAGCAGGAGATATATGCAATTGTGGGAAATATCTATGCCGCTATTAGTATGCCTCCTGAGACAGAGGATTTGATATTAACTGAATCAGGAACAGTATTAGATATTAATTCTCCATTTGCACTTCTAACAGAGGATGAAGGAGGAGAAATAGGAGTCTTAGGAAGTGGATATGCATTTAGAAAGCTCTCTATTGGAGAAACAGATCATTCAGGAAGTATAAATATTGATATTCAAAATAACAAAGAGGGAAGCTTAGTAATATACCTTGCTGTGTTTGATAAGGCAGGGAATATGACAGTAAGATCTTTAACATACTCTCTAGGCGATTGGATAGTGACAGAGGGTGGATTTGTATACTCCTCTGATGGAATGGATTTTGAAGTAAAAGAGTTTATAGAAGAAGCCACATGGGAAGGGACAATACTTGCAGAGAAAGGAATGTCCCCTCTTACCGCAGATATATCTAGTGAAATGTTTGCAGACAATAGTATCTCTGGTATCTTACCATCTGCTTTGGTAAAGAGTGATAATGTAAATTCCTACCATATTAGACCATTTACAATAAATACAAAATTAACAAGTCTTTACTTAGAACTCTTAAGTGCATATGGAGACAGAGAGATTACAGGAAAGAAAGATCTCTCAGGATATTCCCCCCCTATTACACAACTAGTAGGTAATTTAAATGATCCATCATATGGCTGCTATGCAGAGGATTCGGTATGTATATTGAAGACTCAAGGAAACTTAACTGTAGGTAGTGATACTACACCATTTATATGTGATAACTGGGGAGTATTCTTTGTTAGTGGGGATTTAATAATAAAGAATGAAATAAAAAATATTAATCCTAAAAAAGATGCATGTATATTTGTTGTTGATGGCAGTGTATTAATAGAAGATGGAGTGATTGCCTCTTCCGCAGGTCAAATACAGTATGATGAGATAAATGCATATATAGTTTCTGATGGAGCTATTACAGTGGAAGCACAAACAGATTTAAGTAGTAAATATGACGGAGTATTTGTAGAGGGAGGATTACAAACATTGGGAGGACTGAATATGAATAGAAGTTTGAAATTAGTAGATAGGAATGTATATCCTGCTTTAGTAGTAATAAATCATCCTAAATATTCTGTACTAAGTAATATTGTATTTGGAAGTCAGGTTGATATACTAAAGACAGAATTAGGTTTCAAACCATACTAATTTCTGCTATTATAATTATAGTCATAATTTAACTGTCCTAAAGTATATGGCTAAACTGCCTGATCATGTTGGAATAGATTTTGGAACACACTCTGTAAAAGCGGTAGAGTTAAAAAGTATTAATTCTTCGCCACAATTAATAAACCTTGGTAGTCAATTAACTCCAAAGGGAGTGATTAATAGTGAAGAGAAACAAGACCAAAAGAAATTAGCCGATGTGCTAAAAAAATTGTACGATGATTCAAAGATAAGGAATACTAATGCTGTAATGGCACTCCCTGAGTTTTCTGTTTTTACTAGATTTTTAGAATTTCCTGGTGTTAAGAAAGAAGAACTTAGAGATGCAGTATTCTTTGAAGCTAAACAGTATATCCCTATGTCTATAAATGATGTACATATGAGTTTTGTCACCATAGGGTTTAATGAAGAAAAGAATGCACCGAGAGTATTACTAGTAGCAGCACCTAAAAAGATAGTATCCATATACATGGACATTGCTAATTTTGCAGATCTAGACCTAATTGCCATTGAAACAGAATCTGTTGCAATGGGTAGAGCTATGTACAAAGCATCAGGTAAACAAAATGTTGTAATGTTAGACTTTGGTGCTAACAGTACAGATATGAGTATACTCTCTAATGGATACTTAGTATTTTCCCAAAGCATTGCTATTGGATCAGACTCTCTAACACAGGCTTTAGTAAATAGGTTTAGTTTTGAATACAGTAGAGCTGAAGAATTTAAACGAAACTATGGATTAGTACCTAATGTATTGGAAGGAAAGATATACGGTGCTCTCTCCCCTATCTTGGATTCGATATTAATGGAAGTACAAAGAGGAGTAGAATTTTATAAGAACAAAACAAGTAGTTCATCACCTACTGAGTATCTACTAAATGGAGATGGAGCACTACTACCAGGGCTAGGAGATTATGTTTCTAAACATATGGGAGTTAATGCTCAAATAGCGAATCCTTGGACAGGAATATCTATTGATAGTAAATTTAAGGACATAGTGACAAAAGGAGGTCCTTCCTACTCTGT
>DHVL01000035.1:18618-23302 GCA_002412645.1 Candidatus Dojkabacteria bacterium UBA5209 | reverse complement strand
TCTAACCTCTTTGTTTCAACACTGTGAGAGTAGTATGTGTCCCTACTAGAGAGTCCATCTCTAATATCCCAAACCTCTTCTGTTAAAGAAGTTGGTGAGGTTCCATATTTAATATATCCATCTACTTTCTCTGAACTTCTCCAGACTACATTGAAACCTACATCTGTAAGATTAGTGACAACAATTGTATCTTCTCCAGAATCTAGAGAAGAGAAATTCCCTTCTGTTGTCATATCTAACCATTTCAAATCATGTACTATTACATAGTTTGTATCTATTGGTAAGTCATCATCCTCTTCTTCTTCTGGCTCCTGATCCTCAGATGTAGGAGGTGTTACTACTGGTGGATTATTTGTTGGAGGAGTTGTTGCTACGACACCTAATTTGGCCTCATCTGGTAAAGAGGATATTAAATCAGAGACATCCCCTATTTGTAGTGAAAGAGTTTGATTTAATTTCCCATTACTATCAAAGAGTGCTGAATATGTACCTTCAAGTATAGAGCCTCTGCCTACAGTATTTTTTGCCATAAGGACCAATTCTGTATCATCTGTAATCCTTAACAATTTTTTATCTGATATTTTTCTTAAAGAAGAAAGGTCTACCAGCCAATTACCACCCTTGGGGATTGTAGTAGATACAGGATATGCACTTTTGTTTTTTAAAGAAATATACACAATGACATCATCGTTAGAAACACCAGAGATAGGTCCGTGTGCTGGATTAGGTATTGGGGTCTCTACTATTGCAGGTGCTGTAGTGAATTCGTAGTCCAAGCCATTATCATTACTGTACCTGTTATTCCCCGACACTATTACAAATGAATATTTAGTATTAGGTTCTAAACTCTTAAGCTCTACATAGTGGGAATTTCTTTTTCCACTCCCCCTTCTATCTCTTACAGGACTTTGTTCTACACCATTGAGTACAGGGACTATGTAGCCCTCTGCAGGTACTTCTGTAAACCACGTGACTGTTAAAGAATTAGTTGTTAAATTTGTAACTACTACATCCTTTGGTATTGCTTCCGTACTTGCTCTAGAGAGATATTGTACCCCTTGATAGACAGCATAAATTGTAAGAGGAATACCTAAAACTAGCGCTATTACAATCTTAAGTTGTCTCTTTTGGTAAGGAGTTAAATGCATCTATCAATGATACAAAGAGAGGAGAACAATAGCAACGATATTACCTCCTTTTTGATGCAAATCCCTCTGTAAATCCAGAGACAACAGAAAGCAAGGAAGATATTTTTCTAACAGGTGCAACTATTGCCCCATTTATTTCATATATCGTTCCCTTTACTGTAGATACAATGTCTGTAACGTCTACTAAGAGCATATTAACTGTATCAACAGTTTTCTCTGCTTCTAATATTACTTTTCTAGAATCTTGAACAGCTTTCCTAGATTCTCTAATAAAGAGGGCTACTTCATAAAGGATAAAGCAGAAGAAGATTACCACTACTCCAACCACTATCATCCAATATATTGGAGGTATTGTTTCCATATTTTTAATATTCATAGTTTATGTATATATATCTAATGATTTTTTACTCCATATGTCAAGTTATATAGTAAAAAGGACTCTTTTTGGCTACTTAATGGTATAATCAGAGCATGAAGAGATTTTTTGTAAGACAGAAGTTAAGTATTGGAGATATTACTCATCTTGCTGATAAAGATAGTGTTTTTGCAATACAAAAATTAAATATACAAATAGAGGATGCAATACAGATAGAGAATTATCAGTATATATTTAATGGCTTAGTGACTGATATCTCTAAAAATAGTGTAGAGGTTGAGATAAGGGAGATAGTGGAAGAAAAAGATAGAATAGATGATGTAGAGATAACGGTAGTACAATCATTGAGTAATGATAGTAAGTTTAATTACTTCTTGGAAAAGGCTACAGAGGTAGGAATAGATATGGTAATACCTGTAGAGTCTACCTATTCTTTAAAAAGTAAAAATAAAGCGATAAAAGATTACGGACTTTGGAAAAAGATTGTTAGAGATGCTACAGAACAATCTAGGACATTAAGAGAAACGATAGTAGAGAAACCTATTAAACTTTCACAATTAGAGATTAAGACGGATAGTAATTTAATCTGCTTGGCTACAGAGAATGTTCAGTACAGTGATTTACATGAGTATGTACAGAGTATTGATATTAAGAGACCTTTTACTATTGCAATTGGACCAGAAAAAGGGTGGAGTGTAGATGATTTAGAAATTCTTAAGAAATTAGGTTTTAAATTTGTAAAGCTTAAGGGTAATATCTTAAGAACAGAAACAGCTGGATTAGTAATAGCTTCTGTAATTAAATATTTAAAGGGAGAAATGTAATGAAAGGTAGAAAATTAAGAGGTAATTTCAAAAAAAAGAGAATATCTAGTTACAAAAAAGAAGCAGATGCTCCTAAGTATTACACAAAGGAGGATATCTTTGTTTCAAGAATGGCTAGTATATTAAGAATTCCTAAGGGAAAAGTAGTACCTCTTTTTAGTCAAAGAACAAGAACTACAATTAGATTAAACTCTCTTAAGGGTAACCCTAAAGATACATACAATGCATTGGAGAGAAAAGGTTATGAATTAGAGAGTATTCCATGGGCAGAGAATGTATATTTTATTAATAACAGGGATAAAGATGAGGTCTCACAAACAGAAGAGTACAGAGAGGGTTATTTCTATATACAAAATCTTGCTAGTATTCTAGATACCTTAATCTTAAACCCTAAATCTAATGAACAGATTTTAGATATGTGTGCTGCCCCTGGTAGTAAGACTACACATATTGCAGATATTACAAGGAACAAAGCAAATATTATTGCAAATGAAATAGAGATGCATAGAACAAATTCACTTAGAAATGTTGTCGAACAGTTTGGTGCTAGTTCAGTAAAGATCACTATCAGTGATGGTAGAGAATTTGGTAAGAAATACCCCGACTATTTTGATAAAGTACTATTAGATGCTCCATGTAGTGGTGAGGGTATGATATATATGCGTGGTCCTAAACCACTGCGATTTTGGAGTATTAAGAAAGCAAAAGGTTCATCTACTGTACAGAAGGAATTAATAGAGTCTGCTTTTAGAACATTAAAACCTAAGGGTACACTTGTATACTCTACATGCACATTAGAACCAGAAGAAAATGAGGGAGTTGTTACTCACTTATTAAACAAACACAGAAATGCAAAGGTCGAAGATATTAATTTAGTAGATTCTGATGCTTTCAAAGATTACAAGAAATTTATCTCAGAGGGTATTGCTCATTGGAGTGGTAATACATACCATCCGTCAGTTAAGAAAACTCTTAGGATATTACCATCACCTGAGATGATGGGTTTTTACATTGCAAAGATTACAAAGGAATAAAAAAGGGGGCTAAGCCCCCTTCCTTTATCAGTCTAGTGTATCTACTGTTATACCTGTTCCTATTTCCTCTTCCTTTTTACCTTTAGCCTGCTTCATACTGAACTTTAATCTTCCTAATTTGTCTTTTTCCAATATCTTTATTTTTACTGTATCTCCTACCTTAACGAATTTGTTTACATCTTTTACAAATTCATCTGTAATTTCAGATACATGTACTAAACCAGATATCCCAGGTGCAATATCTACGAAGGCTCCATATTCCATAATGGAAGCTACCTTACCATCGTATGTTTCTCCTACCACTGGTACAAAGCTAAGTCCTTTTACATACTTCAATGCTTCATCTATAGATTCCTGACTTGAGGAGTATATATTTACTGTTCCATCTTCCTCAACAGATATCTCTGCTCCTGTTCTCTCTGTTAATTCCCTAATATTTTTACCTCCTGGACCAATTAATTCTCCAATTTTGTCTACAGGTATCTTTTCACTTGCTACTTTAGGTGCATACTTAGAAATTTCAGATCTAGATTCAGCCATTGCTCCTTCTATTACAGCTATTACTTTTTCTCTAGCAACTTTTGATTTCTCAAATGTTTCTTTTACAATATCCATACTTAAACCAGCAATCTTGTTATCCATTTGTACAGCCGTTATACCATCTCTTGTGCCTGTAACCTTGAAGTCCATATCACCGTAAAAGTCTTCTACTCCTTGCATATCAGAGAGTACATAGAATGATCCATCCTCTTCCGTTACTAATCCACAAGCAATACCTCCTACTATCTTCTTTATAGGTACTCCTGCTGCCATTAATGCTAAAGATGAACCACATGCTGATGCCATAGAGCTAGAACCATTCTCTCCTTGTACTTCTGACATTACAAGAATTGTATATGGAAATTCTGATTCAGAAGGTATCACAGGTATTAATGCTTTCTCAGCTAACATACCATGACCTACTGCTCTTCTACTTGGATTTAATCTAACTCTGTCTGCTTCACCATATGCAAAAGGTAAATCATTGTAGTAGTGCATATACCTTTTCTCTTTCTCTCCCAACATATCATCTACTAACTTAGCATCCTTAAGACTACCTAAGGTTGCAATTGAAAGGACTTGGGTTACACCTCTAGTGAAAAGTCCAGAACCGTGTACTCTGGGTAGTAAATCTACCTCAGCTGCCATCTCTCTAACTTCATCTAACTCTCTACCATCTACTCTCTTTTTGTTCTCCTTAACATATTTTCTTAAAGCTTTCTTCTGTAGTTTGTCATATGCTTCTGCGATATTAGATTTAGA
>DHVL01000035.1:10698-18605 GCA_002412645.1 Candidatus Dojkabacteria bacterium UBA5209 | reverse complement strand
GAAAGATCTGTTAAAAGACTCTCATCTATTTCAAATGGTACATACTCTTTGTTTTTCTTCTCTAACATATCTATGAACTTATTCTGATTCTCAACCCATATGTTCATCTCTGTAAGACTTAACTCCATTGCCTCTATTACTTTCTCTTCTGGTATTTCAAAACAACCAGCATCAATCATGGTGAAAATTTTCCCATCTCCACCTAATACATAGTTCATTTTGTTCTCTTCATCTACATCCTCCATACTTTTGTAAATAGGTTGTACTTTTTCATCAACTATTCCCATTCTTACACCTGATACAGGTCCCTCAAATGGTGCACATGAGTTAAGTAATGCAACAGATGCTGCATTTATTGCCAAAAGTACTGGATCATTCTCTTCATCGTATGACATTACTGTTACAATGAGACTTACTTCATTTCTATAGTTCTCAGGAAATCTAGGACGTAGTGCCCTATCTATCATCCTTGCCTTAAGTACTGCATCATCACTTGGGAATCTCTCTATCTTTACAAATCTAGAACCGTTAATCTTACCTGATGCATAGAATCTCTCTATGTACTCTACTGAAAGAGGAAAGTAATCTAAATCTCCTTTAGCAGGTGACGTATTAACATTAACCTCTACAACAGTATCACCCATTCTAGCTAATATTGCAGACTCGGATCTAAGTGCTAACTTTCCTGTTTCAAAGGAGCACTTTCTTCCGCCTATCTCAAACTCGTGTATTTTATGATTAAAAAGCATAAATATATAGATATAAAATTATCAAAATTTGGGCCTTAGCCCTTTTTACTTTGAAGTTATAGCAAGAGAGAGAGGAAAAAGAAAGGCTTAATAAAAAGCCCCTCACCTATATCTTTATTTTTTTAGACAAAGAATCATATCTTTCTGGTTCGTTGATTTGAAGATATTGTATTAATCTTCTCCTCTTTCCAACCTTTTGGAGTAATCCTCTTCTGGAATGATTATCTTTCTTGTGATCTTTGAGATGTTCCGTTAACCTAGTTATCTCTTCTGTAAGAATTGCAATCTGTACCTCTGGAGAACCTGTATCACCCTCGTGGAGGGCAAACTCTTTCATTATATTCAACTTTTCTTCTTTATTTAGTGACATATATTCTAGATTAGCATCATGTAAATATTTTTACAATACTGTATACAAGCAACACGAGACCTATTTTATATCCTTATAGGGTGATTGTCAAACTTTATCCTATCTAGCAGCCTTATAGCAATATAATTCGTCTCCTTCTTGTGCAGCTACCTCTGATGTAAGAAGAACTCCACACTCTTCTCCTTGTTTAACTTCAGTTACGATATTTTTACTTTTTCTTAAGGATTTAATCTTTCCTTCACCAATAATTTCATCATTTCTAACTACATAACACTTACAATCTCTTTTAAGTATTCCATCTTTTACTCTACTTCCTAATATTGTAGATCCATCAGTTAAGGTAATTATCATCTTTATTACCGCATTACCAATCTCCTCTTCCTGTTGATCAGGTGTAGCAATCATATCTAATGCCTCTTCTACTTCCTCTATTAGTTTGTAAATAATGGAGTAATTTCTTACAAGTACAGCTCCTTTACGAGCAATATCTTCAACTCCTCTTTCTGCCCCTACTTCAAATCCTAGAAGTATAGCCTTAGAAAGCTTAGCCATTTCAACGTCCTGAAGTGAAATATCACCAACTCCACTAGATACAATATTAACTTTGTATCCTTCATTTTCTAATTTAGAAAGAGAGTTCTTAATCGCTTCCAAAGATCCTTCAGATGAGCTCTTAAGAATTACATTAAGGAAGTTATCACTTTCCTCTTTCTCATTCTCAAATATATCTCCGAAGAAATCATCTTCTACAAGAGAGGTCTCCTCTTCCTGTTCTTTTTGTTCTTTCTTGTACATAGAGGAAAGAAGATTTGGGTCATTCTTTTCTAATATGTAAACAACAGAGCCTACTGGTATTAATTCAGAAACTCCTAGAATACGTCCACCAAAACCACAGTAAAGGTCACATACATTTTCTCCTTCTTCTGAGATGATACCTTTTACTTTCTCTACTTTTAGTTCTTCTCCCGATTTATACCCAATCCAAGAACCTTTACAAAGGTCTCCAGATGTAAGTACCAAAGATGATATATTTCCTTTTGAGTGATCTTTAACTGATTCTAATACATATGCTTTTGCTGCAACACCCTTAGGTAATTCTCCTCTTTCTTGCAATCCTTCTACATCAGCAACAAGATTTATTAAATCTAAAAGCTCAGGTATACCCTTACCTGTTTTTGCAGATACTTCAATTACTGGTATACTTCCTCCCATACCCTCGATTAGTAATCCGTTGTTAACCAAATCCCTCTTTATCTTAGCAAGATCTACATCAGGTAAATCTATCTTGTTGATAGCTACGATTGGTTTAGCTGTAGAGTTTTTAATAATTTCGATAGATTCTACTGTCTGAGGTTTAACACCATCATTAGCAGCTACTACAAGGATTACAATATCTGCAATACTACCCCCTCTTAGTCTCATTAAATCAAAAGCTTCATGACCAGGTGTATCAATAAAGGTAATCTTTTTACTTTCATCGCCACTAGGAGAAATGGTAAAGATAGAAATCTTCTGAGTAATTCCTCCTTCTTCACAGCTTTGGACATTACTTTTACGAATGTAATCTAGTATTGTTGTCTTTCCATGATCAACATGACCCAAGATTGCTACAATTGGAACTCTGCTTCTTAATGTATTTTGTTTCTTACTTTCTTTGGTCATGTATATATTAAAAGTTTTTAATTACTCTTCAGAAGACTCTTTAACTACATCCTCTTCTGTCTCTTCGGCATATTCCTCTACTGCATCTTCTGGTTTCTCCTCTTCAATCTCTTCTCCACCAACACCTACAATGTCAATCTTTGTACCAGTTAATTTCCATGCTAATCTAACATTTTGACCATCTCTACCAATAGCTAAGGAAAGCTGATCAGAAGGACACTCAACTGTAGCAGTATCATCAACAATCTTTACTGAATCAACCTTTGCAGGACTTAATGCATTAGCAACAAATCTTTCTAATTCCTCATCCCATTCGATAATATCAATCTTTTCTTCACCAAGCTCATTCATTACGTTAGCAATACGAATACCTCTTTGACCAACACATGAGCCGATAGGGTCTATTCCTTCCTGATGAGATACTACAGCAATTTTACTCCTAGAGCCAGCCTCTCTTGCTACAGCTTTAATCTCCACAACACCAGACTCTATCTCTGGTACCTCTAACTTAAACAATTCTACTAAGAATTGTGGATCTGCTCTTGATACTAAAATCTGAGAATCCTCAATACTCTTAAGTAATACTTTATATCTTTCTCCAACTCTGTAAAATTCATTTGCAATTTGCTCTTCAGTAGGCATAAATGCAGTAGCTTTTCCTATCTCCATTACTGCAGAACCTTTCTGCATTCTTTGCATTAATGCTGTATATACCTCTCCCACCTTATCACTAAACTCACTAATTACAGCATCCTTTTCTGATTCTCTAATCTTTTGCAGTAATACCTGCTTTGCAGTCTGTGTTGCAATTCTACCCAAATCATCAGAAGGCATCTCAATTTGAACAGAATCACCAATCTCTACGTTAGGAGATATCAGTTCTGCTTCACTTAATGCAATCTCTATTTCACTATCTTTTACCTCATCTACAACTGTCTTTGAAGCAAAAAGCTTAAACTCTCCAGTCTCTCTATCCACCTCTGCTAAAAGATTTTCACCTAATTTCTCATCTATCTCTTCTTCCTCTTTATCTACTCTTCCGAACTTCTCTTTTTTTACTGCACTTAAGATAGCGGATTCTAAAGCTTTAAAAACCTCTTCCTTATCTATTCCTCTCTCTGCTGCAATTTGATTAATAGCAGCAACTAATTCTGATGTCATAGCCATTTTTAAAAAATGAAAAAATTAAAATATCTTTACTAAAAAAAAGGTGAGACCTTAGCCCCACCCTCTCCTTATAACTTCAAGTAATAATAGCAGATTGGAAGATGAATGTAAATATTACATATCACCTAGCTTCTCCCATAGGTCTTTTTCTTTCCTAGATATTTTCTCTGGAATCTTAACATCGACCCTTACATATAGATTACCCTTTGTAGATTCTTTACCAAGAATAGGACAACCCTCTCCTTTAATTCTAAATACTGTACCTGGTTGTGTACCCTTAGGTATTTTTAATTTAACAGAACCATCTACAGTAGATACTTGTATATTCCCTCCAAGCACTGCAATATGCACAGGTATCTCCTCTATCGAATACAAATCATTACCCCTTCTTTCAAATTCTACAGATGGCTCCACCTCTATCTCTACATACAAGTCACCGTACTCACCCCCAGCCTCCCCTACATTACCACCATCTCTAAATCTTAGAATCATACCGTCATATACACCTGCTGGCACTTTAATCTTTACCTTCTCCTCCTGCGTTTCTACTCCAGTACCAGAGCATTGGGAACATACTTTTTCTGGTATACTACCCATTCCTTTACATTTAGAACACTCAGCCATTACAGCAATTTGTCCCAAGAAACTGTTCTGTACTCTTCTTTCCCTACCTGTTCCGTTACACACATCACATGTTTTTCTCTCACCACTTTCACTACCACTACCTTTACAATGTGAACATCTTACATTTCTCCTCACCCTTATCTCATACTCTCCACCATGCATTGCTTCTTCAAACGAAAGACGTATCCTGTATCTTAAATCCTCACCAATGTTGTTTCTCTTTCTACCTCCTGAACCTCCGAAGTTAAAACCAAAATCTCCACCACCTCCACCAAAGAAAGTATTAAAAATATCCCCCATATCAAAAGGAGCTTCTCCATATGTACCGTAACCATTAAAACCATTACCTCCACCAGGAGAAAAACCTTGAGTACCTGCATGACCATACTGATCATATGCCTTTCTCTTACTCTCATCAGAAAGTACCTCGTATGCCTCCTGTACTTCTTTAAATTTCTCCTCTGAACCAGCTTCTTTGTTTACATCTGGATGTAACTTCTTAACAAGCTTTCTGTATGCTTTCTTAATATCTTCTTTTTTTGAATCTTTTGAAATTCCAAGAATTTCATAGTAATCTCTTTTGCTCATAGGTATAATTCTAGCAGACAATTGGCTTGAGTGCCAAGTAAATGACATCGAAATGTATAATTGATAGTATATTGAAGTATGGATATTAAGAGTAAAAATGAAAAAAATATAAAGAGAATGAAAACCACAATAGCGTGGATACTTTGTACATTTGGTTTAATACTAATACTCAGCCAAGTATTCCCTCTTAGCAAATCATATATACAAGGAGAATTTCAATCACTCAAACAAAGACTCCTTAAAGATCCCTACCCCGAAGATTACAGGCAGTATATATCTGATGAATTTGCATACTACGATCCTGGCAAAAGCTACTTTGAGAATCTTTTTAACAGTGCAGAAAGTCTTCAATATCAAGGAGTATTTACATATGACCCTGAAAGCCAAAGTAGTAAACCAATTGTGGTAGACAGAGAGTACAACAAGAATATGACACTTTCAATTGAGAAGATTGGTATAGAGAGTGTAAGAGTGACACCGAATGTAGAGAGTGCAGAAGAAAAAATATATGACCAATATCTTAAATTTGGATTAGCACACTTTAAAGGCACACCACTACCTGGAGATGGAGGAAACTCTTTCATATATGGTCATAGTGCGGTACAAAGCTTCTTTAGTAGACACTCTGATTTACCTGAGACAATCTTTACAAGATTAGAAGGTGTAGATATCGGTGATACAGTAATGGTAAACAGGGATAACCAAGATATTAAATATGTTGTAAGGAATAAAAAGATTGTTTCTCCTGATGATTTTTCAATATTAAAAACTCAAGGAGACAAAGAAACATTAACATTGATGACATGTTGGCCACTAGGAGTTGGTACTAAGAGATTAGTTGTAGTAGCAGAAAAACTTTAATTTTTGTACAATGATTTAGATGGATACTAAACAGAAGAAATTAATAATACTCCTTACCTCAATAGTGGTAGTACTAATAATATTAACCGTCATTGCGATTCTAATCTTAAATAGTAAGAAAGATAACGGAGGAAGTGAAACACCAACAACAGAGGTAGAGTTGATATACTGGGGACTTTGGGAACCTGTAGATGTAATGCAACCCGTTATCGACAAATACGAGGATGAGAATCCTGGAGTAAAAATTCTTTACTCTCAACAAGCATTTAGGAACTACGAAAGCCGTGTATATACAAGACTAGAACAATCTACAAGCTCTACTGAACCAGCTCCTGATATTGTAAGGATTAACAATACATGGTTACCAAAATATCAAAAATTCTTATCACCAGTACCAACCTCTGTAATATCTCCACAAGAGTACGCAGAGGAATTTTACCCAACTGCACTAAATGATTTTACTGGTTCTGATGGGCAGATATATGCAATACCTTGGGAGATAGATGGGTTAACAGTAATATACAACAAACAGCTACTACAAGAGGCAGGATATACTACACCTCCAGAAGATTGGGACTCCTTTATAGAAGCTGCAGATAAATTAACAAAGAGAGATAGCTCGGGAAGAATTACTCAAGCAGGGTTAGCAATTGGTACTTCTAGAAATGTCACTCACTCTGCAGATATATTAGGATTTTTAATGCTTCAAAATGGAGCAAGTATAATGAATAGCGGTAGGAATCAGGTAAACCTTACCTCAGAAAGAGCAGTTACTGCACTTACTACATACACTAACTTTGCAGCTGGAGAGAAACCAGTATGGGCATCATATCTTGCAAATGATTTAACAACATTCTTTAAAGGAGAATTGGCAATGATGTTTGCTCCTAGCTGGAGAGCATTTGATATCATTGAAGCTGCATCACAGATAGAGTTTGGACTAGCACCATTACCACAGCTTCCAAACAATGACCCTGTTTACTACTCAATGTATTGGGGAGATGCTGTTAGTAAAACATCTACTAATACTCAAGAAGCATGGAAATTTATTAATTACTTAAGCCAACCAGAGCAGCAAGAAATACTCTTCTCTAATTCCTCTAAGATACGTGCCTTTGGAGAGCCTTACTCTAGAGTAAGTTTAAATTCAAAATTACTAGACAACCCATATACAAAACCTATCGCTGAAATGGCACCATACATGCAAGCTTGGCAAATGGGAGACCAAACATATGTAGAAGAATTACTTAGAGAAGCAATTACTAGTGTAGTAGAGAATAGCGGGGATCCTAAGAGCGTTTTAACAAAAGTAGAAGGTGATATAAATGATCAACTTGCAGTAAGTAATAAATAACCCTTATTATATATCTAATGAACCGTAAATTTGCCCCAAGAAAAAATAGAAAAGGAAAGAGTTTGTTTTTAACATTCCTTCTACTTTTTTCTCTCCCCGTATTCATCTACGGGTTAATGCAAGACAGTAGTTTTGATATTAGGAATAGGGCTTTTGATGATATAGAGGTAAGTGAACGTAACCCATGTGTAATATCTTTCCCTAATGTTAACCCCTACTCCTTAGAGATAGATAAAACCTTTAGAGTTCAAGTAGATGCCCTCTCGATGTCACTAGGAATACAAGCTCTCTCAATAAAAGGGGAGGATAACAATGACCTACTAACAAAAACATATGAGGATTTGCCTAAAACAATATCTGAATCATTCCTTTTTACTCCACAGATAGCAAAAGAATATGAGATATCAGGAATAATGTTAGATATGAATAAAAAGAGCTATGAATGTGTAATAAGTAGCCCTTACGACGTAGATGGAATTAGAGCAATCAGTACAAACTCTAGACCTGTATTTACAACATTAGCCAGAAATTC
>DHVL01000035.1:9520-10639 GCA_002412645.1 Candidatus Dojkabacteria bacterium UBA5209 | reverse complement strand
ACAGTAATAGAAGATGGAAGCAATGGGAAATTAACAATTAAGTTCATGGGCAGTACAAATGATGCGGCAAGCTACCTTGCGAATGTTTTCATTCACGATGGATACAGTGATCATCTTTCATCTCAGTCTTGGGTAATATCTGTAAGTCCAGAAGAAAATGATATACCAAGAGTAAAAATAATAGCACCTCTTAATAGGACAACAATTGTAGATGAAAAACTGCTAAATATAAGTTGGGATGGCTCTGATGATAACCATATTGTTAGATATGAACTGTATGTATCTCAAAATCCTACAAATGAAAAAAGCTGGATATCAATAGATAAAGAGATACCATACAACACTACCTCTTACTCATTAGACACAAGCTTACTCAAAGATGGGACATATAAAATAATTCTTAGAGCAATAGATAACCAAAAACCTGAAGCAATAGGTATGGATGTCTCAGAAGAGATAGTGATAGCTAAAGGACAACAAGAAGGAAAAGAACCAGACGATTTGGTAGTAATAAACAAACCACAAGTTGTTAATTTCTCACCAACCAGTACAGATACAGTAGAAAATAAAAAACCAACCGTAAGGGCATCTCTCGTTGCATCTGAAGGCGAAAGTATAGATGCTGAGAGTATTAAGGCAGTATTAGATGGTATCGATATAACAGAAGATATAAAAATAAATCAAATCTCTGACTCAGAATACACAGTAATATATTTGCCTGAGCAAAATCTTTCAGAAGGAATACATAAAGTAGAGATAGCATTCTCTGATACCTCTGAAGAAGAAATAACAAAAGCATGGACATTTACACTCTCCACACAAGAAGATGATGAGAATTTCAATATCTTTGGATACTACATTAACAAGAGAGTAGCATTAATCATAGGAGGGGGGATAGCATTAGTAATACTTGCAATCTTTACACCAATAATAATATTTGCCGTATGGAAAGATGACAGTGAGAAGAAAGAAGAAAAGAAACCTACTCTGCCCCCTACAATACCGAAAGACAATACGCAGATGCCAATATATAACGAACCTGCGCAAGAGGTAGAAGAATTAATATCTGCACCAGAACCTGCAGAAATACCTGAACCAGATACAGACCTTAATATACTT
>DHVL01000035.1:8784-9451 GCA_002412645.1 Candidatus Dojkabacteria bacterium UBA5209 | reverse complement strand
TTTTTTGTAAACAAAGATCATAAAGAAATTCCAAGTGCCCCACTAGTACCGGAAGAAGACCCTTCCGTACTCTTTGTTAATGCAGGAATGTTTCCATTAGTACCATTTCTTAAAGGAGAAACACATCCTTTAGGAAACAGGCTAACTAATTCCCAAAGATGTATTAGAACAGGAGATATAGATGAGGTAGGTGACGCTTTCCATTGTACTGCTTTTGAAATGTTAGGCAATTGGTCTTTAAATGACTACTTCAAAAAAGAAGCGATAGAGATGACAATACAATTCTTTGTAGAAGAGTTAGGTTTAGATATAAATAGAATATATGGTTCAGTATTTAAAGGAGAAGGTGAAATACCACAAGATGAAGTATCAATACAGATATGGAAAGATATCTTCTCTAAATATTCAATAGAAGCAAAAGTAGGAAAGAATGAAAGAATAATGCCACTTGGGAAAGAAGACAACTGGTGGGGATTACCAGCAGGAGGACCATGTGGACCAGATAGTGAAATCTTCTACAAAACAGATGATGGAAAACTAGTAGAGATAGGGAACAATGTCTTTATGGAATATCTCCTAGAGAATGGAGAGTACAAACCTCTAGGAAGACATAATGTAGATTTTGGAGGAGGTTTAGATAGGTTAGCATCAATATGCCAAGGGGTAG
>DHVL01000035.1:0-8744 GCA_002412645.1 Candidatus Dojkabacteria bacterium UBA5209 | reverse complement strand
GATCATATTAAAGCAGCAACATGGATTGTAATGGATGGTGTCATTCCCTCTAACTCTCAACAGGGATATATACTAAGAAGATTGATAAGGAGAGCAGTAAGGCATGGAAGAAAGTTAGAAATAGGAAGAGAGTTTACAAGAGAGATTGCAGATATCTGTATCTCCCAATTTAGAAACATATGGCCTCAACTAATAGAGAAAAGAGAATATATATTGGAAGTAATCGAAGAGGAGGAAAGGAAATTTAATAAAACATTAGAACACGGTCTTAAAGAATTAGAAAAGTCTCTAAAAGAAGAAGGTCATATTGATGGTACAAAGGCATTTCAACTTTACGAAACATATGGGGTACCACTAGAAGTAACGGAAGAGATATTAGAAGAAAAAGGTTTAGGTATAGAAAATAGAGAATCTTTTGAGCAAGCACAAAAACAGCATCAGGAGAAATCTAGAACAGCCTCAGCTGGTATGTTTAAAGGTGGTTTGTCAGATACTTCAGAAATGACAATTAAATACCATACTGCTACACACCTACTACTTGCTGCATTAAGAAAAGTACTAGGAGATCATGTATATCAAAAAGGTAGTAATATTACACCAGAGAGATTAAGGTTAGACTTTCCAAATAAAGAGAAGCTAACAGAAGAACAAGTTAAACAGGTAGAAGATATTGTTAACAAATCAATACAGGATGGTTTAGAAGTTTCTTTTAAAGAATATCCCAAAGATGAAGCTCTTAAACTAGTACCTTTTGCTGCATTTGAAGAAAAATATGGAGAGAATGTAAAGATATACTGTGTAGGAGATCAATCTAACCCCTACTCCATGGAAATTTGTAATGGTCCTCATGTAGAAAATACAAAAGAATTAGGAATATTTAGAATATTAAAACAGGAAAATATAGGGTCGGGTATCAAGAGAATAAAAGCTGTATTAGAATAAATATATGCAAACAGAAAAACCCATTTTAGCCATCGACTATGGTGACAAAAGAATTGGATTAGCAATCTCTGACTCAAAGGGTATACTCGCAACACCTCTAGAAGTATTAGAAATAACAAAGAAAAGAAATATAGACTCTTTAATAGAAGATATATTAAATATACTAGATGAGAATCGTGTTAAAACAATACTTTTAGGTAAACCTCAGAAATTTGACAAAGATGATAACAGTACTGTTAAAAAGATAGAAAGGTTTAAAGAGAAGCTTTCTAAACAAACTACTTTACCAATCGTTTACCAAGACGAATCATATTCTACAACTGAGGCTCAAAATATGCTACTATCCCTAGGACAGAATATAAAATCTTCAAGACATAAAATTGATAAAATAGCTGCTACGGTATTCTTGCAAGAATTCTTAAATTCAGAACCTAATAAAAATGAAAAGCATAATTAAAATATTCTTCTTAGCACTACTTACTGTAGTAATAGGTACATTCTTAATAAAGAAACACTACGATACAACAATTGAAACACCAAATAGTGATAGTAGTGAAAGAGTAACGTTTGAAATAGAACAGGGAGCTGCATTAGACTCTATAATTACAAAATTAACAGAGAGTGGAGTTCTAAAGGAGAATTGGAGTAAATACTTTGAGGTATATATGAAATTAAACAATTTAGTTCCTAAGATTCAAGCAGGTATATATGAAATACCTAAGAACTTGAATATAAAGGAAATAGCATCTGTAATACAATCATCTCAAGAACAAGCAGTATGGGTAACAATACCTGAAGGTTTAAGAAAAGATGAGATAGCAAATATAATAGAACAGGAGTTTACTAAATCTAATGGTACTAGTTTCTCCTCTTCAGAATTCCTTTCCTTAACAACAGATAGTACTTACATTACAACCTTTGGTATTCCTTACGAACTAACTGATTTAGAAGGATACCTTTACCCAGATAAGTACTCTTTTTCTGTAAATGCTAATGCTCAAGAAGTCATAGGGGTAATGTTAACAAATTTCCGAAACAGAGTAGGCTTTACAGATACATATGAAGATATCATAGTTGCAAGTATGGTAGAAAGAGAAGGATATACATCAGAAGACAGACCAATGATAGCTGATATAATACAGAGAAGATACAAAGAAGGATGGTTACTACAGATAGATGCTACACTCCTTTACCCTAAGAGAGATTGGAAATCACCAATTACACAAGCAGACAAGCAAAATGACAATCCATACAACACATACAAATACCAGGGATATCCACCTACTCCAATATGTAATCCAGGATTAGCTGCAATTAATGCAGTAAGAAATCCTAAACCTAATACATACTACTACTACATACACGACACTAATGGTAATGTACACTTTGCAAGAACTCTAGATGAGCATAATCAGAATGTACAAAAATATCTTAGATAATATATAGACCACTGCCCATGGAAGTCTCTATAAACATGAACGATAAAGAATTAGCAAAAACAAAAATACCAAGGAGTAATGGTAGTAGGAAAAAGCCTTCTGTTTTTTCCATAATTCTTGGGATATTCTTAATAGGAGTAGTTACAGCAGGTATATATTTTCTGTACAAAGGATATAAGGTGTCTGCAGATATAGGTTTCCAATTTTCCCCGGGGTCTGTACTTCAACCAAAAGTAGAACCCGAATTAAAAAAAGATAGTACAGGAACATATACAAATGTATTACTTGTAGGTATAGATACTAGAGAAAAAGGTGATTTAATGAATACTGATACCATAATAGTGGCATCATACAATCATAAAACAAATGATGTAGTAATGATTTCTGTACCTAGAGATTTCTATGCACAGATAGAGAAGAATAGAGTTTGGTTTAATAAAATTAACTCCGTATATTCAGTAAATGAACAGAAAAATAAAGGATCTGGATTAGAAGCACTTCAGTACACAGTAGAAAGTATCACTGATATGGAAATACAGTACTACGCTATGATAGATTTCAAAGGGTTTGTGGATTTAATAGATGCAGTAGGAGGAGTATATGTAAATGT
Organism: Candidatus Dojkabacteria bacterium UBA5209; assembly: GCA_002412645.1. Lineage (GTDB taxonomy): Bacteria > Patescibacteriota > Dojkabacteria > SC72 > SC72 > UBA5209. The sequence goes on along the minus strand of DHVL01000035.1, from coordinate 5,753 downwards.
AGAAAATAGTTTTACTGATTACATGTATCCAAAGGGAACAGGATACGAAACAGTAAGTTTTAAAGCAGGACCTCAGCTAATGGACGGAGAGACAGCACTAAAGTACTCCAGATCAAGACACTCTATGCACAACAATGAAGGGTCAGACTTCGCAAGAGCAAGAAGACAACAGAATATAATTTTTGCATTTAAAGATACTGTACTTGCCTCAGAGACCCTACTCAATCCAAAGAAGATTACCGACCTAATGAGTGCAGTACAAAACAATCTTAAAATATCAGAATTTAACATAGATGATATACAAGCAGGAGTAAACATACTAAAGAAATTCTCTGACTCCGATGACAACACCTACTCATTCGTACTAGATCCAGCAGCAGGAAACTCGTCATTAATAACAAGTCAAAATGTAATAAACACAGGAGCATATGCAATAGGACCAATAGAAGGATTGGGTAAATATACTAAAATACATGAATATGTAAACCTAATACTCAGAAATCCTAAACTCTACTCTGAAGACCCATCAATAAATGTATACAACGCAGGATTAGGATACCAAGATACATACCAAAAAGTCCAAGAACTAAGAGATGAATTTAAATATCTTGATATCAAGTACTTAGGGAATCTTTACAGTGATAAAGAAGGAGTATACATATTCTCTAATAAAGAGGATTTTACATACTCCATAGACCAATTTGCTGAATATATAAAGGATATAAAAAAGGAGAAACCCTCCTTTATCACAACAAATCTTAGAGGAGAAGATATCTCAATAATCTTTGGTAAAGAGATAGCTCAAGAAACTCAACCGTAAAAATATGTACAAACTTTACATAGGAAATGAAACATACATATCACTGTCTAAAGCAAAGCAATTTGTTAATCAATTGCGTGAGGAGAAATCTTCTGAATATATACCAATAGATGTAGAGAAGATTAATGCTTCTGAATTAATAGATAAACTAAGTTCTAACTCCCTTTTTAGTACGTCAAGGATATTCTTTCTTAAAAGAGTATACAGAAATAAAGAGAAGGAATTAATAATAGAATTTTTACTAGAGTACTTACCACAAGACAGTAGTAATCATATTGTAATATGGGAAGATCAAAAAGTTAGTGCTGTAACTAAATATGTAAAGTTCTTTAAAACAAACAACCTACTTGAAGAAGACAGTAAGCTTAATAAAAGAACCTTCCAAACATGGGCAAAAGAGAGAGTAAACGAATTAGGTTTAAATATAATCCCAAACGCAATATATCTACTCTCTCAATACTCTAACTACGATACCCAAAGATTTGAGAATAATCTTAAGAAGCTACTACTCTTAGAAAAAGAACAGATAACAGAGGAGGATATTAAAGAATTCTCTCCCAATACATTAGAAGATGATATATGGAAACTGTTAGATGAAATTAATAAAGAAGATGGTAAACCCTTGATAGTATTAGAACAACTACTAAGACAAGAAACAGATCCCCATTTCATAATATCAATGATTTTAAGAAATATCAGATTAGTAACCATAACCAAACACCTAGTAGAGAAAGGAACTCCCTACTCTAATATGGCAAGCATACTAAAAGTACCTCCTTTTACATTAAGACCTTTGATAGATAGTAGTAATAAATATTCAATAGAGAAAATACAGAGAATATATGAGAAATTAGGAAGTTTAGACTATGAAATAAAAAGTGGAAGATTAGAACCTAAATTAGGCCTTACACTTCTAATCACCATTTTATAAAGATATTCATTGACATTGATATACTACTTCTCATAAACTCTATTGTAAGGAAAACTTTAATCTACATAGAACTGCCTTTACATGAGTACAACAAGAAGTAGAAATACAAAAAGAGTTTTAAGAGTCTTACTTTTTGTTGGAGGTTTCCTCATATTAGCCTTAATAGCCGCCGTTATATACTTTTACACCATTGGAGAATTTGAGCAGGAAGATGATACTAAAACACAGTTTACATGTGGTTGTTACTTAATAGACCCTGATGTAGTCAATGATTGTGGTGATCCTAAAAAGGCAATTTCTTTTACAATAAAGAGTGTACCATCAGATCAGCCATGTTCTGTACAGTGTGATACCTCAATACTCTCTCAATATGTACTTAAAAGCTCTACGCCAGAAGATAGGTATAAATCCTGTTCTGTTAGAAGTATTGCAGATGCAAGATGTCAAAATATGATCCTTACAGACCAAGATGGGAAGTTAATAACTGGTAAAATAAATCCAGAAGACAGTATAAAAGTAGAAGCTACATTTGATAAAGGAGATTACAACAGCTACTCATTTAAAATCAACTCCGAAAGTAGTGAACCTGATAGCAAAGAAGGGGGTAAGATATTTAAAACAATATCAGATTTAGGAACTGCAGACTCATTAGAAATAGTTGCAACAGCACAGGATAACCAAGGAAATAGTATAAACTCAATAATCTGTAGAAGAGTAATAGATATCGAAAGAGAGGGTGGTGTAGGAGCAAATGCACTAAATGCTAGTACAGAAAGACAGAGTGATGGAAGTACAAAGATTAGCCAGGTAATAGTTTCCATAGGACAACTACAGAGTGAAAATGTAAGTATTAGTTTCTCCTTTGGTACAAAATATCCTGTATTACTAATGAACGATGGATTAAATATAGAAGCCACGAAGGGAACAATCTCAATATCAAAAGCAAATCTTTACGATGGTAGTAACTTTGCTTCTGGTGAATCATTTGCCATATTAGATAAACATACTGGAGATCTAGTAATTACAGCAGAGGTATTTGTAGATGACTTAAGTGTAGGGACTGTATCTACAGAAGTCACTTTCTTAGAACAAACAGACCCAATATTAGAAGAGCCTGAAGAAGAGCCCGAAGAGGATACCTCTAACTTCACTGTGACAAAAACAGGGGCACCTGCATGTGTAGAAAGAGTGGATGGGAGTAATATAGCGACCTTTACAATCTCTGTGAAAAATAGTGCTGCTCAAGAGGAAGGTATTACATATATAAAAGATAAACTACCGCTTGGATTCCAATACTTAGCAGACAGCTCCACCATCAATGGTTCGCCTGTAGATGACGATACAGTTGTTAATATAACTACTGTTGGGTCTACACAAGAAATAGTATGGCAACAACAAACTCCTTGGAATGTAACACCAGATGGACAAATACTCCTTGTATTCAAAGCAACTGCAGGAGCAGAAACCTTAACAGGAGATAATATGAATGAAGTAATAATAAATCCTGTTAAAATACCTTCTGACCCAGCTACATTAAGAGCAGAAGCAGTAGTAGTAGTTGCTCAAGATTGTACTAATCCACCTACAACTTCAGACACAACATCACCTACTACACCTGCAACAGGAATATTGGATAGCTTTACAGCAAGAATAATCATAGGAGCAGTACTCTTCATTACAGCATGGATAGTATATACAAGACCAGAAGGTTCTAAACTCTCTGAAATGATTCTTAACTCAGAGATATATAAAGATGCACAATTAACAAGATACAAAATAACCAATCCGAAGAAATACTTCGAAGAGAAAATAATTAGAGAGAAGAAATCATAAAAGATATCGGTAAACCATCCTTACCATAACTAGTTCCATCTGACACAATAGAAAAGTAATACATCTTTGTAGATATTAAAGAATTAATCTCTACACTGTGATTAATATCCTTAATCTCATTTTCCAAATCTATACCCACTAAATGCAAATCCTTCATCTCACTACCATAAATTACATATCCTGAACATTTGGATTTTGTCTTCCAATATATATTTACTGAGTTCTCTTTCTGACCTTTTTTTACCTCTACGTTGTAAGGATCACAACCATCTACAGACACTGAAGAATTAGACCCTGAAGCCTTAAAAACAAACACAAGTATAAATGCAGTAATAACCAAAAATACTACTACAGATGTAAAAATAATCTTACTCCTCATTACTTTGAACAATAATATAATCCGTCATCTCAGAACTACCAATACCATCCTCTACCCTTAATACAACCTTGTAAGTACCAACATCTTCCATCTGTGGAGTACCCCTAACAATTAATTCCTCATCTACCCTAAGCCAAGAAGGTCCTTGCTTAACAGTAATTACAGGATTTCCAAATTCACTAATTACAAGCCTAGGAACAAATACATACTCCTCATCAACATATGCAATATTAGGCATAAGGTTAGTAATATATGGATACTGTGCAGAGATATCTCTTTGTATATCTACACCCTTAACATCTTCTTCCCCTTTTGGTAAATATAATGGGGAGAGAACAGATACAAGAAGTATCAGAGAAAACACTACCACTGCTATTGCTCTCCTTGTATCTCCAATATTCATATAAATAGTGTATCAATTTACATTTCTGTTTACAAACAAACTCTTAACAGATATAATACAACGCAATATTGAATCATTTAAATATACTTTACGAATGCCAAACTTAAAAACATCAATAAAAGATCTAAGACAAACTAAAAGAAGAACTCTTTACAACGATAGATTAAGAAAAAGAGTTAAGAAGTCTGTTAAAAGATTCCAAGAATTAGTAAAATCTGGAGAGAAAGAGTCTGCTGAGAAATCACTAAGACAAACATACAAAGTTTTAGACAAAGCAGCTAAGAAAAACGTTCTTAAAAAAGGAAATGCAAGTCGTAAAAAATCTAGGCTTGCTAATCAACTTAACAAACTGTCCATAGATAATGTCAAAACTAATCAAAAGGGCGCTTAAAAATTCCATAATTCCTGCAATATTAATGATTGCAGGTAAAGTTTTTGGTATTTTTTTTGTAAGTGCCATATACACACTCTCATTTGAAATAGGCAATGACCTAAATGGTTTTTTTTCTACGCAAATATATTTTGAAGATAGTAGTACTACTCTCTTTGTAAACTCCTTTTCTGATCTTTCGATGGTAATCTTTTTAGCATTACCTACAATATACTTCATAGCTAAGACAGCAATATTTCAAACTACCATAGATAATCCAAAGACCATTGTTAAAGTAGCTAGGTTTAATATATTACAATGGATTACAAGAGATGATACTACCTTTCTTAAAATCTTCATCTGGAATGCATTCCTTTGGGTTGGATGTTCAATAGCAGTAGTAAATGCACTACAAAATAGTACATATTCATGGGTAGGAATACTAGCAGGAGTACTTGCATTCATATGTGGATACGGAGCATTAAAAACATTTGAACTTGAAACAGATAAAGTATATCCTGATAGAAAGAGGTATTACTAAATATGAAGAATGAAAAAGTTAAAAAAACATTAGCACTAGTAGTAGAACCAATAGCATTGGGTTTAGTTGCCCTACTCTTCATAATTCCTGCAATTACTGTAGTTAATCTGCAACCAATAACCAAAAAACTCCAAGATTTAAATGTATTAGGAGTAAGTAACAGTGCACAGTTAAGGGTAAACATAGTAGGAGGAACACACCAGATATTCTTTAATGAGAAGATTGATTCTCAGGATGGTATATACATATACAAAACCAAGTTAGTAAAAAGAGAAGCAGATAGCTACTCCAAACCAATATTAGAAATAGAGAATGGTAAGGAAGAGCCAGTAAATTTACAAATATATGGAGGTACAACAATACCAACAAGATCTGATATAGGGTTAATAATCAATGATCAAAGATACAGATTACAAGAATCGAATGGAGATATATTAACTCAAAATATTACAGTATATCCCCAAGAGAAATACATA
>DHVL01000056.1 GCA_002412645.1 Candidatus Dojkabacteria bacterium UBA5209 | reverse complement strand
AGTATGGACCGTGTCTCAGTTCCATGGTGGCTGACCGTGCTCTCACACCAGCTACCCGTCTTAGCCTTGGTAAGCCATTACCTTACCAACTAGCTGATAGGACGCAGACCTCTCTCGAAGCACAAAAGCTTTACTCTAAAACACTTAAAGTGATTAGAGGCCATCGGATATTACCCCGTCTTTCGACGAGCTATTCCCGACTTCGAGGCAAGTTATCTACGTGTTACTCACCCGTTTGCCACTATCCCAAATAGAAAACTATCAGCCGAAGCTTCAAGAAATCAGAAAGGGATCGTTCGACTTGCATACCTTAGGCACACAGCCAACGTTCATCCTGAGCTATGATCAAACTCTCATTGAAAAACGTTTAACTTTGCAATATTTAACAGCAAGCTGCTAAACACAGACCAATCAACGCCGGATTGGATTTGTTTGTATATCGACTTAAATGAATTGTGTGACCAAAAAAATCACACACACTTTTAGAAAGTCATTAATGAATATATTTTTGACTTCCTGTCACTCTTCAACTTTTAAGGAGCTGAGTTGGACTCATTAATACACACTATTTTTCAAATGGTATTCATTAGAGGAAGTCTCTAAGAGGAAACCTAATACTCGTTTATCCCAAACTCGTGCGTGATTTTAACATACACAATGGTAGTATGCAAGTGTATTTACATACTTTTTCTTAAGGAGTACATACCCTTTAATTCCTCTACGGTAGTAATATCTTCTAAAAGCTTATCTCTACCATATTCTATTAACCTCGGGAACCTTAAAGAGAGGCCTCCCCCAATCTCTTTACTACCCTTAGATATATTCTTTGTTATTTCATCTGCATCTATTGTCACAACATACTTAGGCTCTACCCATACATCAGGTTTAAGATTTTCTACATAGCCTACATTCTTTGGAGCAGATTTAAGTTTAATTTTCTCTAAGTCCTTACTCATTCTCAACAAAGTCTTATCATCTATACCAGTACCCACTTTGCATATTGCATCAACTCTATCCTCTTGTTCATTTAATATCCCACAAAAAATCGCCCCCAGACCTAGGTCTGTCCTCCTTCCCGAACCAAAATAATAGCCTACTATTACCATATCTACCGTATCTACAAGCTCCTTATCTATCGATTTCTTTATCTTTATCCATTCAAAATTTCTCCTACCCGGCTTATATCCACCTTCGAACTGCTTAACTATAACCCCCTCTAAACCTTCATTTACATATTTCTTAAAATATTTAATTAACTCTTCTTTACCATTAGATACCTTAGAATCAGCCAATTCTATACCCTCTGGGGTACTAGCTAACTTCTTTTCTAAAAGTTCCACCCTCTCTTTCGTGTCCTTTAGTATCAATGATTCACCCTCACAGGAGAGAATATCAAATACGAATGCTTTTACAGGTATACTTTCTCTCTTTTGACCCACAGAATACTTTCTTCTTCTCTGCATTGTCTCTTGGTAGGTCAAAAATGTATTTTTCCTATAGTCCCAACCAACAATTTCGGAATCTAGGATAAAAGAGTCAACAGAGATATTCCTTGCCGCTTCTACTATTTCAGGAAACATTTCCGTTACATCCTCTAAATTCCTAGTAAAAAGCCTTACTTCGCTTTCATACTTACTCTCACTTTCGAATAAACTAACTAACTCTTTTTTCTCTCCCATGTATCCAAACCAAACAGTATCCTCTCTTGATAAATTAGCAGTACTTTTACTCCACTTATGGATCTGACACCTTAAACCGTCAAACTTAGGCTGTACAATAACACTACCTTTAAATCTATCAAAAACCTCGTCAAAAGAGCCTACACGCTCTACCAAGCGAGAAAGGATTGGTGTCCCTAGTCTTATGCTAATCTCTGAGAGGTCTGTCCTAGGACTGTCCCCCACCACAATGCCTGCTATATATCCGATGTCCGCACATACTCCGTATGCATGTTCTAATATATCCTTCATTCCCTTGTCTCCTACTAAATATATAGAGAAGACGTCTAAGAGAGATTTAGCATTTAAACCTAGTCTCAGTTCTCCACAGATTATTCGTACAAAATATTTAGACTCCAAAGGGGACAACTTTTTTAAACACTCCAATACTATTTTGTTCTTTTTCTGGACTGAACCTTCACCTTTTGTATTAACAATATCCCAAAGAATTTGGTATATCTCTAGAATACCTTGTCCTGAAGGCTTTTTAGAGTACTCTCCCCATATCTTTTGCACAGTATCTCCAATATCCCCTATTTCTTTTCTGCTTTTTGCAATGTCTTTGCCTGTATATTCTGACAAAAGATTAGTTAAACTCTTTTCGGAATAATTGAACTCTGCATTAACAAAAAGAGGTGCAACCCTACCAAGCATCAAATATGAAAGGATTTGCGCCTCCTGCTTATTACATGATTTAAGAAACTTAGACATCTCTAACGCCATATCGTTTCTTGATGATATACCCTCTATCTTTTCAAAGAATTGTACTAACTCTAGGAATTTCATATTACTTCTTCAATATATATTTAGTATCTTTTGTACTACCCTCTTTAAGAACAAAACCTAACTCTTCTAACTTATCCATATCTCTTCTAAGCGTTCTTGTTGAAAGATTAGGAGCGACAGAATATATATCTGTTGGTAGCAAGATCTCCCTCTTATTAAAGAGCTTGAGTATATCCCTCTGCCTACTATTTAAATCCTCTGCAACTACCCTTGGTAAATCCCCTACTATTCTTCTACTACTACTCACCCTTTCCTTTTTCTCTGTTTTTCTTTCTTTAACTGATCGCTCTTGATTACCAACGTACTTGAGAAGTAGCACTATACCAACGATTGGTAAAAGAAAACCTAAGAATTTTTTCATATTACTCCCAACTTATTTTAACTGTGCCAAACTCTCTCCAACAGAAACATGTACATCTAATGGTACAGAAAGCTGTATGGAGTTAAGCATTAAATCTCTGACATCTTTAGTGAATACCTCTACAGTATCATCACTTACCTCAAATATTATCTCATCATGAATTTGTAATATCATATATGCCTTTTCTTTAGCTTTTTTCTCAATATATTCCTCTATCTTAACCATTA
>DHVL01000048.1 GCA_002412645.1 Candidatus Dojkabacteria bacterium UBA5209 | reverse complement strand
AAGTATTGAATATGGATTCAAAAAGAAAAACAGAAGAAAGCAAGTCTTCTTTTATTAAAGAGTTACAAGAGATTGAGAAGAGTAAACAGAGAAGAGAAGAAAAGAAACCTACTATTGTCGTAGAATTCTCTTGGAAATTAGTTCTACTTTTAGGTGCAATTTTACTACTATCCTTTCTAGGTGCAGAGATATTAGCAATGTTAATCTTTCTTTTTGGAGGTTTTGTATTTATGTCTGCTGCAAGACCAGTGGTTACATTTTTGATGAGTAAGAAATTTGGTAAGGGATTAGCTGTAACTATTACTTACCTACTTGGTATTCTCTTCCTTTCTGCAGTATTAGCTGTAGTTGTAATACCTTTCATTAATCAAATTGAGGGATTAGTTAATGCTGTTCCAGTTTGGATTGATACTGCTACCTCTGATTTTGAGGGTATCTCTATCCTTGGCTACTCTATAGATTCTACTGTAGTAAGTAAATTTCTTAATGATTGGGTAGAGAGATTAACTCTTTTTGAGAATTTTGAGAGTATTGCTAATACAATTGGTTCTGTATTTAGTTCTACTGCATTACTTCTAGCATCAATTATATTTTCAATATACTTGGTGATAGATCATGATAACGTATTGGATATAGGTTTAGTAAGAGTGACATCTGATGTAAGAAGAAATATGATAAAGAAATTAATACTAGATGTTGAATATAAATTAGGAAGATGGCTACTTGGTCAAGCTTTAGTAAGTAGTATCGCAGGTTTAACAATGGGTACTATGCTTATGATTTTTCAAGTACCATTCGCACTACCCTTGGGAGTATTTGTAGCATTGATGTCTTCTATACCAACTTTGGGTGCAACTATATCTGCAATACCTCCTATTTTTGTAGCATTAGTAGTGAATGGTCCCGTCTCTGCGGTTATAATAGCAGTTGTATTCATCATTTATCAACAAATAGAGAACAACTTTATTATCCCTAAAGTTATGGGTAATGTAGTTGGTTTAAGACCAATATTTATAATGTTTACTGCTGCATCCTTCTTTATACTCTTTGGTGTATGGGGTGCAGTTTTAGCGGTCCCTATAATCGTTATCCTTCGCATATGCTATGAGTTCTATATAGACTTGCAAAAACTAAAGGCTAAGGGTAGCATTTAATGAGATAATATTACTGCCCCAAAAATGTCATCCACTGCTTTAAAAATTAATAAATCTGTTTACTACTGGGAAGATTTTGAGTCAAAGAATTTAAAAGAATCTATTGTTGGAAGAAAAGGTTTGAGTCTTTTTGAATTAAAAGATATGGATGTTCCAATACCAGAATTCTTCGTAGTTTCTTCAAAAGTGTTTGATAGGTTTGTATCAGAGTCTTTACTTAGAGATAAAGAGAGGCTTTTAGAAAATGGCAAAAATCCAGAAGAGAATGAAATAGAGGCTAGTTTTAACAAGAGTGATTTTGATGAAGAGACACTTGAGCAGTTAATATCTGCATATACAAGACTTTCTGGTTTTACAGATGCTTGGGTATCAGTAAGATCTTCAGTTGTATTCCCCTCCTCTCCTGAGGTTTCCTTTAGTGGTGTGTTTTCTACAGAGTTAAATGTTAGAGGTATTAAGAATTTAATACCCTCTATTAAACGTATATATTCATCTCTGTTTACTGATGATGTTGTAGCATATGCTTCTAAAAAAGGTATTAATCTTTCTGAGGTAAAGCTGGCTGTTGTTGTTCAAAAGATGGTTCAAGCAGAAGTTTCGGGTGTTGCATTTACAGTAGATCCAATTACTCAAGATCCAGGTAGACTAAGTATTGAGGCTGTATTTGGATTGGGAGATACAATATCTTTGGGTGAGCTTACTCCTGATACATATCTTCTTAGTAAGAAAGAGTTAAATATTGTTGAGAAGCACATCTCTCCTCAAGAGTGGATGAAGGTAAGGATGTTAAGTAATACACAGGGTAAATCTGGTGTAGAGAAGATTAAGATATCTAACAGTTGGAGTCATAGGCAAAAGGTAGAGGATAAATATCTAAGAGAGATTTCTAAGATAGCATTGATAGTGGAGAATAAATTGAGACGGGCTCAAAGTATAGAATGGGTATTGGCTGGTGGTAAGGTATGGATATTACAGAGTAAAGATTTGTATGAGAAAAATTATGAAGAGAATGTTGTAATAGATAGTAGAGATTTTGATACTCTTGCCGAAGTACTTAAATGGAGTATAGATAGATATACTGGTTTGGGTATGATAGAGAGTAAGGCAGTAGAGCATGCACAAAGGATAGTACAAGGTAATAAGCATGAGAAAGGTTCTCTTACTGAGAAGCTAATTGGTATTGCTAAGAGTCAGGTAGAGAGTAAACCAAAGGTAGAGAGTTCTACCTTAGCTAAGAGTATAGAAGACTTACTTGTTAAGGGTGTCGGAGCTAGCTTTGGACAAGTTGTTGGTACTGTTGTTGTACTTGAGAAAGATAAAGAGATTGCTGTGGACAAGAGAACTGTTCTTGTAATAAAACAGTACGCTTCTGAAATGGAATCTCTAATAGTTGCGTGTGGTGGTGTCGTTATGGATAGTGGTGGTGTGACAAGTGATACTGCTATTTTATGTAGAGAGTTTAATATCCCTGCTGTAGTTGGTACGCAAAAAGCATCTTCCGTTCTAAAAGATGGTGATATAGTTCGTATTGATGGTAATACGGGATCTGTATATAGGGAGACAAGCGAGGGAGCAAAGCAAGAGATAGAGAGTAAAGTTCAAGATACTGTTCATCCTGTTGTACAGGCTTACAAAGACGAAGAACTCTCTGGTATAGACTTACTGAAGGGTACACAGATTGAAGAAAAGAAAGAGGATGTAAGTGGTACGGATTACTCACCTAAGATTCCAAAGGATATGTCGCTTCCTCCTTCTGCAACCAAGGTGTTTGTTACACCTAATGCAAAAGTAAATGAATTAATTGATTTTGTTGGTAATTCTCACGGTTTGGTATATATAGATTTTGATCAAGTACTTCTTGAATACGGTAGGCATATGCTCGCCTTCGTTGAGGAGAAGAAGTTTGTAGAATATTCTAAAGAGATAGCAGAGAAGCTTTGTTCATATATTGACTTAGCAGAAGGTAACCAGGTTATTCTTTCCTTAGGTTCTAAAACTGTAGGAGACTTTAGAGCTATTACTAAGGGTAAAGAGTATGAAGGTAAAGAGTTAGATGACAATGTACATGGTCTTGCCCACTATATTGATAACAAAGAGTTATTAAGAAGATCACTAATGATTGTTAGAAGAGTAAGAAATGTATATAAAAAGAGGAATGTAGATATCGCTATTAACTCTCCAATGAATGGAACTTTGATGAAAGAGTTTAAGAAGAGTTTGTCTGCTGCTGGACTTCGAAGAACATCTACATTTAAAGTATATGCTGTAATAGATACTCCTACAGAGGTAATACTTGTTGATGAAATAATTGATGCCAAGATAGATGGTGTTGTATTACATATGCCAAGAATAGTAAGGGCAATGCAAGGTTTTAGTATGGATGACGTAAGTGCTAAGTATAACCTTGGAGTAAATAGTGTATTTAAGATAGTTGATGCTGTTGTAGATACTACAAGGGGTAGTTCAAGACAGATTATCGCTATGGTTGAAAACAATAAGGATTTGATTAAGTACTGCATACAAATGGGTATATACGGCATCTCTGTTAATTATTCTGATATTAAGGAGAGTAGAACTCTTGTAGCAGATGAAGAGGCGAAGCTGATTTTAGGTAAAAGATAGTATATAGTTTTCACTATAGATTCTCCTGTATAATAGATTGTATGAATGCAATAAAAGAGACTCCAATGATGAGTCAATATTTGAAATTTAAAAAACAGTATCCTGATAAGGTAGTACTTTTTAGGATGGGAGACTTCTTTGAGACCTTTGGTGATGATGCAAAAACTACATCTAAGGTTTTAAATATTACTCTTACCGCAAGAGACAAAAGTACTAACCCTACTCCTTTGGCAGGTTTTCCTCACAAAGCATTGGATCAATATCTTCCTAAATTAATATCTGCTGGTCACTGTGTAGTCATTGTCGATCAACTTGAAGATCCTAAACTTTCTAAAGGTATTGTTAAAAGAGGAGTAACTAGAATAGTGTCTCCAGGTACACTAGATGGTGAGAATGCTTCTTTAGTAAAGAATAACTACTTAATGTCTTTTGTCTCTGATAAAAAGAAACTAGGAGTATCTCTTTGTGATGTGTCTACCGGAGAGTTTCTTTGGATAGAGGGAGAATTAAATAAAAAGAATATAGAGGCAGTACTTTGTGCATATGAACCAGTAGAGGTATTAATATTAGAGAATGAAAAGGAACTAACATTCCCTACTTTACCTGTACAGTTTGTATCTAAGGCTTTACAAAATAAAGAGTATGCCACAGAGAAGATAAAAGAGTTTTTTGAAATTAAGAGTATAAATTCATTAGGTTTAGATGAAGGTAATGTATCTACTAGTGCTGTAGCAATGATTTTGCAATATGTAGAAGACACCCAGCTTATGAATCCTAAACATATCCAAAAACCCAAAAGAGTAAATCTCTCGGGTAAAATGATATTGGATTCTTCTACAATACGTAATTTAGAATTAGTGAGTAATGCATATCATGGAGATATTAAGGATTCTCTTTTTTCAGTAATTGACTATACTTCTACACTAATGGGTAAGAGATTACTGTACTCATGGATACTTAATCCTTTAATTAGTAAGAAAGAGATAGAGCAGAGGGTTAATATAGTAGAGATGCTTTTTAACAGCTCAGATATACTGGAGAGTTTAAGAGAGAACCTTTCACAGATAAATGATATAGAAAGGATTGTAGGTAAGATTGGTTTAAATAGGGTAAATGGTAGAGATTTAAAGGCTCTACAGCTCTCTTTAGAATCTATAGAGAAGTTAAAGGAACAACTGCAACAGGTACCCAAAGTTGTAGTTAAACTCGATGAGTATGATTCTTTAATTAAGGAATTAGTAAGCAAAATTGAAGAGTGTATTGTAGATTTTCCTCCTACCTCTATTACAGAGGGGGGGATAATAAAGGAATCATTCAATGAACAGGTGAAAGAATTAAGAGAGCTTTCTGGTGATAGTAAGGGTTGGATAAAGGAGTTTGAGAAACAAGAGAAAGAGGATACAGGTATCTCCTCTCTTAAGATTGGATTTAACAGAGTTTTTGGATATTACATTGAAGTGACTAAGACTCATCAAGAAAAGGTGCCTGAAAGATATATACGAAAACAAACATTAGTAAATAGTGAGAGATATATTACCGAAGAGCTTAAAGAGAAAGAGAGCATTATTTTAACTGCACAAGAGAGGTTAGATGAGTTAGAGTATAAGCTGTTTTCTGAGTTTAGAGAATCTTTAATTAAAGATATTGATTCATTACAATCACTCTCTCGTGAGATAGCGAGATTAGATATATTAGTTGGTTTTGCATATTTAGCATATACAAAGGATTACAGTAAACCAATAATATATGAAATGGGTGAAAAGGAAGGGATAATTAAAATAGAGAAAGGTAGGCATCCTGTTGTAGAGAGTATTACAGAGGAAGAATTTATCTCTAATGACACATTGTTGGATTTCAATACTTCATCTATGGCAATTTTAACAGGTCCTAATATGTCTGGTAAATCTACATATATTCGGCAAGTAGCTACAATTGTATTACTTGCTCAAATTGGTAGTTTTGTACCTGCAAAAAGTATGGAGCTTTCACTTGTAGACAGAATATTTACTAGAGTTGGAGCATCTGATGATCTCTCTCGTGGAAGAAGCACTTTTATGGTAGAGATGGATGAGGCAGCAAATATTGTAAATAACGCAACCAAATACAGCCTTATTGTTTTAGATGAAGTAGGAAGAGGTACAAGTACATATGATGGTGTTAGTATAGCTTGGGCGTTAGCAGAGTATCTGTTAAACGAGATAAAGGCTAGAACCTTATTCGCAACCCATTATCATGAATTACTTAAACTGTCTGAAAAAAATTCAGACAGAGTAAAAAATTACAATGTACTTGTAGAAGAAGATTTAGATGAGGGTAGTGTCATATTTTTAAGAAAGATAGTTGAGGGAGGAACGGACAGGAGCTATGGAATATATGTTGCTAAGATGGCAGGACTACCAGAGAAGTTAATAAAGAGAGCAAATGAGATATTAGAAAGTTTTGAACAGGAACAGATGTTTAGTAAAGAATCTGAACTAAGAGAGAGTAATATCTTAGATATAAAAGAGGGTAGTAAAGAAGAGAAAAAGAGTATGTACCAGTACCCGCTGTTCTATGCTAAAGACTCTGATATAGAGAGGGATATTCAAGATTTAGATTTAGACAACCTAACTCCTCTGGAGGCGTTAAACAAAATCTCTCAGTGGAAGAAAAAAGTCTAAGTATCTATGTAGTACCCTTTTTTATACCTATTTTTTATTAATGTATATCCTGTATTGTGCCTTATCTTCCTTCTTAGTCTTGAGATTAACATTGTTAGAGCCTTCTTACTTATTTTAAGATCAAAATACCTGTGTAAACTTTCTGTGGTACAGTAACTATTACTCTGTATTAGGTATTTTATTACAAGATATTCGAGATTAGTCAGTGGAACTCTTTTCTCATGTATATATATTTCTTGTAATTTAGTATTTACATAGAAACCGTTTTTAGAAAGAACTTCAACAGTATCATCTCTTTCTTTATTAAGTAATCTTCGTATTTTACACTTTAAGCAGAGAGTTTTTACATTACTCCTTAAAATATACTCTGTTAAACCGTTAGATTTATACTTCTGAATTAGGAAATCGTCGGAAGGTAATACCGCTAATGTAGGGAGTGAAGGAAAGTTATTCCCAATATATCTTAGGAATTTAAATATTAGTTTGTTATGTGTGTGGAGGTTGAGAAGGATAATATCAATGTGTTCATTCTTAAGTATTGGGTATGCCTTTAATATACTGTTGCACTTAATACATTTAATACCTGTTGGAAATGGGAGTGAGATCCTTTCTATCTCAGGAAGGTTTTCTATTAATAGAAGAAATTTTTGAATATGGTTATATTAAAAAATAATCAAGAAAAAGTATATTGATATTACTTTACCTTGTATATGATATCTTCTTTCTTAATTTCAAAAGTTTCTTTTCTTACCATATCTTTTAGTTGTACAACACCTTTTTTCATTTCTTCCTCCCCTATTACTACTACCCACGGGATCTGTTTCTTATCCGCATATTTTAACTGTTTAGCAAGTTTAATAGGGGTAAGTTGTACTTCTGTATTAATATTTTTAGATCTAAGATATTGTGATAATAAGAGAGTTTCATTTATTAGTGATTCATCCATCAATGTAATAAAGACTTCTGTATTTACTTTGTATTCAGGTAAAAGGTTGTATGTTTGAAGATAGTCTAATGTTGTAACATCTCCCCAACCTAAACCGAAGGCTTCTATTTTTTCTTTTCCGAATATTTCTAATAGTGAGTCGTATCTACCCCCACCAAACAGAGCTCTAGGATTTTCTTTACTGCCGATGTCATACATTTCAACAACTACTCCTGTGTAGTATGCTAATCCTCTCATTATGTAAGGAGCAAATTTAACCTGTTTAATTCCTAATTCTTGGACTATTTTTAATACTTGCAATATTTCTTTTGCACCCTTAGACTTATCTTTTAACTTCTCTAAATTGGTAATATCCCAATTTATATATTGTATTGTTTTCTCTACTTCTTCCTTATCTAATCCTATCTCTTCCAAATATTCTTCGAAATCTTTCTTAGACATTTTAAGGTAGTTGTCTACTGCTTTAGCTAACAAATCTTTCTTCTGTGAATCTATATCGAGTATATACTTTGCAAAGTAATCAAAAAGTTCTCTACTATTTATTTTTAATTCATAGGTATTCTCTGGAGCTTTGAGCTCTTTCATTACTTCCATTACAAACATAATTATCTCTATTTCAGGTTGTACTGGACCTACTCCTAAAAGATCGATATTTAGTTGATAGAATTCTCTAGTTCTACCTTTTTGAGGTTTCTCATATCTAAAAAATCTTCCAACATTAAACCATCGCAGAGGGAATGTAAGTTCGTTCTTCTTTGCAGCAACTATTCTTGCTAATGATGGAGTCATCTCTGGTCTAAGTGCTACCTCTCTATCTCCTTTGTCTATAAAATTGAATAGCTGTTTATTAGCTATCTCATCTCCTGACTTTACTCTGTACATTTGTGCGTCTTCAATGAGAGGAGTGTCATACTCCTCATATCCGAATTTTCTTGCAACCTTTTTCCATATATTAAAGAGATATTCCCTCTTACTTAAATTATCAGGATACATATCTGTAGTCCCTTTATATGGTTGTGTAGATAGTTTATTTTTATTCATAATTTCTAATTATATCTTATTAATTCCTTTAAACAAAATATGTTTTTAATGGATACTAAAAAGTTGAATATTGTTTGTATATATAATATATTTAGAGAGTAATATTACTCTAGAATATATATTTCTATGAAATACACCATGTCTGTATCAAAATCATCAAAAAGGGTAGGTACAAGAAGGAAAAGCAGTAGGAGATCGTTGAATAATTTCAACAGGATTAAGAAATACAACAGTAAGAATTTGAGAAGAAAAACTCCAAAGGGAATTGGTGGGAGTTCTTTAAGTGGAAGATTTGATAAGGCAAAATTTAAAAAGATTCTATATATCGGTGCTGGTGTTTTATTCTTTATCGGTTGTGCTGCACTTATTGGTGTCGGTATATATCTTAAGAGTTTACAGAATTCACTACCTTCTCCAGACAAATTGGTTGAAAGAACTTCAGATCAGAGTACTCAGATTTTTGATAGGAATGGGGTTTTACTTTATACAGTATATGGTGATCAAAACAGAGAGTTTGTTTCTATAGATAAGATACCTGAGCATACTAAATGGGCATTACTTGCAGCAGAAGATATTGAATTCTATCAGCACAAGGGATTGGATTACCTTGGTATTGTTATGTCTGCAGTTGAGAACTTAAGGGCTGGTGGTATTGTTAGGGGTGCTAGTACAATTTCACAGCAGTTGATTAAAACAACAATTCTTTATGACGTATTAGGTGAGAAAGCATATGAACAGAAATATTCTAGGAAGATTAAAGAGATTCTTATCACTATGCAGGTTGAACAAACTTTTACTAAAGATGAGATTTTACAGATGTATATGAATGAGGTTCCTTTAGGAGGTGTAAACTACGGCTTCCAGGCAGCTGCTAACGCATACTTTGGTAAAGATGTTAGTGAGTTAACTCTTGCAGAGAGTGCACTTATTGCTGGCCTTATACAAAGTCCTGGTACCTACTCTCCTTTGTTTGGTACTAATCCTGATATGGCAAAATCTAGACAAATATATGTACTAGATCAAATGTTAAAGCACAAAGAATTAACAGGTGTTACATCAGAGCAAATTGAAGATGCAAAAAATGAAGAACTTGTTTACAGAAGTAAGAGGATAGATATTAAGGCTCCTCATTTTGTCTTCTATGTTAAACAGCAATTAGAGGATGAGTTTGGTGTAGATCGTGTAGAGAGAGGTGGTCTAAAAGTTACAACCTCTCTTGACTACTCTATTCAGGAAATTGCAGAGGAAGAAGTTCGAAATGGTATTGCTAAGAATGGTTTGCCTTACAAGGTAAATAACGGGGCTGCGGTAGTAATGGATCCTAATACGGGAGAAGTACTTGCTATGGTTGGTTCTGTAGATTACTGGAATGTAGATAACCCAAAGGTAGATGGTAATGTTAATGTGACTACGAGTAATAGGCAGGTAGGTTCTTCTGCTAAGCCATATACATATTTAGCTGCATTCTCTAAAGGATATGGTCCATGGACATTAGCTCCTGATATCAGAATGTCTTTTGGTAATTACAAACCTGATAACTGGGATAAGGTTTTTGAGGGTATAGGGACAGCAAGAAAAAATTTAGGTAGATCTAGAAACTTACCTTCTGCATATACATTGCAGCTTGCAGGGGTAGAGACTCTTTTGCAGGTTACAGACAAGTTGGGAATAACTACACTTAAAAACAAGGCTGATTACGGCTTGGCATTAGCTTTGGGTGCTGGTGAGATGAAACTTATCGAGCATACTGCTGCATTTGGTGTATTTGCAAATGAGGGAGTTAAAAATGATACGGTATCTGTATTAAAGGTTGAAGACTCCAAAGGAGAGGTACTTAAAGAAGTTGAAGAATTCAATGGTAAGCAGGTTATAGATGAGAAGGAGATATATCTGGTTAATTACATTATCTGTGATTTAGGTGGTCATGGGGATAGAATCGGTGGACCATATAGCAGAGTTAAGGGTGTAAATCTTTGTTTTAAAACAGGTACAACTGATGGTCCTAAGGATTTAACTACTGTTATGTATCACAAAAATCTTGTAGTTGGTGTTTGGGCAGGGAATAATGATAATACGGTTACACCAGGTGCTTGGGGTGTATCATTACCCCTCCCTATTGCACACAGTATTGTAAATAGAGTAGCTGATAGGTATCCAGTAGAAACATTTACTCGTCCTTCTGGAATACTTTCTACTGCGGTATGTAAGGATACGGGTGCAGTGCCAGCAGAGGGTGTTAATTGTGAGAAAGAGGCAACAGTATATATTGCTGGGAGGGCTCCTCAAACAGATACTCGTGAGGTTGTTCCTATTTGTAAATCAAATGGATTAATTCCAACTAACTTAGAACTAGCGAGGCTGTATAATCTGGTTGAAGACAAGGTATATATGACATTTAAACTAGAGAATGTACAGCAAAGAGAAACATATCAAAATTATCTAACATCTACAGAGAATAGTGCATACATATTTGAGAAGCCTGCTACTGGAGAGTGTCCTCTTCCTTTGGGTCCAAATAATGCACCGATTGTTGAGATAGAGAAACCTACCTCTAATGCAGAGTTTAAACAGAACAGTAATATGGAAATTAAGGGTAATATTAGATATCTAGAATCTCTTAAGGAGTTTACAGTATCAATAGATGGTACTCCTATTCCTTCTGCTTCTCACACAAATGGACAGTACTCATTGACCTATTCAATAGGGACGCTTACTTTGGGTAATCATACCTTAACAGTCTTTGCAAAAGATAAGTATGATAAGACAGCAACTAAGAGTGTAATATTTGTGGTGACAGCTCCTGAAGTAGAAGTTTCTATGATATCACCTGCTAATAATTCAACAATATCTTCTTTCCCTGTTAAATTAGAAGCATCAGTTAAAGGTCTTACTGCTTCATATGTTAATTTCTATGTTTCTAAGATTGGGGGAAATTACTCAAGAGCATTGACAGACTCATCTACTACTGGTGGATGGTCAGTACTTTGGGGATATGAACCTTCTGTATCAAGGGGTAATTACTCTGTATTTGCAAGAGCATTTTCAGGTTCCAGCTCTTATCAAAGTCCTGTTATTACTCTAGCTTACTAGTTTTAACAAGAATCTTTTTTACAATCTTATTAAACTCTTTTGTACTGAGAGTTTTCTCTAGATGTTCTATCTCTATTCTTACTGTTATATTCCTTTTCTCGTCTTCCTTGCTGTATATATCTAAACACTCAACAGTAGCGTATCTATCTCTTGTATTAATCGTATCCAAAATTATTCTCTCTATTTGCTTATACTCTACTCTTCTTGGTAGTTGTAATGTCACATCTTGATTTATTGAAGGATATTTAGAGCTTTCATATACGACTTTATTTTCTCTTTCTACTTTTGAAAGATACTCAATATCTATTTCTACTCCCGCTGTGAAGTTTGGTAATTTAAAATTCTCTTTTACCGTTTTACTAAACTCCCCTATTACTCCTATGATTTCTCCTTTATGTGTAATATATGCAGTAGATTTAGGATTAAAGGTAGGTAATATATTCTTTATCCATACGGGGAGATTCTCTTGAGAGGTAGTATTTACAAGTAGGTATTCAATATTAAGTATATTTAATGTAGAGAATATCTTTTCCATATATCTTTTTACTTGGTAGTAAGGGTTGCCTTCTAAAATATCTTCTTTTGTTGTAAAGAGTAAAGACATATTCCATTGTTCTTTTGGTAATTCAAAATTATCCATATTACCCTTCTGGTGAGCAAGATTGAACTCATACATACAGAATGTTGGAATATTTCTCTGTATATTCTCTTGTGCTTTAGAGAGCATTGATGTTATTAAAGATGTTCTCATGAGTGAGAGCTCTGGAGAGAGAGCATTCTTAATACTGTATGCTAAGTTTGGATCTTGTTCAGACTTTTTTATTAAATCCATACTTACAAAACTGTATGTATCTATCTCATTTGCTCCACTATTACTTAATATATTCCTTATTTCGGATTTAATACTTAACACTTTATTCTTCTTCCCTGCAGTTAATTCTCTCTTAGGTAATACAGGTTTAATATTCTCATACCCGTATATTCTTCCAATATCTTCGTGTACATCCTCTGCAATATTTATATCCATTCTAAATGATGGTACTAATACTGTTATATATTCATCTGTACTGTCTTCTTCAATATCTTTATATTCAATATTCTTAAGTATTGTTAATACCTCTTCTTTAGTTAGCTTTGTACCAAGATGAGCATTTAGCTTTTTAATGGAAAGAGATATTTTTCTTTGCTCTATGTACTCTGGATATATATCCACTATCTTACTTGCTATCTCTCCTTTTGATATTTCATTTATTAATTGTGATGCATACAGTATTACTGGTAAACATTGATTAGGATTTTGAGCTTTCGTAAATCTAGTAGCTGCATCTGTGAATATACCTAGGGACATAGAGGTTTTTCTAACATTGAATCTATCAAAGTTAGCACACTCTAGTATTACTCTTTGAGTATTCTCATCTATCTCTGTATCTTTACCACCAATGATACCTGCTATTGCAATTGGATTTGTACTATCTGCAATCACTAATGTATTACTATCTAATGTAACTAAGTTGTCATCTAAGGTTTGTATTGTTTCTCCATCTTTAGCTAATCTAATTGTTATATGTGCTTTATCACTTCTCTTAGGATCTCTTTTTACTACCTTGTCGTAATCAAAAGCATGCAATGGTTGTCCTACTAAGATGGAAAGGTAGTTTGTTATATCTACAATTGAGTTTATTGGCCTTATTCCAGATTTAAGTAGTATTGATTTAAGCCATACAGGTGATTGGGAAACCTTAACATTATCCAAAACAATACCAATATATCTTGGGCAGAGAGCTTGAGATTGGTTTGATATCTCTAATGAATATTTATCACTCTCTTTCGAAACTCCAACCCCTTCTCCTTTGTACCACTCTGGGCTTGTAAAGGGTTTAGATTTTGCTGCTGATATCTCTCTTGCTAAACCTATTATCCCAAACAGGTCTCCTCTATTAGTTAATGCTTTATTCTCTATCTCTATTACTGTGTCATTGAGGTTATACTCTTTAGCAAATGTCTCTCCTACTGTTAAGCCTTTATCTAATTTCAATACCTTAGTATGATCTGGTCCAATGTTTAATTCTCTTTCTGAGCAAAGCATACCGTTGGAGAGTATGCCTCTCATCTTGACTGCTTTAATGACAAACTCTTCAGAAGTTTTGTATGTAGAGGGTACAATATTACCGGGTTGAATATATGCTACTTTATCACCAATTTCTAATGTCTTATCTCCTGCTACTACCTGTATTTCATCTTTCTTACCTAAAGTGATTTTATATATTGCTAATTTTTCTGCATCAGGATGATCTTCCTTATTGATTATCTCTGCTATATATATTCCTTTATACATTTCTTCCCATGATAAATACCCTTCTACCTCCCCTATCTTTGTAGCAATGATGTGTAATATTTCCTCTAGAGGTATATCTAAATTCGTATATTCTTTTATACTACTAATTGGTAATTTCATACTAAAGTTGTTTCAAGAAATTAAGATCTCCATCACGGAGTTTACGTATATCAGTAATACCTCTTTTTATGAGTGTTAATCTATCTAAGCCAACTCCCCATGCAAAGCCGGAATATTTATTTGGATCTATTCCTCCTGCTGTTAGTACATTGGGATGTATCATTCCACATCCCATTAATTCTATCCACCCACTGAATCCACATGTAGAACAGCCTTTCTTCTTACAGAATGGACAGCTAATTACAAACTCTGTATCAGGTTCTGTGAATGGGAAGTAAGAGGGTTGTACTTTTATCTCAAGTTCTGTTTCTAAGTATTTCTCTAAGTATTCTTTGATGGTTGCTTGCATATGTGCAAGAGAGATTCCTTTGTCTACATATATCCCCTCTATTTGGTAAAAGGTATGCTCATGACTTGCGTCTGTGGCTTCATTTCTAAAACATCTTCCAGGTAGTACTACTCTAATTGGTGGAGGTCCATATCTTCTTAGTGCCCTATTTTGCATTGTAGAGGTATGTGCTGGTAGAACAAATCCGTCTTCTGTCCAAAAGGTATCATACATATCTCTTGCGGGATGTCCCTTGGGGAAGTTTAAGCTTTCAAACATATGAAAGTCATCATCCAACTGCTTACTCTCCATTACATCAAAACCCATTCTTTGGAATATGTCTAAGATTACTTCTAGTTCTTTCATTAATGGGTGTTTAGACCCTTTAAGGTCTAATATATGTGGTCTTTTTCCTGTCTTTGTATTTATATCAAAGGGAGCACTTGGATCTATATTCTTCTCATCTAAGTCACTAGTTTGAGTATCATTTTTTCTAAGTTCTATATTTTCTTCTACGAGTTTTTTAAGACCGTTTATCTTAATACCATATTCTTTTCTTTCTTCATTGGGGATATTTTTTATATTCTGAAAAAGTTCAGTGACTATACCCTTCTTAGAAAGATATTTCTGTTTTAACTCACTTGAGGTTAATGTATGTATATCATCATCTATTTGTTTTAGTATTTTTGATATATCTTTTGACATATATACGGGTAATGATTTTATGTTGAAGTATACAATATTTTAGATAAAAAAAGGACTCTTGGTAGAGTCCTTTACAAATTCTTTAATAAAGACCCTACAGAGATTTAACTATAAAGGAGAATACTGATGGGTCATTAACTGCTATATCTGCTAATACTTTTCTGTTTAATTCTATATTCTTTTTGTTTAATCCATTGATTAATTCTTTATATTGAATATCGTTATTCTTACATGCTGCATTTATTCTTTGTATCCAAAGATTTCTCATTTCACCTGCTCTTTTCTTTCTATCATTATATGAGTATTGACCTGCATGCATATATGCTTCGTGAGCAACCTTATAGAGGTTGTTTTTGGTCATTCTGTATCCCTTTGTTTGGGAGAGAATCTTATTATGTCTTCTTTTTCTTACTGTTCCGCCCTTGACTCTCATTTTTCTATTACTATAAATTAACGACTAATTTTCTTAGGTTCTTTTCTGTAGTACCGTAGATCAATGCATTTGAACTCTGTCTCCTCTTTGATTTAGAAGATCTTTTAGTCTTCAAATGTCCTTGGTGACTTTGGTTGTACATCATTTTAGCTTTCCTGTTTCCCTTCGGATTGGATAGCTTGATTCTCTTTATTGCTGTTTTGTTTGTTTTTTGACGTGCCATTTTTCTTAAACGTTATTGTTATTCTATTTCCTTCACTCTTTGGCTCGGGCTCTATACTACTATATTCAACGAAATTCGTCAATATATCATTAAAAACTGCTAATGCTTGTTCTCTTGTTTGACGACCTTTTCTTTGCACTGTGATTCTAACAGGATGATCTTTTTCCAAGAACTCATGTGCCCTTCTTATTCTAGTGTTCTTATCACCCTCATCTATTACTGTACTAAACCTAAATTCTTTTAAATCTTTTGCTTTACCTGCTTTATTCTTTCTCATTTTCTTATTCTGTTCGTATACATACTTAGAGTAATCCATTATCCTACATACAGGAGGCTTAGATGTTGGTCCTACTTCTACTAAATCTAGCTCTGCTTCTTTAGCAATCCTTATTGCTTCTTGAGTATTTAGTTTACCTAAGTTCTCTCCCTTCTGATTTATTACTAACACTTCTGGTACTCTAATCCATTCATTTATTCGTGTATTATCTCTATTGGGTTTGTTTAAATCCATTTAAAATATTTATATATATTAATTTATTTATTACCTTTTGTTCTTATTTCTTCTTCAAGGTAATCTATGAATTCCTGTTTCTTCATCAACCCTATCTGTTTGTTTGTTCTAGATCTTACAGATACAGTTTCTGTTTCTATTTCCTTATCCCCTATTATTGCTAAGTATGGGATTTTAAGCTTTTCAGCATCTCTAATTTTAGCTTGCATACTCTTACTCCTGTCATCAATATCTGCCCTAATGTTAGAATTTTTGAGAGAGGTAAGTATTTCATTAGCATATGGTAGATGTTTTTCAGAGATAGGGATTACTGTTACTTGATCTGGTGCTAACCAGAGTGGGAAGTCTCCTCCGTGATGCTCTATTAAGAATGCAAAGAATCTTTCGAATGACCCTATCAATGCTCTGTGTATTACAAATGGCTGTTTTTCTATTCCATCAGAATCTATATATGTAATTTCAAATTTCTCTGGCATATTGAAATCTAATTGTAGTGTAGATACAGTATCTTCTTTTCCAAACACATTGAAAGCTTGTACGTCTATTTTAGGTCCGTAGAACGCAGCATCTCCTGGCATTTCTTCAAATTCTAAACCTCTATCTACTAGTAATTTTCTTAATGACTCTTCTGCTATTTTCCATTTTTCAATATCGCCAGCATATTTATCAGGGTTCTTCTCTCTATCTGAAAGAGAGAGTCTAAACCTATATTTATCAAACCCAATATCTTTGTAGAAGATTTCCAAAAGATCTATGGTTTCATTTAATACTGAGTCTAATTGTTCAGGGGTACAGAAGAGATGTGCGTCATTTTGTGTAAACCCTCTTACTCTTTGTAATCCGTGTAGTTCTCCTGATTTCTCAAATCTGTATACAGTACCAAATTCTCCAAGTTTGTAAGGTAGATCTCTGTAGCTTTTTGGTTCTAGTTTATAAACCATGAATCCTGCAGGACAGTTCATTGGTTTAAGGTAGTAATCTTCATCTTCTATTTTTATTGGTGGATACATAGATTCTTTGTAAAAACCTAGGTGTCCAGAAGTTTCAAAAAGATGTCCTCTGTGTATGTGGGGAGTAAGTATATGCTGATATCCGTGCTTTCTTTCAAGGTCTAACATGTATTCTTCGAGTGTCCTTCTAATCATATATCCTCTTGGTAACCATACGGGTAATCCTTGCCCTATCTCTGGTATTATTGCAAACAGCTTAAGTTGCTTACCAAGCTTTCTATGATTTCTTTTCTCTGCTTCTTCAAGATGTTGTAAATACTCTTTAAGTTCCTCTTTTGTCTCAAATGCAGTACCGTATATTCTAGTGAGCATCTTCTTTGTCTCATCACCTCTCCAGTATGCACCAGCAGTCTTTAGAAGCTTTATTGGTCCTATATCTCCCGTATCTTCAACGTGTGGACCTCTACACATATCTACAAATTCACTATCTCCCGTTACAAAAAAACTTACCTGTTCATCGGGTATTTCTTCAAGTAGCTCTAGTTTGTACTCCTGCCCTATGTCTTTGAGATATTTAATTGCTTCTTTACGCTTCATATATGTTTGGGTAATTTGCAACTTCCTCTTTATTATCTTTTTCATCTCCTGCTCTATTGGCTTTAGATCTTGCTCATCAAGTGGTTCTGCAAATTCAAAATCATAGTAAAAACCATTCTCTATTGCTGGCCCTATTCCTAACTTTGCATCAGGGTAAATCTTTAGTACTGCTTGTGCTAATACATGTGATGCTGAGTGTCTCATTTTTTCTAAATTACTTACTTCTTCTTGTTTCATGGTTATATATATACTGAATTAAAAAATATTTTGGGAAAATTCATTGAAAAGAAAAACATCATTAAAAGGATGTTGTAAAAACAACTTTAGTGAGTTTTGATTTGTTAATGCCAAATTTCTTGTACATTGGTAGTATTTTATTCTTTTTCTACTAATTATGCAATCTAAGCTACTTAACAATGAAGAAGGATATTGAGTTTAAACCAAATTCATATGTTTCTACCTTTTTAATATATTCAAGATTAAGATTATCTATTGGATATCTTCTTGGATGTTTTACTATCAATACCCCTTTAAATTTCTTCGTTTTACGGTCTTGTACGCCTGGTAGTAGCAGAGATGTATTGTTTATGACCTGTTGCATCTTAAATACCCTTTTTGTGTTATACAGTTTGTATGGTGGGTCCATGAATATTACTTCAAATGTGTCTCCCTCTTTTATTTTCTTCTGTAAGTATTCCTCTACTTTAGATTTAACTACTGTAGCCTCTGGAAGAAATCCTGCATGTGCTACATTACTATTAATTACCTGAAATGCCTGTTTAGATGCATCTACAAAGGTAGCCTCTTTTGCCCCTCTTGAGAGTGCTTCTAATCCAAAAGAGCCTGCTCCTGCATAGAGATCTAGGACTGTTTTCTTGTATATATCTTCTCTTAGTAAATCAAAGATTCTTACCTTCATCCTATCTGTTAGTGGTCTAGTAGTTCTAGGGATATCAATATGGAAGTTTTTTGCTTTACCTCCAGTAATTCTTACTTGTGCAGAGATTGTAGGTTCTTTACTTTGTAGTCTTTCTTTAAGAAAGGTCTCTTCTCTTTGTTCATACTCTTCCCAGCTTTCAACTTTGTGCTTGGTTTTCTCTTTTCTTAATTTTTTTGCAGAATCGAATTTTAGGCTCATATCTTGAGTATTCTACTAGAATATGACTAAACCTTCCAGTCCTACTCCATTCATCTTTGTGTAGTTGAGGGTTTCTACAAAGGATGCTGTTGATGACCAAGGGCTTACGTTGTCATCTGTATCCCAGAACCTAATTCTCCAGTAGAATGTTGAGCCACTGTTTTGTAGGGGTGTTGAACCGTATGGGATGTCTGGGGAACGAGAGCCTGTTGAGGTAGAGGCCATTGATTGTTTGCCTGAATCCCACTTAACAACACCAGTGAAATCACTACTTGAGTTTATCTCTACTTCGTAATATGTTGCACTGTCTCCATTTACATCACTATGTACTGCAGAGAGTACTGGTGTTTGTGTAGAGAGCCATGAAGGGTTTGTTTTTCCATCGAAAAGAAGTTCTGTCGGTGCATTTGGAGGTCCTGACATTCTAAAGGATGCAGAAGATGACCATGAACCTTCTGTGTCGTAGTTATCCCAGAATTTAATTCTCCAGTAATATATGGTTCCGTTTAATGTAAGTGTAGTTCCTGCATATGAGATGTCAGGAGATCTTGCCCCATTAGCGGTTGATGTCATACTTGTTTTTCCACTGTCCCACATTACAGTACCTGTAAAGTCAGAAAGTGTATTTACCTCTATTTGATATGATGCTCCTGTGTCACTTCCGTTTGGATCATTGAATATGGCACTAAATTCTGGTGTAGTGTCATATATTTTGTTTGGATTACTTAATTCTTCTGTTAGTAAGGATGTTGGTGCTGTAGGTGGTGTATTCATAGTGAAATTAGCAGTAGCAGACCATGGTCCTTCTGCATTACTATTATCCCAGAATTTAATTCTCCAGTAGTAAGTAGTGCCGTTCGTTGCTAAAGCAGTCCCTGCGTATGAGAGATCAGGAGATCTTGCTCCATTTGCGGTTGAAGTCATAGATGTTTTATTACTGTCCCACATTACGGTTCCTGTAAATGAGGAGTTAGTATTTACCTCTATTTCATAGTATATACCTGTATCTCCTGTATCAGGGTCATTAAATATTGCACTAAACTCTGGAGTTAGATCTCCTATTTGTGGTGGATTTGTTTGTCCCTCTGTAAGTAAAGAGGTCGGTGCAGTTGGTTGTGTGTTTTGTGATACTTCTTCTCCTACTGAAACACTTTGAGATGTTTTACGTTGAAAAAAAAGAGTCCTTATATATGGAGGAAGTGCAGTGCTAGGAAATGGTTCTCCAGAAAAAGTCCCATGATTATGTGTTCCTGATGGTAGATTGAAGAACAGGTTTTCCATTGTTTTGTAAGTGGTATATAGGGTTGAGTTATCAATTGTTCCAGTTATTGTATGAGTATGCGCCCCACCTCCTGTTGTCCCTGGTGTCGAAGATCCTCGGGGAAATTTACTAGTAATGGACGAGAAGCTATTCCATCCAAGCGGAGGTACAGCTGTTGTCATTCCAATCATGTCTCCTTTACTTGCAGTAGATGTTGTAGTCTTTGCGTAATTTAATGTGTAGTATGAAGGTATCGCTGTTTCATTAGAAACAGATACTGAGCTCGCAGTGTGAGTGTGAGAAGCAGGGACAGGAATTGTTCCACTCCGAAAATAGTAGGAATTCTTTATGTCCTGGGAGACAGTTACAGTCCCTGTAGTGTGTGTATGAGTTGGATCCGTTGCATTTCCTCCCCCATATGTGGAATTCCCCCTTACAAACCTATCATCTAATGCAGAGAAACGAGTCCATCCTAAAGGTAGGCTTGTTGTATTAAATCCCGTTATTAATCCTGTTGGTATATCTAATGATGCTTTAGAACAGAAAATCATGTTTAGGTATGCAGGGAGTGTAGAAGTAGAGTTTAAAGGTACAGATACTGTATGCTGATGTGTGCTTTTGGGAAAACCTGTTCCAGAAAGAAAATACGTATCTGCGTAATATCCCGAGGCAGTTGAATTCTCTTCAGTATATATTGTACCTGTTGCATGTGTATGACTTTCACTTCCTCCAGTTCCACCAATTGAAGTTGTTGCTCCGTAAGGGAAGTTAGTATTGTATGAAGTGTCTTGTGTCCATCCTGATGGACAGCTTGTGTCAGCTAATAATAGGAAATTCCCAGTCCAAGAAGCTTGAGCATTTGTTGCAGCAGAGTTGTCATAATAGGCATATATTATATAGCTACCAGTTGTAAGAGATGGAATTCTAACCCAGACCTCAGTATTAGAGGTATTACAACCGGCCTCTATCCAATAAGTTAAGAGAGTAGAATCATCACTATCTACAAATCTTAAATCATCACAATCTGCTTGTAACTTGCCTTGTGATACTAAGGTTGCTGTGTCTAATGTTATTAATACATCTTCATTAGTAAGAGTACCTCCTGCATTATTAACTGTAATTGATCTTCTATACAACCAGCTATTATCATACCAAGCAGA
>DHVL01000054.1 GCA_002412645.1 Candidatus Dojkabacteria bacterium UBA5209 | reverse complement strand
GTAGTAAATTAAAAGTCTCTGTTGTAAAGGGAATTAAGAAGCTATAAAATTTTCGCAAAAGATATCAACAAAATACGTAAAGTATACTTACACGTACAACCAATCGTAACTATGTAGTAGGGAGAGCTAAGAAGAAGCCGTATATCTCCTACAATAGCAAAGCAACACTGGAGAGGTGGTATTGTGGACAGTTTATATAGGCTTGACATACTAGGCGCCCTAGGATTATAATATACCGTTCTTTAATATCGTATGTGGATATCTTAAGTTTTTCCCTTTGTCTGGGGTGCCACGAACACATCTGGACAAAAGGAAAAGAGTAAGATTACACACTTCAAATCTCTCTCTCCCTAGGTTTGGTTTTAACCAATTCTGAGCCTAAGGAAAGGAAGATTTGGGGAAGCATATTACATATGCTCTTCGATATTATACTTCTTTAAAGAAGCATAACACCGGGGTCGGTTGGGGCAGTACCGATCCCATCTTTCTTAAATTTCTCATAGTTGACTTCTCAGAATTCTTTGAATATACTGAATTGTCATCTGGGTATATATGCCCATTTATGTAATTTCCCAAATATAAAGATATGGTAAACAAAACAAAGACTATTAAAGAGTACGAAAGTATGACTCTTGCACAGCTTCGTAGTGAAGCAAAAAATCTCGAAATGGAAGGCTTCATGGAGCTTCCTAAAAGAGAACTAATAATTGAAATTTTAAAGAAATCTACAGCAGACGAAGGATTCGTGTTTGTAGATGGAATATTAGAGATACAAAAAGATGGATCTCACGGAGTATTAAGAACAGATGGACTTTTAGCTGGAGATAATGATGTATATGTATCAGGCTCTCAAATTAAGAAGTTTAGTCTAAGAAATGGTGATGAAGTAGCAGGTCCAGCAAGATTACCAAAAGACAAAGAAAAATATCTAAGCTTACTTAGAGTAGATACTGTCTACGGTAGACCAGCAGCAGAGGCAGCTAATAGACCTCAATTCATGAAACTAACTCCAATATTTCCAAACAAACAGATTAAGTTAGAGACTACACCAGATGTTCTTTCAACAAGAATGGTTGATTTACTTTCTCCAATTGGATTTGGACAAAGAGCTATGCTTGTATCCCCTCCAAAAGCAGGTAAGACATTCTTACTAAAAGATATTGCAGACGGTATTGCAAAAAATCACCCTAAGGCAAAACTAATGGTAGTTCTCGTAGGAGAAAGACCAGAAGAGGTGACAGACATGAAGAGATTTGTAAAAGGAGAGGTATATGCATCTAACTTCGATGAATTACCAGAACATAACTGTAAGGTAGCTGAAATGGCACTCCAAAAAGCTATGTGTATGGTCGAGTGGGGAGAAGATGTAGTAATCCTAATGGACAGTATTACAAGATTAGCAAGAGCATACAATATTACAATGCCAACATCTGGTAAAACTCTCTCCGGAGGATTTGATCCAGTAGCACTTTACCCACCAAAGAAATTCTTTGGAGCAGCTAGAAACTTTGAAGAGGGTGGAAGTCTTACCATCATTGCAACAGCTCTTGTAGAAACAGGAAGTAGAATGGATGACTTGGTATATGAAGAGTTCAAAGGAACAGGAAATATGGAACTACACCTTGATAGACAGCTTGCTAACAAGAGAATATACCCATCAATAGATGTAAATAAATCAGGAACAAGAAATGAAGAGCTACTCCTAGGCAAAGAGGTTCTAAACCAATCATGGAGAATTAGAAGAATGCTTGAGATATTAGATCAAAACGAAAACCCAACAGAAGTACTAGTAAGTCAACTCAGAAGGAGTAAATCCAACGAAGAGTTCCTTGCTAACTTGCACGAAGCCTAATTCTGGTATAATAGAGGAGATATGACTGACCAAAAGAGTCGTGAACAAAACATCTCGGGATTAAGCTTTAGGAATCTTTCAAATGATTTAGATTTTTCAAACCCAGATAATCCTGAGTTCATATTTGTAGACACAGAAATTACTGATGAAAAAGACCTTACATGGATTAAAAAGGTAGGTCTGTACCTTGCTAATAGGTTTAATACTAAAAGAGGAGTATTAGCATTTCTAATAGATTTTTCTGAATACATGGTCTCTAGATTAAGAGTCATATGGATATTACTCTCAGTAATCTTTGAAATGATCTACAGCCAATTTGATAGTGTAAAGGACGGAGTAGTAAAAAGAATGTTCTGGGGAAGAGGAGCATTCCTTAAATATGTAGTACAGATAGCGACTGTAATATTGGCATTCATACTTGGTATCTCATATGTATATAGGACGCCAACGATTACGAGTGCTAACGACGAAGAACTTGACTATATATCTGTAGCAGAAAGCGATCTAATCGCTATGAACGCTACAGTTAATACCTTAGTACCTAAAGATAGAGAGAGAAGGGGGGTAGAAAAATATATAGTAAAGAATGGAGATACATTAAGTAGTATCGCCACCTCATATGATATGTCTGTAGAGACAATTAAATGGGCAAACGAACTTACTTCTGACTTAGTAAAGCCAGGACAAGAACTAGAAATTCCTCCTGCAGATGGAGTATTAATTAAGGTCGCAAAGAATGAAACCTTAGCTTCTGTTGCAAAGAAATATAGTGGAAATGAGCAATCAATAGCAGATTTTAACTGGTTAGATTACCCATTTACATTAAACGAGGGCCAAGAACTTTTCATTCCTGACGGAAGAATGCCATATGTTGCACCAAAACCTACATATGCTAATGCTCCAAGAACATATACCTCAGGCTCTTACTCCACTGGTGGTTCAGGAGCTCCTGTAGATCCAAACGTAGGAAGATTCTTAAGATGGCCAGTAGCAGGAAGCTCTGCAAGAATTTCTCAATATTACAAAGGTTCAATACACCAAGGTATTGATATCGCAGACCGTAGTTTACCAAACCTAGTAGCAGCCTCTGGAGGAACTGTAATCTTTGCGGGTTGTGCAGGATACTGTCCTCCACTAGGATCTGTATGGGGAGGAAGTGGATATGCATGGTCTGTACATATAGATCACGGGAATGGCTACTCAACATGGTACGCCCATATGATGAATATATATGTTAGAACAGGACAATCAGTATCTTCAGGCCAAGCAATTGGTAAGATGGGATCAACAGGTAGGTCTACTGGTCCTCACGTACACTTCGAGCTAAGAAAAGGTGGTACTCAAATCAATCCATTGCCATATACAAACTGGTAGATGTGATATAATCAGCGTATTGAATTGGGCTCATAGTTCAGCTGGGAGAACGTCGCATTCGCATTGCGAAGGTCGCCGGTTCAAATCCGGCTGAGTCCAAAGCACGGGCCTGTAGCTCAGCTGGTTAGAGCACATCGCTGGCAGTGATGGGGTCAGGGGTTCGAATCCCCTCAGGTCCACCAATTGTTTCAATATCTGATACATTCATTTAGTCTTGCTAATATCTTTTCACACCATTGTAAAACGCCTTGATACCAATGCTTTGCAAAACATCTCTTTTAGAGTAAAATAATGCACATATACATAAGATAATAGATCTTTCTAATGTCATACAAATACAACCCAAAGGATTTTGAAAGCAAATGGCAAGAAAAGTGGTACTCTGAAATGAATTACAGTGCTAAAGATCTACTCTTAGACAAGCCAAAATACTACCTCTTAGTAGAATTCCCATACCCATCAGGTCCAGGAATGCATATGGGACATACAAGAAACTACTCAATGATGGATGCAGTAGCAAGGCTTAGAAGAATGAAAGGCTTTAATGTAATGTATCCAATAGGGTGGGATGCATTTGGATTACCTACAGAAAACTACGCTATCAAAGTAAAAAGACCTCCTCAAGAGATAACTAAAGAAAATATTAATAACTTTAAAAGACAGCTTAAGAGCTTGGGTCTTACATTTGATTGGGAAAAAGAGATTAATACTACAGATCCGCAGTATTACAAGTGGACACAATGGATATTCCTAAAGCTTTTTGAAAAAGGGTTAGCACACAAGTCCGAAATGCCAATTAACTGGTGTCCGAAATGTAAAGTAGGTTGTGCAAATGAGGAAGTTGTTGACTCAAGGCATGAAAGATGTGGAGAACTAGTAGAAAAGAGAAATATTAGTCAATGGGTACTCAAAATAACTGAATACGCAGACAGATTAGATGATGATCTAGACCTAGTTAACTTCCCAGACAGTGTAAAAGCATTACAAAGGAACTGGATAGGGAGAAAAACATGGTATGACATAGAGTATAAGGTTGAAGATACAGAGGAAGTAATAAAGGTATCAACAACAAGGCCAGACACTCAATTTGGTTCTTCTTTTGTTGTAATAGCCCCTGAGCAGGAGATATTAAAGAGGCTCTCTAGGGTAATGACAGAGGAAAACAGAAAGAATGTAGAAGAGTATATACAAAAGAGCTTGAAGAAAAGTGAATTAGAAAGAGTAGACGAAACAAAAGAAAAGACTGGTGTTGCTACGGGACTTTACTGCGTAAATAGCATAACGAACTCTCGACTGCCAATATATGTTGCAGACTTTGTATTGACAACAGTTGGCACTGGAATGGTAGTAGGAGTACCTGCACATGACAGTAGAGACTTTCAATTTGCTCAAAAATTTGGATTACCAGTAAAAAGAGTAATAGAAGGACCAGAGGGAGATAGATCTGAGATATCTTCCCTAGAACAAGTATATGAAGAAGAAGGAAGGGTGTTCAATTCTGACTTTCTTGATGGATTAAGTAGTGAAGAAGCAAGAAACAAAGTTGGAGAATATATAAAAGAGAGGAGAATTGGAGATGTAGTAACAAGATATCACCTAAGAGATTGGATATTCTCTAGACAACACTACTGGGGAGAGCCAATACCAATAGTGCATTGTGAGAAATGCGGTATGGTACCAGTACCAGAAGATCAATTACCAGTAGAATTACCCATTGTAAAAGAATATGAACCAACTAATACAGGAGAATCACCATTAGCAAACATTACGGAGTGGGTAAATACCGAATGTCCGAAATGTGGAGGACAAGCTAAAAGAGAAACAGATACAATGCCAAACTGGGCAGGCTCTAGCTGGTATTACCTAAGATATTGTGACCCAAACAATGATAAAGAGTTCGTCAGTAGAGAAAAAAGTGATTACTGGATGCCAGTAGATCACTACGAAGGAGGACAAGAGCATATTACACTCCATCTCCTTTATTCTAGATTCTGGCATAAGGTACTCTTTGACTTGGGATATCTAAAAGACAAAGAGCCATACTCTTCAAGATCTATACACGGAGTAGTACTTGGAGAAGGAGGAGTAAAGATGTCTAAGTCTGTTGGTAATGTCATAGGGCCAGATGAGTTAGTAGAAAAATACGGTGCAGATGTAACAAGAGCTTACATGATGTTTATGGGCCCATATGAAGGAAATGTAGAGTGGAGTACAAGAACCATTGAAGGAGTACGAAGATTTGTATCAAAATATTATAGTTTCTTACAATATGCTTGGGATCAGAAGATAGAAGAGAGTAATGAGCAGGTAAAAAGAGGTGTAAGTAGATTGGTTAATAAAATAGAGAGAGATATCTTAGAGTTTAGATTCAATACTGCAGTGGCAGCCCTTATGCAGTTTTACAATGAGTATTCTAAAGAAAAATTCGATAAAGAGGATATAACTAAACTACTTATAGTAAGTGCACCAATATTGCCACACATTGCAGAAGAAATATGGTCCAAAACTATGGGTCTTAGCTCTTCTGTGCATGATCAACAGTGGCCAGAGGTTGACTTAGCTACTTTAGAGGAAGAAAGTATAGAAATACCAGTCCAAATAAATGGAAAAGTAAGGGGTAGAGTAGTAGTTTCTAAATCTGATGACCAAGAACAGGTTAAAAGTAAGATATACGAACAAAATACTCTAAGTTCCCAGTTATCAGATAAAGATATTAAGAAATTTATCTATGTTCCAGGCAGGATTGTAAGTATAACAGTGTAGTAATTTAAGGGCTTTTTCCTTTTGACAACTGTTCACATTTCCACTATTATTATCCAATAAATACAAACGCATAAAAATGCTTTTGTATAAAGATAAAAAGCTGCTTGTAAAACATG
>DHVL01000057.1:19292-22914 GCA_002412645.1 Candidatus Dojkabacteria bacterium UBA5209 | reverse complement strand
CCGCAGAGTTAACTAACACATCATATATACTTTTGTATGGCGCTTCCTCTGTAGAATGCCAACTCTTTTTATCAAATTGCTGTGTAAATCCTATGCCAGAAGAAAGGTTTGCTTGTGGATCTAAGTCTATTAGTAATACCTTCTTGCCTTTCTTTGCTAGTGCTGCTCCCAGGTTTATTGTAGTAGTTGTTTT
This sequence comes from Candidatus Dojkabacteria bacterium UBA5209, assembly GCA_002412645.1. Lineage (GTDB taxonomy): Bacteria > Patescibacteriota > Dojkabacteria > SC72 > SC72 > UBA5209. Next base: position 22,721 of record DHVL01000057.1, on the reverse strand, counting down.
TCCTACTCCACCTTTTTGATTAGCTATTACGAATGTTTTCATTGGTATAATGTAGCATGTTTCACAAATAGAGTCTATATGTTGTAATCTTCGTGTGTGACTAGTCTAAACTCTGTAAATGGGAAGTACACTATCCATGCTTTCCCTTTAATTTTCTCTTTTGAGATAGGTCCAAACTCTCTTGAGTCAGAACTATTTGGTCTGTTATCTCCTGATACAAAATACTGCCCATCTGGTACTGTAATGCTTTGTCCTTCATGAATGTATGAACCACCATTAGTTATTACACTGTCTGCTAAGTAGTTAGATTCGTCTAATTTCTCTTCGTTAATATATATTGCCCCATCTTTAATCATTACAACATCTCCTGGTACTCCTATTACTCTCTTTATGAAATCTTGTGTCTCAGAGTATTGGAATATTACTACATCTCCTCTTTGTGGTTCTGCAAACTTATAAGTAATCTTGTTAGCCATTAGATATTCACCATTTTTGTAAGTAGGATGCATTGAGTTACCAACTACCTCGTGTGGTGTCATAATGAAAAGATATAGTACAACTGCTAGTACCAATGCTACAACCACTGTTTCTATGAAAGAGGAAATAAAGCTTCCAACAGATGCAAATACTTCTGTAGCTTTTACCTTTCCATTTGTCTCATTCTCTGATGTTTCGTACATTCTTTAGGGGCTTTAAATTTAAGAATTGGTACCGCTACGGGGAATTGAACCCCGGTTTACAGGATGAAAACCTGTCGTCCTAGTCCACTAGACGATAGCGGCATACCTGGGAAAGATTTTACTACACTGAGGCTTTTTTGGAAAGCTCTTTTAAGAATTGTTGTTCTTCTTGGAAGCTAGCTCTTTGATATTCGTTTAACTCTTTGTTAAATATGTATCTTCTTTTACATTTACATTCAACCATTTCTCTTCTTTCAGAGATTTTTCCAATTCTTCTTGCTTTGTCTAATGGATTGGTACATCCTACACACATTCTTTTTTCTAAGAGTACTTTTTGAAATGGTGATACTATTTTCTTGTACATGATTTTTTTGTTTGGTAAATATATATGCCGAAGACAGGAGTTGAACCTGCACTGGGTATTATCCCAACATGCTCCTAAGGCATGCGCGTCTGCCAGTTTCGCCACTTCGGCTAACAAGGGATATTTTACTAAAGATATGGATATTTTACAAAGGATTAGCTTTCTTCTATATCCCCAAATATTTTTCCATATACTTTTATATGTCCATTCTCTTTATGCTTTGCATTAGAGAGTACTTCTTGTTGTGAAAGAGATTCTCCTATCACATCATCTCTTAAATCTGAAAAAGGTATATGCTTTTTCATTGGTTGTACATTAGAAGTATCTACCTGTTGTAACTGTTTTGCAGAATCTAATATTGTTTGCATCTGTGGTGTAAATTTCTCTAACTCTTGGTCAGTAAGTTTTATTCTAGAAAGTTCTGCAATATGTTTTAATGTTTTCTTATCCATTTAATTTCTCTATTAAAATTGATCTTGTACTATTTGGATCTGCACTACCTCTAGTTTTTTGCATTACCTGTCCTACAAGAAAACCCAGTGAAGCTTGTTTACCAGCTTTAAAATCTTCTACTGCTTTACTGTTCTCTTTTATTACTTCGTCCACAATGGAATCAATACTGCGTGTTATACTCTCTGCTTCTTTTTTGGCTTTTGTAATTAAATCTCCTAAATCTTTCTTATTAACAATGGACTCTCTAAGAAGTTCTTCTGCTTTACTCCTTGTTAATATCTTCTTTTCATATTCTGTAATTAGTAAAGCTAAATCATCTTTAGGGATATTCTCTTCTGTGATTTCTAAATTATTATCATTTGCTATTGAAAAGACAGCACCTGTTAACCAGTTAGCTGTTACCTTTGGTGCAATATTTGAATCTAAATGCTGTGATACGAGAGAGAGAGTAGATTCGTAGTATATTGATATATCTCTGTCTGAAGTTAATACATTCGCATCATACTCTGAGAGATTATATTCATTAATATATCTATCTTTCTTTTCATCAGGTAACTCTATTATCTCTTTTGATATTCTTTCTACATCTTCTTGGGTTATTTCTACTACTGGTATATCAGGTTCTGGCATATATCTGTAATCATCTGCAGTTTCTTTTGATCTTTGAAATACAGTAATTCCCTTATTAGCATCCCATCCTCTTGTCTGTTGTATTATCTCTTTACCTTCTTCTATCTCTTTTATCAATCTCTCTACTTCATATGTAATGGATTTTTCTACTGCAGTAATAGAGCCAATATTTTTAATTTCTACTTTAGGATTTAATACAGATTTTCCTATAGGGAATATTTTTCCATCTTTGTACTCCCATGTTCCTTTGCTTTGTACTGAGATATTTGGTTCACATCTCATTTGGCCTTTTTCCATATCAGCATCAGAGATATTTAAATATCTTACAATTTGTCTAATTTTAGTAGCTAACTCTTTTGCCTGATATGCACTTCTTATATTTGGTTTTGTCACTAACTCTATTAGTGGCATTCCTGATTTATTGTAATCGATTAGTGAGTATTCTAAACCAGTAGAGGATTCTGTGTAATGTGTAGATTTAGCTACATCTTCTTCTTGGTGTATTCTTTCTATTTCTATGGAATATTTCTCTCCACTTTCATCTTTAATATCTATGTATCCATCAGAACATATTGCTCTTTTGTACTGACTAATTTGATATCCTTTAGGTAAATCAGGGTAGAAGTAATGTTTTCTATCAAAGTGTATTTCTTTTTCAATATCACAGTTTGTTGCAAGTCCAAGTAGTATACACAACTCTATTGCCCTTCTATTTGGTACTGGTAGAGCACCGGGTAATCCTAAGCAAGTAGGGCATACATGTGTGTTTGGTTCTTTTTGGAAGTAGTTTGTAGGACAGCTACAAAACATCTTACTTTGAGTTTTTGTTTGTATATGTATTTCTAATCCAATTATCACATCATATTTAGATGTTTCCACTGTCGTTTTGTTCTATTAATTAAGGCATAAAATGATATCAATTTCTAATATATATCGCAATTATATATATATTTTAATATCATTATCTTCACTAGATATATTATCACTTTCATCAGGTATGATGTAGTATGTTCCCCTTCCTTTTCCTTTTTGAAGTATGTATTTCTTTTCAATTAACTCTTGTAAATCTCTGTATGAGGTCATAAAGGAGACTCCCATCATCTTAGTGTACTGCTGTCTTGTTACCTTTGCGTTATTATTTAAGTATTCAATTATTTTAACCTGTCTTGGATTTAAGTCTTTACCTATCTTTTTATTTATTTCCATCTTCTTTTCATATTCTTGGGTAAACTCTTTAGAGAGCTCTATTGTTGTAAGTGAGAGTGTATACAGTACTGCTTCTATGAATATTGTTAAATCTCT
>DHVL01000057.1:15037-19271 GCA_002412645.1 Candidatus Dojkabacteria bacterium UBA5209 | reverse complement strand
TTTATTGTTAATATTGCGGTTATTTGATTACCAGCATAGAAGGGTGCTTTATCTATATATTCATAAAGAAGTATTGCAAGTTGTATTAGCTTATGAGTCTGTGTAGAAGAGTTTGTAATGTTAGAGAATATTTCATTGAAATATGTTTCCATATTAACATTGGGGTAGTAATCTCGTAGTTTGTACCATGTATCATACAGGTCATATGGTTTTTCAGAAAAAGTTTTAATCCTTCCAGAGTCCCAATCTTCTACAATATTTTTCATCACTATCCTATTTATATGTGTAGAGAGTTCTATAGATGGTTTAAGAGCACTTTTAGCTGTGTAAGTGTCTAAGTAATCTTGTGCATTTTTGAAGTTAGTAAATATTCTTAGTTTGTTTCTGTATGAGGGTAGTACTTGTCCTCTTTGTACAGTTAGGGCTTTGTTGTATCCAATTGGGTATGAGATTAATTCCCCCAGCTTATCTATCTCCTCTGTTTGATATTTTTCCTTAATACCAGTTAGAGTAGATGTAGGCATTGGTGTGTCCTTAATCTTTTCAATACTTAATTCATACTTAAGTATGTAGTTTAGAATTAGGTTTGTAATTGTATATTTGTGTGTATTCATATTTTTGAGTAAGCTGATGGATGGGATCGAACCATCGACCTGTCCCTTACGAAGGGAATGCTCTACCAGCTGAGCTACATCAGCATATATTTGAAGATTGTAACAGAAATGATACAAAAAAGCGAGAGACGGGATTCGAACCCGCGACCTTCTCCTTGGGAAGGAGACATTCTAGCCAGCTGAACTACTCTCGCGTCTTCCAGATTCTATATCTAGAAGATTTAAAATTCAATGTTTAGAGTACAGTTTTTTTAATATCTCTCCAGTCGTCGTTTAATTTCATTCCAATCTCTTTTGCAATATCAGCACTTACTTCCCCATCCTTCTTAACTTCATCTACTACCTTAAGTACCAATTTCTTGTATCCTTCTAAGTCTACATTCTGTCCTGCATCTTTAATATCTTCTATCTTCTTTATTATTTCTTTTCTAGCTTTAAAGTAGTACTTCTCTGCCTTATCTCCTGTTTCTTGTGCTAATCTTTTTATATCTGATCTTGTCTCTTCTCCAGATTTTGGAGCTAGTAGTAATCCTGCTGTTACTCCAACTACTGTACCGAAGAGCAATCCTTTAAAAAAGTCTTCTGATGAACTCATATTATTTATTTTTAAAATTTAATATATCTATATGGTACATTAGTTAAAAGAATTAATCTAGGATTTATTGTATTATATCCCTATGGTATTTCCTGATACAAAGTTAGAAAAGAATCTTTGGAAGAAAGGTTTTAAATATGTAGTAGGTATAGATGAGGCAGGTAGAGGACCACTAGCTGGTCCTGTTTGTGCAGGGGCAGTACTTATAGGGAAAGATACAGAGATTTTAGCACTGGTAAGGGATAGTAAGAAGATGACAGAGAAACAAAGAGAGAGTGTATATGAGGAGATTAAGAGTTCTACAAAGGCATGGGGAGTATGTATGGTAAGTTCTAAAGTAATAGATGAGGTTGGTATACAAGAGGCGGTAAAATTAGCTATGGAGGGGGCATTAAGACAGATAGAGGAGAAGATTGGTAGTAGGGCTGATTACTTAATTGTAGATGGTACTAATGTTAGTACAATCTCTGGTTATCATATGACAAAGATTAAGGCTGGAGATCTTAAACATTACTCTATTTCCGCTGCTTCTATTCTTGCTAAGGTAGAGAGGGATAGGTATATGAGAAAGATTGCAAAGAGATATCCTCAGTATATGTTTGAGAAGCATGTAGGGTATGGTACTAAGCTTCATATGGATCTTTTAAAAGAGTATGGTCCTTGTGATATTCATAGGGGGTCATTTGCTCCAGTGAGAAAGTTAATAGAGAAAGGGTTGTAAAAATATATATAAAGGGGTTATAATCATATTCATTGTGGGCCGCTAGCTCATCAGGTTAGAGCAACTGCCTTTTAAGCAGTAGGTGCTGAGTTCGAGTCTCAGGCGGCTCACTTTTTTATTCCCCTACAGCTCTGTGTATTATTTCATATTCTGGATTATCTTGTTCTTTTAGTTTCTCTATTGCTTCAGTTGGTTCAATCCATATTACAGTATCTTCAATTTCGTCTAGTTCTAAATTATTTTCTGTTTCTTCTAACATTATAGATAAGAAATATAATGTACTTTTTTCAATTACAGTTTCTGAATCACGATTAAAGGATGTGATAAGAGATCCTAGAAATCTAATAGGTTTAATAGTAACACCAATCTCCTCTTGAGCACCTCTTACCAAAGCTTCAGCATAACTTTCTTCTATGTATGTAGTTTCTCTAGGAAGTGTTAAAACTCCACTGGATTTTTGAATTAAAGCTATTTGATTTTGATTATTGATGATTACTTGCCCTATTGATAAATGATAAGGATTTTCTTTGTCACCACGCAATAGTGTTTCTTTGTTTATCATATGTTAATTATATCAATACCGAAGTTCTATTCCTATCACTAAGTCTCATATTTCTGTTATCATATTATCAATAATATTGGGTATATGTATTTATGTTGTATATTGTAATTCTTCTTAGTATGCTTTTTGCTAATATATTTGGTGTACTATTTCATTATACACATACTGTATATACAAAAAGTTTAATGATACATGTATTCTCTGCTATAAATGAAAGTACATGGGAACATCTTAAACTTGCTTTTATACCTATGTTTTTTCTCTCTTTTGTACATCACTTCATATTAAGAAATGAGTATACTAACATATTAGAAAGTAATTTGTACGGTATACTACTTACACTATTACTAATCCCTATCCTTTATTACTCTATTAGACACTTCTTAAAGAGAGAGGTTGTATTTATATCTATTTTGATATTTATACTCTCTGTTATTTTAGGTTACCTTCTTACTTACTTCTTCTTAGATATGGGAATATCTTTTCTTAATGAGAGTGTAAGTCTAGTAGGTTTAATTATTCTATTCTTACTTTTTGCTTTCTTCACCTTCTATACACCTAAAATCTTTCTCTTTAAAGATCCTGTTACTGGTGGATATGGCCATAGGTAGTATTGTATTTATGTAATATTTAGGTATACTTAAATATTAGATTAGTTCTGTTAAAGAATGATTAAAAATCTGATATTAATATTTACAATATTTATACTTTCTTTCTCATTGATATTTTTTGCATATCTTCTTAAAAGTGAGGATATATGTTGTAGATATGAAATATGTCAGAGAGTGACTAATATTTGTGAAAGTGAAGAAGAAAGGGGTGATGGGTATACTGTTTTAGAAAGTGAGAAAGGTGAGAAGGTGTATATAGAGGAGGTAGAGTCTTTAACAGTAGGAGATACTATTAGGGGTAAGGTTATGGGTACATGGTTTTTTGAAGGAGAGTTTCCTGTAAGGGTGTTAGATGAGGATATGGAGTTAATTGACTCTTTGAGTGCTAATGCTGATTATTGGTTTACTTCAGACTATATTCCTTTTGAACTAACACTAGATTTTGATTTAGTTGAGAGTACAGATTTAATTCTTCGTTTTGAAAAGAGTAATCCTTCGGATATGATTGAAAATTCTGATTATGTTGATTGGAGGGTTAAGATTAATGCTGTTTCCGAGAGTATGGTAGTTAAAGCATATTTCCCTAATGTTAATATGGGCTCTACTGAGGATTGTTCTTTGGTATATCCTGTTGAAAGAGAGGTTGTAAAAAGTATTGCCGTTGGTAGGAAATCCTTAGAAGAGTTATTAAAAGGAGTCACAGATATTGAAGAGCAGGAGGGATATTTTACAAATATTGGAGAGGGTGTAGATATTTTAAGTCTAACTATATCGAATGGTATTGCTAGAGTAGATTTTAGTTCTGAGTTAGGAGAGGGGGTAGGTGGTAGTTGTAAGGTAGAGAGTATTAGGGCTCAGATTGAAGAGACTTTAAAACAGTTTGATACTGTAGATGAGGTTGTGATTTCTATCGAGGGTAATTCTGAGGATATATTACAGCCTTAAGATTGATTTTCTTCTAGTGCTTTTGCACTGTTTAATACTGTTTGTTCATCAAGATGCTTACCTATGAATTGTATTCCTGTTGGCATACCTTCTGACATACCGTTTGGTATTGATATTCCTGGTAATCCTGCCTCAGAGCTTCCCTCTGCTAGTACATCTGCTATTTCTCCAAAGAGTGGATTATCT
>DHVL01000057.1:0-14966 GCA_002412645.1 Candidatus Dojkabacteria bacterium UBA5209 | reverse complement strand
GTTCCTGTCATTATCCTTCTTTTTGGTTCTTCTCCTAGTCCGTGACCTCTTGTTGATTCAAAATATTCTTTTACATTACTTTTTTCTTTTCCTTCTAACCCAAATCTTGTTCCATCATATCTTGCTAAGTTTGAGGATACTTCACTTCTACATGTTATTGTATATACTGCCATTGCAAATTTAGGATCTAATATGTTTATATATTCAATATTAGCTCCTAGATTTTTAAGTATATCTATACTTTTTTCAAAATTCTCAAGTACTTCTTTCTCTAATTCCTGTTCCATATATTCCTTAGGTATTGCAAATCTCATTCCTTTTATCTTACTTACATCTAGATTAGCAAGGTAGTCTGGTACACTTTCTTTGTATGTAGTGAAATCTTTAGGATCATACCCTGCTATTACTGAAAGGATTAAGGCTGCATCTTCTACTGACCTAGTTAATGGTCCTGGACTATCTAGTGATGAACCCATTGCCAATACTCCATATCTTGGTACTCTTCCATATGTTGGTTTAAGTCCTACTACTCCACACCATGAGGCGGGTAATCTTACCGATCCTGCTGTTTCTGTACCCATTGCAGCTGAGCAAAGATCTGCAGCCACTGCAGCAGAGCTACCTCCACTAGAGCCACCGGGTAGTCTATTGTGGTCATATGGGTTTCTTGTAGTACCGTAATATGATGTAGTGGTAGATGATCCATGACAGAATTGATCCAGATTTGTTTTACCTAGTATTATTCCACCCTCTTTTAATATTCTCTGTGTTACAGTAGATTCATATACTGGTTTGTATCCATCTAATATGTGTGATGCTGCTGTAGTTAGTAGTCCTTTGGTTGAGAATATGTCTTTTACTGCTATTGGTATTCCTCCTAGTTTAAGCTCTTTTCTATTTTCAAAATCGTCATCAAATTCTTTTGCTGCTTTAATGGATTCTTCATTAAATACTGAGATATATGAATTCAATTCCTTATCTTTCTCCTCTATCTTTTTTAAGTAGTACTTCACTATTTCTTCAGAGGAGATTTCTTTCTTAAGTAGTTTTTCTCTAAGTTGTGTAATTGTAAGGTTGTTTAGCATATGTTAGGCAATTCTATCAGAATTTTGATAATCTTAAAACTAATTTCTTCTATATTTCACTGATATTAGTACAATTCCTATGATTAAAAATATGACAGAGAGAAGATCAGAAGTTTCTATTCCAAGTAAATATTCTCCATCTATTCTTACTCTGTTAAGAAGTAATCTAATGAGTGAGTAGCCTATGAAATAGAGGGAGAGAAGTATTCCGTCAGCTTTAACTTTCTTAGAAAGGTAGATTAGTAAAGCAAACAGTATGAGGTTGAGTATACTCTCGTACAGAAATGTTGGGTGAAAGGTGGTGTAGTTTTCATATCCTTGTAATCTATTTTCTTGGGGTATTTCTATTGCCCATGGTAAGCTTGTTGGTTTACCGTAAAGTTCTTTATTAAAGTAGTTCCCTATTCGACCAAACGCTTGTATTAGTGGTATGTATGTAAAGAATTTGTCTGAGAGTTTGAGGAAGGGCTGTTTTACGAGCTTAGAGATTATGTATATACCTAGGAGTATGCCTATTAATGCTCCAAAGAGTGCTAGTCCTCCATCCCATATGTTAAATATTTTTACCTGTCCTGCGAGTATTTCTTCAATATTGTGTAAAAGGTAAAGGGCTCTTGCTCCAAGTAAGGCAAATATTAATGGTATTAGTAGATATATCTCTTTAAGATTTGTCTTTCTTCTTATTACTTCTATACCTAATACCACCGCTATACCAATTATTAATCCGTATATGCTCATTGTTTAAGAAGGGGTGATTTATTTATATTTTCAATTATTATTAATCTGTGTAATGCTCTTGTAATAGCTACGTAGAGTAATCTAGTAGAAAGTTCTGTATCTGGGTAGTTTTGATCATTTACATCCAGTAATATTACTGTATCAAATTCTAAACCTTTTGCATCTTCAACAGGTAATATGAGTAATCCTGTTTTGTAATCATTTAGTGTGTAATCTACAATATCTTTTTCTAAATAGTGCTCATATGGGAGTAATCTCTCATATGTTTGTTTAGTATGTTCTTTATCTCTACAGATTAATGCACATGTGACTGAACCTTTTTCATACTCTTTCTTAAGTATTTCTACTAATTCTTTTACATCTTTTTCATTTAAACCCTTTATATCCTTATTATGTTGTAATATCCTAATATCTTCGCCATGTCTTAGTACTGCTTCCGGTAGTTTGTAATTTTTAGGAAATCTATCTCTAAATATCTTATTACCATATTCTATTATCTCTAATGTTGTTCTGTAGCATCTATTTAGTTGATGATATGAGTAATTTTTAATAGCCCATTTCTTAAAGAGTTGTATTACTTGATTCCAATCTTTAATGTAAAACGGAGGTATTATTGATTGTGCTAGGTCTCCTGCAATTGTAACGTTTTGCTTTTTAGATATTTGTAGTAGTGTAGCTATTTGTACAAGACTTAGATCTTGAGCTTCATCTATCATTACATACTCTTTCTCATACTCTTTGTGACCGTGTATTTTAAGATGTAGATACAGTATTGGTGCTAGGTCTTCCATTCTATATGTCTTGTTCTTACCGCTTCTTGCTAATGCTTGTAATGTGTATTTGGAGATTTTAGTAGGTAAATATCCTCTCTTAAACATATTTCTGTATACCTCAATTGGAAGGGTACTGTTGTTAAAATATTTAAGTATTTCTTTCTTTTTACTGTTATCCATATCATGTGTGTCTGTAAGGAATCCTGTTTTCTTCTCTCTAAACTGTTTCTGAGCAAAAGCATACTCTAAAGAAAGTGTTAATCTTTCATCCATTGTAATATTGGGATATGTTTCCTTAAGTTCGTAATATCTTCTTCTTACAATATCTTTTCTTGAGTAGGGGATACTTTCTAAAAGGTCAGATTCAAACTCTTCGAAGTATGAATCTAAAATATCTATGAATTCTAATGACCCTTTATACTCTTTTATATCCAAATCTTCCTCTGATGGGTGTAATACGTATGTTTTATCCCACCCTAAGATATTTTTAGCCCAAAATATATATGTATTTGCCTCTACACTCTCTATTCCTAAACTTGGTAATACATCTGCAATGTAATCAAGAAACATTTTATTTGGTCCTATGACTAAACTTTTTTCAGAGTGTATTCTTTCTTTGTGTGAATAAAAAAGGTATGCAAGTCTATGTAGTAGTATTGTGGTTTTACCACTACCTGCCACTCCCTGTATTATAACAGGCTTATCTATCTCTTCTCTAATTATTCCATTCTGTTGAGCTTGTATTGTTGCAACAATGTCTTGGAGTTTTTGTCCTAATCTTTGATTAAGTTGAGCAAGTAGGAACTCATCTGCAGCCATATTTCCACTTTTAGCATCATATATGTTTTTAAATCTTGCTTCAGATATATTGAACTGTCTTTTTTGTAAAAGATTACCTTTTCTTAATCCCGATGGAGTGTTGTATTGAAGATTATTAGTAGGTCCACTATTTTCGTAGTAAAGATTTGCAATGGGTGCTCTCCAATCACTTATTAACGGCTTGTATGTTTGTTCATCCATTAATGCAAACTTACCTATATATATTGGTAATTCTTGTTTCTTGTTACTAAGTTCTGTTTCAAAGAGTATTTTCCCAAAGTATGGAGAATCTAACTTAGAGAGTTCTCTGTTTATTCTTTCAATATTCTCTTCTATACTTTTTAATATCTTGTTGTATACCCCGACTGCATCTTTTCTTGCATCTAAGTCTGATTCCATTTGTATTTGTTTAACTTGCTCCTCAAGCTCTATTTCTAGCTCTTTTAGTCTCTTGATCATTTTCTCAGATGTATATGCATTGAGCTGAGTTACTTTTTCAAGATGTGGGTATTCCTCTTGCTCTATTTCTGTACTCGGTTTTACTTGTGAGAAATCGCTTATCTGTCTAACCCGTGTGTGTATTGGGTTAAGCTCTTTTTCGAATGTTTGCATGTATTTGGGAATGCAAATTTATGGCATGGGCATTTTACATGATGATTTCCTCTGTGTCTATATACTTTTTATTTTATTTATCAGGTAGTATTATTAACCATGAGTAATTCATTGAAAATATTGTTGTATTTGTTTTTTCTGTTTGTAATCTTTTACTTTGTACAAGACAGATTTAATATTTTTGATATTAAGTTTGTAGATGAGAAGGGTAGTACAGAGGAGGTATTAGAGAAAGAAGAGGAGGAAAGTACCGTAGAGATTTACAATCAAGATGGGAAATCTCTTATTGTTAGGGTGGAGATTGCTGATGACAATCAAGAAAGGCTTCAAGGGTTATCCGGTAGAAGAACGTTAGGTGATTATGAGGGTATGCTTTTTATTATGGATACTACGGGAGGGTCCTCTTTTTGGATGAAGGATATGTATATTCCTTTAGATATTCTTTTTATCGATGAGAATGGTTTTATTATAGATATTCATGAAGATATGCAACCTTGTGAACCTGGATATTGTCCTAATATTACTTCTAGTGATGTATACAAGTATGCCCTAGAGGTAAATGCTGGATTTTGTAAAGAAAACAGAGTAGGGGTTGGTAATACTGTTTTGTTTAATATATTATCTGATATTTAATCTTTTTTCTACTTGTACATGATACAGTCTTTTATTGATTGGCTAGTTAATATTATTACTACTGTAGGATACCCAGGTGTAGCTCTCTCTGTGTTTATTGAGAGTTTCTTTGCTCCAATACCTAGTGAAATTATATTGCCTTTCTCTGGCTTTGTAGCTTCTTCTGGAGCTTTAAATATATATTGGGTTATTGTAGTAGCAACAATTGCAGCATATTTGGGTACTCTCCCTTTTTATTTTATTGGTATGTGGGGTGAGAAGGTGATGCTTAAGTTTTTGAATAGGTATGGTAAATATCTTTTCATTGAGAAGGAAGATGTCGATTGGGCTTTTGGTTTGTTTAAAAAGCATGGTAACAAGATTGTATTTATTGGAAGATTAATACCAATAGTTAGGACATTAATTTCTTTCCCTGCTGGTGTTGCTAAGATGAAGTTTATTATATTTAGTATATATACTTTGCTTGGAGCATTAACCTGGAATACTCTTTTAGCATATGGGGGATATTTGTTAGCTGATAGCTGGGATTTGGTTGGAGGAATTGTTAGTAAGTATGAGAATGTAATTCTTGTAATTGTAGCTATTATCGTAGCTATATATATACTTCGTGGTATTCTAAGAAGAGTGTCTAAGAAGTAACTCTCAGTAAAGATACTCCTGTCATATCTGATGGAATTGGTATCCCCATTATATCCAATATTGTTGGTGTAATATCCTTTAGTGCTCCGTAAGGTAGAGTTCTAGGTGGCATATTTAATCCCGCAATCATGAAAGGTACTGGGTTAAGTGAGTGCTCTGTATCCATCTCTCCAGTATCTAAGTTTAGGANNCTCTTCTGCATTACCGTGGTCTGCACTTATTACTACCGCTCCTCCTCTTACTGTGAACGCTTTTGTAAGTAAAGATACGCAGTAATCTACTGTTTGTACTGCTTTAATTGTAGCAGGTATATTTCCAGAATGTGCTACCATATCTGGATTCGCAAGATTTACAACAATGAAATCATATATATTGGACTCTATTTTTCCTAGCAATTGATTAGTTAACTCTATTGCACTCATTTCTGGTTTCATATCATACGTAGGAACTGAAGGGGAGGGTATCTCTATTCTGTCTTCATTGGTATATCTAACAGATGCTCCTCCATTAAAAAAGTATGTAACATGTGGGAACTTTTCTGATTCAGCTATTCTTAACTGTCTTAGTCCAAATGATGCAATTATATTCCCTATTGGGTAATTAATATATTGTCTTGGGAACAGAACCTTAGGAGGGAATTTTTTTCTGTATTCAACCATACTTGCGAAGTAAATGGGATATACATTTGCTTTAGGGAAGAAATTAAAATTACTATCCACTAATGCCCTTGAAAGCTGCAATGCCCTGTCTGGTCTGAAGTTAAGAAAAAGAACTACATCTCTTGGTCTAATGTTACTATTCTGTACTACTACAGTTGGTTCTACAAATTCATCTGAGATTTTTTTTGAATATGATTTCGCTATACACTCTTTGTATGTACTACATGTATCACCTGTATTTGTAGTAAGTAAGTCATATGCTTTCTTTGTTCTCTCCCAACCGTTGTTTCTGTCCATAGCCCATGCTCTACCACAAAGTGTAGCTATCTTACCAAGGGAGTACTGGTCTAATGTTTTTTGCATCCTATCTAAGTATGTAAGAGCAGAATTAGGAGGGGAATCTCTTCCATCTGTGAATGCATGTATGAAGAGTTCTCCATTAAATTTGTTCTCTGCAAAATATTTAACAGTTGCTTCAAAATGAGAGATATGTGAGTGTACACTACCGTCACTTAGTAAACCTAAAAGATGTATTCTTGAATTAGATTTCTGTGCATATTTAAGTGCTTCTTGTAGTGTATCATTTTTAAAATACAATCCCTTTTCTATGGATTGATCTATTCTTGGTAATGTTTGGGTAATTACTCTTCCTGTACCGATATTCATATGTCCTACCTCACTATTACCTTTTACATCTTTTGGAAGTCCTACAGCCTCTCCAGAGGCTAGGAGATATGTGTGTGGAGAAGTACTCCATATTGAGGAGAGATTTTGAGGGTTAGCTTTTACTACAGCATTTCCTTCTGAATCTGGTGCTGTTCCTACTCCGTCCATTATTATTAGTAATACTTTCTGTTTGATATGCATGGCAGTTTTTTCTAATACATTGTGGCATAATTTGCGAAATTATTCTATAATAGCCGGTGCATAATTATTTTATTGCGCTTTTTATATATTACTACAAAAGATATGGATATAAATATAATGAAGAAAATAGAGGGGGATCAGCTTAAGAAGAGACCTAATGTTAAAGTTGGTGATACCGTTAAACTGTATATGAAGATTAAGGAAGGAAATAAGGAGAGAACACAGATTTTTGAGGGTGTAGTTATTGGTATGAAAGCTAGTGGTTCTAATCAAACTATTACAGTAAGAAAAATATCCTACGGTGTAGGTGTTGAAAGAGTAGTCCCTATGCAATCTAATCTTTTAGAAAAGATTGAAGTTGTTAAAAGAGGTACTGTTAAGAAATCCAAACTATTCTACCTTAGAGAAAGAGTTGGAAGAAAAGCACTTAAGGTTGGTAATGTAAAAGATTTATACCTAACAGATGAAGTAGTAGTACCTGTTGTTGGAGAGGTTGAGGAAGAGCAAGTAGAAGAGGTAAAGGGCGAGATTGAAAAGGAAGAGAGTCCAGAGTAAAATCTACTCAATGCGGGAGTAGTTCAATGGTTAGAATATCTGTTTTCCAAACAGAGGGTTGCGGGTTCGAGTCCCGTCTCCCGCTCCAATGTAGTGTAATTTCCCCATATCTACGGTATAATTAAGTATGATTACTGGGGGAGAAGATTTTTTCAAAGATACAAATGATGATTTTAGTTCAGGAGGTAGACGCTCTTTAAGAGATTTCCCTACTGAAAAAGGTACTTTCGTAGAGAATATATTCCTAGATGTCTTGGGTAGAAAACCAAGTAGTAGAGAGATGGCATATTACAAATATGCAGCTGTAGATGAGAATGAGATACGTATTAAACTACTTAAGTCTGATGAACATAAGAAGATATTAGAAAGTGCTTCTAAGCTACCAGGTTGTGAGGATCAACTCCGGACTTTAAAGATTACTGAGAAGAAACTTTTACAAAAGGTAGTTGATTTAGAGAAAGAGTTAGATGAAGGTCAAATACTTCTAAATGAAAAGAGTTCCACTATTAGTAAACTAAGAGAAGAGATTAGAAACCCTTACAATCTTCCAGACCAAACAAAGAGATATGAAGAGGGGTTTGATGTGTATACTACTCCTAAGAGAGAGAATATAATTAATACACAAAGAGCTTCAATTGGGGAAATAGTAAGAGATATTTTTAATACTTTGTTTAAATGATATATTTTGCAGAGAGATTAAGAAAAGCAAGAGAAGAGTATGGTATCTCTCAAAGAAGTTTAGCGTTGAGTTTGGGACTATCTGATAAAACAATTAGTTCATATGAGACTTCTAATTCATATCCTAACTTAGAGATATTAAAAAAGATATCGGATTTTTTCCAAAAGCCTACAGACTATTTCCTTGCTTCTAAGTATGAAGAGAGCACTCTTTTAGAAAGAGTTAGAGAATTAGAGAAAGAGGTTGAAAAGCTTAAAAAGGTGGAGTAAGCCAACTCTTTAATTTCTTTATTAGTTTGTCTGAAGCTTTGTAAGCAAGAAACCCTCCCATTCCAAGAAGGATTAACCCTCCCAATGTAAGTAGTAATATTGATAGTGTATATTCTGAATCTACTGGTTGTACTACTAGATTTTTACTTAGTTCTAAAGTAGAGCTTACACTGTTAGTATAGTTTATATCGTATTGCCAAGATACAATATTTGCAGTGACTTCATATGAGCCTTCTCTTTGTGGTGATACATTCATTTTAAATGTATATGTTTGATCTTTCTGTAAAGTTTGGAATTCTTTGTGTGATGGTTTTGCAATCAATGTAGATGGTACACTCCAAAGAATTTGTGTTTCTTCAGACTCTATTTTGGGAGTGATATATAGTGTATATGGAATACTTTTTGTCAGGGGATTTTGTGTTCCTCTAATCAACTCTAATTCAAAATATTTATTTGTACTTGTAGTTGTTTTCTCTTTTTCTTCAACTATTGGTATTGATTCATTTTCTGCAGTTTCTGTGTCTATCTCTACTGTACTATCTTGTGCTGATATTAAGCTAAAGCTGAGCAACAGTAATACTATTGTTGTAAAAAGTTTTAATGTTTTCATGAGAGTATTTTATTTATTGCCATTTTATATACTTTGTAAGCACGTTGTGCTGTATCATATCCTATCTCTTTATCTTTGTGTACTATCTCATTTCTTATCTTATGTATATCCCATATTTCTTGGTATTTATCTCTACGAAAAAGCTTGTTTGCTTTTTTAAGATTTTCTCCACAATTTAAGTCATTCTTATATCTAATTTGTAATGCCTTAGAGAGTAGGTTATCTAATTTTATTATCGCATCTCTTCTTGCGTATATATCATCATCTTCTATTTGTATTTTTAAATCTTCTAATTTGGAGTATATTTTGTTCTTCTTTTTACTTGGAACTTTCAGACTATTAATCCTAGCCATTAAAAAGAGTATGGCCATTAATATTAATATTAGTATTGTTAGTAGAATTGGGCTATCCATTATTTAACTTTTTAGAGATAAAGTAGAGGGGTATTGCTACTATTATATACAGAAGTATTGATGTTAGTTTAGAAAATATCAATAATGTACTATTATCTTCTATTAGTTCTAATTCTGTTTCAATATATTTTTCATCTGTTTGTTCTGTTCCACTTAAAGCGGAGAGTACAGCATATATATTCTTTTCTATCTCATCAGAAGGGATATTAAATTTTATTTCTGTACTATCATTTGGTAGTAGTATTGTACTACTGTTATTCTCAATAAAGTCTGTATATTTATTAATATTAGGATTAGATTTTAATATCTTAAATGAATCTATTATTGTATTACCGATATTTTTAATTGTAATAGAGCCTTGTAGGTGTGAATCTGTTTTACTATATGGTTTAAGAGAGAAAGCTAATTCAATATCGTAATTAATATTTACTTCCTCTGAGCTAGATTCTATTAAGAAATCATTCTCTGAATAGTAGGAGAGTTTGGGAGTATTTGGATTATCAAATCTATACAGGAGTGAGACATGATCAAAGAGTTCTCTATTTAGCAGAGAAGCCTTTGAGTAATCTTCTAAAAATGGATCTACTATTATCCAATCCTTTTTATCTAAATCTAAATACTCTACCCAGTAATGATACATACCGTCTGGGTGGTAATCAGAAATATTAGTAATATATCCTATGACTAATCTTGCTGGGATTTTGTAATATCTAAAGAGTGATATCATTGCATCTGCGTAGTCCTCACTAGTAGATTGTGCTTGTTGTTCTAATGCTCTTTGCCCTCCTAGTCTTGCTGAACCAGCCAGAGAGCCAACTGTTAATGTATTAGGTTCGAGATTTTCTATTACAAAGTAATAGAGGGTTTTGTAAAGTAGAGATTTTTCTTCCTCATTTAATTCAGATATGTTTGTAAATTGTTTTATTCCTGTTTCATCTAAGTATTTTTGTAATCTTTTTTCTAAATCAGTAGATTTTAATTCCCATAGAGATCTTTGTTCTATATTTGGAGTTATTACTGTTGAATACACCGTTTTATCCATAACCAGGTATCCCTTAATTGAGACATCTATATTACTTTGTGGTGCTATTTCATACTGTAGTATGTAATTACCATTAATATCTTTGTAGCTTTTATCAGGTCTTGGTTCTATTTTTTCTACAATTAATTTCTGGTTGTTACTGTTTGGAGGTAGATTAATTTCAGAAGAGATCATTTCATCACTACTGTTTATTAAATTCCTACTAATATTAAAAACATATGTGATATTATCTCCTAAAGAAATATTTAATTTGTTACTTTGTGGTGGTGCTGTTTCTATCTCAATATTCTCACCTTTTTGGGTAACTCTTTCTATTGGTGTTGATGACCATGTAACTTCCCCTTCTGTCTTGGGATATGTAAAGGTAAAACTTCTACTGGTTGTATCTTTTACTGAGGATATTAGAGAAAGAGAGGTTGATGTATTTTCTGTACTGTATGTTAATTTTAATGTAATAGGTTTATCTTTTGAAACAACACTGTTCTCTAAATCTATTACTAAATCTGTTGCTTGTGTTCTATCATGGTATGTTGGTTCTAATTTTGTATTCTTGTTTATTAAGAATACCTCTGGTTTAAGATTTTCATCAGGTAAAGTAATTGTGTAATATGTTATAACTCTTGGCGTTTCAGATGATATTGTTATATATATTGTACTTTGTACTGTACTTCCGTCCCATGTATGAGAGAAATCGGATTTGATATCAAATCCCTCTAATGCTGATGTTTGTTTTGTGAAAATGAAAGGAAGTGAAAGTAAAGCCAGGATGAAACTAGATATCAACAGAGTCTTCTTTAAATAGCCAGTCAAATTTCTCATATTTCCTCATTACTTGCTTTACAATTGGTGTCTTTGCAGTAATACCATATTTAGAAAGAATGGTATCCCAATTTAATTTCTCCGGTTCGTTTACTATCTTGTAATCTGGATTTCTAACAATTTCCTGTTTTGCGTTCTTTCTAATAATATAATAGGCCATTCCCCCCTTATCATCAAGCACTACTCGAGGTTTTGCATCTCTAGAGAGAATTTCAAGGACTATGAGATTAGAATTTTGTCTAGAATTAGTTATTGAGCATGTATATCCTGCTGGTACTATTATTTTTTGTCCTTTTTTTATTTGAATCTTAACTATCTTATTCTTTAATGCGGAATCATACTTTTGTAGTAAGATCATTCCACCACCATATATTACTTCTAATATTCTTGGTCTACTTTTACACTTAGTTGCGTATGTTTTGGCATATTCAATACCTGCTAGATTTGGATATATTAAGTACATATTTATTTTAAGATTCTTGCTTTTAAAAACAGAATCTTTGTCTATATCTTTGTACTTCTTGTAGAAAATTTCAGGACAGTTTAGATCTTCATTAAGTAGTTGTGAACGGATATCATCTATACAGATGGTAGCTGTATCACCTACTGTTAATCCTTGGGGCTGTAGTTCTTCTGCACTGTAAAAAATTGGCAATCCCGAAGATTGCTTCAGATCTATTTTTGCCATATCAGCTATTATACCACAAAGCGAACTAATTAGCTTGTCTAAAGGCTTTAGAGAGTTCTGAGAGGGCAAATCCTAAGATCGAAAAGAAGATTAAAGCTACTATTGGTGTAAGCTCTAATCTAAACCTATCAATTAACATCTCCTGTGCTACTATACCTTTAAAGGGCTGTAGGAATGAATCAGTAAGATTGTATATCCAACTTACAATACTGTTTGTTGGATTAGCATTTATTACCTTAAGTACAATTCTAAAGATTAATAGTGTCTGTACAAAGGTTGTTAATGTGTAAAGTATTTTAAAAATGAGTGATAGCATATTATCTTTTTATTAAAAAGTATCTAAGTTGTCAACATAGTAGTCTAGCTCACGCATATATCTAGAGACTCCATTGGCCCATAGATGTGCGGGATTTTGACCACACGGAGGGCAGTATGTACTCTCTATATCAAATGGTGTTAAGTTAGTACCATATCCTAGCGCAAGACGTCTTGTGACAGTTGCAATACCGTGTCCCCATGTATCAAATTGACTCCAACCCTGTTCTGTTGGATTTTCTCCTCTCCATCCCCACCCGTTGTTTGTCCCTCTTGGAACAAGGTTTCCAAATGCAGATTCTACACCCGAGATAGAGGCAACTAATCTCCAATCTAGTCCATATTTTTCTGCTTCTTCTATGAAATTTTTTGCATATGGATACATAGGGGAGTTGTATGCAAGTAGGAACTTTTGCATAGCGATGACTCTTGGATCTTCGGTTCGTATTTCTGTTTTACTTTTTACTTTTTCAAGTAAATCCGTTGTAGAGAGGGTGTTAAGGGAGTATTCTTGTGCATATACCTGTGAGTTTGAGAGTGGAGTTAGGTAGTTAAGTGTTAACTCTTTACTGTTTCTTACCTGATTTATGACAATTTGCTGAATAGTTTTCTCTATAGCTGGAGAAAGAATTAACAGATACAAGATGAAAGAAAGGAGGAAAATGGTGAGGGGGAATTTGTTTTTGGATTTAAAAATCCCTCTGTTATTCACTTTCTTTGTCATACTTGAAATGTACCCTCTATCCATAATAACCTAGTATATCAGAACTAGATGAGCTAATAAATTATGTTTACACATTTACACCTTCACACGGAGTACTCTCTGTTGGATGGTACAATTCGTCTGCCCAATTTAGCACAGAAGCTTACAGAAAGTGGTATGAAAGCTTGCGCTATTACTGACCATGGCAATATGTATGGTGCTATGAAATTCAAAAGCGCTATGAAAGAAGCAGGTATTAAACCAATACTTGGCTGTGAGATATATATTGCTCCAAGAGGTATGGAGGATAAAGAGTATGGGATAGATAATAGGTATAACCATATGGTTTTACTTGCTAAAAATCTTCAGGGCTATAAAAACCTCATCAAGATTGTATCTATTGCTCATATGGAGGGTTTTTACTACAAACCTAGGATAGATTTTGAAACACTTTCAAGATATACAGAAGGAATAATAGCACTCTCTGGATGTTTAGCAGGCCCTGTAGCTAAGCCTCTCTTGGAAGGTACTTACGATCAGGCATTGGGTGCTGCAAAGAAATACTCTGAGATTTTTAAAGATTCTTTCTTCATTGAAATACAAAGAAATGGAATGGAAGAACAGGAACAAGTTAATCCTTCTTTGATTAAAATTGCCGAAGAATTAAACCTACCCTTAGTAGCAACTTGTGATGCTCACTATTTAGATAAAGAGGATGCATATATTCAAGAAATTCTTTGGTGTATTAATGATGGTAAATCATGGGAGGATCCTAGCAGAAGAAAGATGGAGACCAACGAATTCTATGTTAAAACTCCCGAAGAGATGGAGGAGCTTTTCAAAGATATTCCAACTGCAATTGAGAACACTCAAAAGATTGTTGATGAAATTGAGGAATTTGATATTACATTTGGCAGGGTGGAACCACATTTTATGGATTTACCTAAGGGGTATACTTCAGCTTCATATTTAAAGAAACTTGCATATGATGGTGTAAAAGAAAAGTATGGGGAATTGACCAAAGATATTGAAGAGAGATTAGAGTATGAGTTAAAAATTATTGATGACAAAGGATACAATGATTACTTTTTGGTTGTTAGGGACTTTGTAATCTTTTGTAGAGAAAACGGAATTGTTGTAGGTATGAGAGGCTCTGGTTGTGGCTCTGTAGTGGCATATTGTGTAGATATTACCAATATCGAGCCAATTGGTTGGGAACTTTACTTTGAAAGATTCCTTAATCCTGAAAGAGATTCTCCTCCTGATTTTGATATTGATATTGCAGATAAACGAAGAGATGAAGTTATCAATTACACCATTGAGAAATACGGAATAGAGAATGTTAAACAGATTGGTACATTTAGTAAGCTTCAAACACGCCAAGCAATTAAAGATGTCGGTAGGGTATTGGGAATAGAGTTGGCTATGACAGATAGACTTGCAAAGATGGTAGAGATTGTTTTTGGTAAAGCTAAAGATATTGATTATATGATAGAGCATAATCCAGAGTTTGCTGAGATAATAAATTCTTCCGAAAAGACATTAGAGTTAGCAAAGATTGTAAGAAAGGTTTCTGGTATATGTAGGGGTACATCTACACATGCTTGTGGAATAATTGTGACACCTGATCCAGTGGTAAACTACTGTCCAATTCAAAGAGATTCTCACGGTGGTGGTATAGGTATGACTCAGTTTGAGATGTCTGATATAGAGTATGTTGGTTTAATGAAGTTTGATTTCTTGGGACTGAGAAATCTTAATGTAATAGGAGAGGCTCTTACTAAGATTCGAGTTAATAGAAAGAAAGAGATTGATTTGTTTACATTAGATCCTAATGACAAAAAAACATACGAAGTTATTAAAAGTGGTCATACAGTAGGAGTCTTTCAGATGGAAAGTGAAGGTATGAAAAGAAGTATTAAAGCATTACAACCAGAGACACAAGAGGATATCTGCTACCTTCTTGCCGCATATCGACCAGGACCTATGCAATATATCTCTGAATATGTTGCCGTAAAGAGAAAGAAACAAGACCCAGACTATGTTTT
>DHVL01000059.1 GCA_002412645.1 Candidatus Dojkabacteria bacterium UBA5209 | reverse complement strand
GATAGTAAGAGAGCTATAGTGGAGTTGGGTGTTCCTAGATTAAAATTTTTTGAAAATGTTCTTACTCATTGTCACTCTTCTACTGCTGTTGCAGTGATGAAGGGGATAGGGGAAGGGAAGGAATCTTTTGATGTTGTATGTACAGAAACTAGACCTTTATTCCAAGGTAGAAAAACTGCTAAAAGTCTTTTAGAGGACGGTATTTCTACTACTATGATTGCTGATAGTGCAGCAGAGTCTTTTGTTATTGGTAGGGGTTCTGTACCAATAGATGCTGTGTTCATTGGTAGTGATCAAATTACAATAAAGGGGTACTGTATAAACAAGATAGGGAGCTGGGGTATTGCTATGTCTGCATACCATGCAAGTAAGCCTGTTTATGTTGTTTCACCACTTTTGAAGGTAGATCCTCATATTGGGGTAGACTCCCTTACTATCGAAGTAAGAGAGAGTAAGGAGTTATGGCCTGATGCTCCTGATGGTCTTTCCATTTACAACCCTGCGTTCGAGATAGTAGACAGTGGTCTTGTCACTGGCTTTCTGACCGAATTTGGTATATTAAAACCTAAGGAAATTGCTGATGTTGTTCGTGCTAAATATCCTTGGCTTTTTGAATCTTAATTTTAATAACTTACTAGTATGGCAATGTACCTAAAGAGCAAAAAGATTGATCTGGGAGCGGGTAAAGACCTGTTCATTGTAGTACATCAGAGTGATGCTGATGATCTTGGTATCAATGAGGGGGAGATAGTTTTACTTGGTTACAGGGATGTTGAGCTTTACGTAAAAGTTATAATTACAGATACCAAGGTAAGTATAGGAGAAGTGGGTCTGTATGAGGAGATTCCTGAGGAATATCATATCCCTGAGGGTGCGAAGGTAATGATAGATATACCTAACGCTAGTAAGTCGCTAGAAGCTATTAAGAAAAAGATCTCTGGTCATCGTCTAAATGAGGAAGAGATACTTGCAATTATGGAAGATATTGGGTCTCGTAAGCTTAAAGAGACAGAGGTAGCCTTCTTTGTGTCTACCTTCTTTAATCCTGGTTTTGATAATGACGAAATTAAGTGGATGACCAAGGGTATGGCCGGTTCTGGAGAGATATTGGATTTTAAATATATTAAAAATAACAAAGAGTTAGTAGTAGATAAGCACTCCATTGGTGGTACAGCAGGTAAGGGTATCACCCCTATCTTAGTTCCTATACTTGCAGCTACTGGGTTGGTGATTCCTAATAGTTCCACAAGAGCTATTACATCCCCTGCAGGTACAACTGATATCTTAGAGACCGTTATGCCTGTTTCTGTGACTAAAAAGAAAGTATATGAGGTTGTAGCTAAGGTTGGTGCATGTATGATATGGGGAGGCTCATTGTATTTAGCCCCAGCTGATGATGAGATTATCAATGTGGAGAGATCCCTTAAGATTCAGGAATTCCAAAAGGTGTTAGTTAGTATCGTAGCTAAAAAGATAGCTATGGGTGTAACCTCTGTTCTAATTGATCTCCCTTACGGTAAGGGTAGTAAGTTAGAAAGGCCTGATGACTTGGAATTTTTGAGTAGGGAGTTCGAGAAACTTTTCGATCAGTTTGGTATTAAGTGTGTAACATTTAAAAGAGTTGTTAAAGGACCTGATGGTAATGGAGTAGGCCCTATCTTAGAGATGAGAGATTGTTTAAGAGTATTGGAGAGAGATGAGAAACGTCCTCTTGGTATGGAGGAGACAGTAGTAGCTATGGCATCTGAGATTTTTGAACACAACGGGAAAGCAAAGAAGGGGGAGGGTAAAAAACTTGCTCGAGAACTGTTGGACTCAGGGAAAGCATTGAAGAAATTCTGGGAGATAGCCAAAGCGCAAGGTGCAAAAAGTGAAGTTAAAGCAGCAGATTTAGAGCCTGGGACATTGAAACATGAAGTTGTTGCCCCTAAAGATTTTGAGATTAAATATATATGTACTAGAGAGATTGTAGAGATTGCCAGAGCATTAGGAACTCCTAAGATTAAAGAAGCAGGTATATATATGGAGAAGATGGTAGGGGATAAGGTAAAGAAGGGAGATTTATTAATGACCCTATATGCAACAACGCAAGACAGGTTGGAAGATGGTATTAACGCTGTTGATCTAAAGGAGCTTTTCGAGATTTAAGCTTTCTTGCTACTACAGTTATTAACATCAATACAACTATTAGTGAACCCAGTAGAAGAAGTATAGGTAAAAGTATTATCAAGGACTTGCCCAGTACAGTAGTTTTTACAAAGATATTGAGATTCTCCATACCGCTACCTTTGTTTTCTTCCACTATTGGGATAATATCTGAATATACTAGTAGTTGATCCTCGTTTGGTATCTCTTCTATTGCATATACAAGTACTGAGTAATTAGAGAAATCTTCTCTTTCTACTCTGTCTGCAGAGTATATTTTAATATTACTCAACTCTTCATCAAAGAATGTTTCCCAAAGTATCTTCTCTATATTCTGTCCAATGAGCATATTCTCACTCTCGTATGTAGGATCTATACTTAGCCATCCGTAATCAGGTACCCATATTTGTACCCACTGATGTCTTGTACTACCTTCGGTATTACTGTTTTCTAATGTGGTAAGGTTAGAGTATCCAAGAGCTGCCCTAGCAGGTACCCCTTGTGCTCTTAGTATCGCTATCATTGAGTCTGCATACTCCATACATACTGATGCTTCTCCTTGTAATGCTGCTTTTGCTCCCATTCTTTCGTTATCACTGTTTGCCTTACTTTCATCGTACTCTAGTTTGTCATTAATATATCTGTAATCATTCTTTACTAAATCCATTAAGGTTGTACTTTCATCTAGTAGTTTGTTTGCTTCTTGTTGTATATATGAATCTGAACTTTCCCAATATTTGGTAGGGACAGTATATTTCTTTAATTCACTGCTTTGTGATATCTGAGTAAAGTACTCTTTTAAAGAAGAGTTGGGTATAGCTGTTTTTTCAGAATATGTATCTTGCATTACCGTTATATATCCAACTACCGATATCTCACTACTTTTGTTTGCTGGTACTTCAAATTGGGCTAGTATATTACCTTCATCATCTTTTACTATCTTCGAAGGGGTAGGGTATATGCTCTCTATCTTTACTCTTTGATTAGTTTCTTCAAAATCTCTTGGTAGGGAAAGTTCATATATATTGGTAGAGAGGGCTTTAAAAAGTGATGAGTATCTATCAGGTACAATACTATCTGTTTTAGGAGTTTTGTACTTAAGCTCAAACCTATATATTTGTTGTGTACCAAACTCAAGTGAAGGAGATTTTCCCACTCTATCATTAGAATTGAATATATAGGTTGTAATATCTTTACCTTCCTCTACCTTAAAATCTTGAGGATATATATTAGCAAGTGGGGGAATATCTCTGTCTGTAATGACCTTAAGGTCATATTTAAGCTCTGTTTTTGTACCACTAGTAGAGTCAATCTGTTCAAACTCTGTATCTTCATGTAATGCTGGGGCAAGTAGTACAACATGATTAATTGTTTTCTTTACTAAATCATGTGTTTTGTATTCTACCAATATCTTGTATGGAGAGTTGTATGTTGTTTGTTTGTAGTTTGGTACTTTTACATATATACCCTCTCCAATCTCTAATTCCTCTACTGTGTAAGCTACTGCTCTTTTTGTCAGTGCATCTACCACTGTTAAAGAATCAGTTTTAAATTGTCTCTCAAGCAGTATTTCTGAGCTTTTACTGTTTGGTAGATCTGGTATATGGAATATTTTCTCTCCTTGTGTAGAGTAGTAGTAAGAAGTGTTTTTAACCTCTCTTGTATATTCTGTTTGTACAAGTACATACTCTTGTCCTGTTGTATATCTAATTACTGTAGTATTTTGAATACTGAAATCATATGTTTGTGCATATATATATGTAGTACCACCAATTAGTATTAGTAATGAGAGTATATATTTAAAGAGATTTTTTTGCATGAGAATATATTACTTTAGAATATGATTCTTTGAAAGGGTATGTAAGAAATCTTTTTGTAATAGTATGGAGGTGATATAATGCGGGGTTAAGATTTTGTTAAATATATATGAGTGATGTAGTTAGATCACATACACTTTCTTTGGGAATTGTAGGACTACCTAATGCTGGTAAGTCCTCTCTGTTTAATGCTTTAACTAAGAAAGCTGTACCTGCAGAGAACTTTCCCTTTTGTACGATAGATAAGAATGTAGGGGTTGTAGAAATACCAGATGAGAGATTATATTCTCTCTCTAATTTCTTTAAGGCAAAAAAAATTGTTCCCTCTGTTATGACATTTGTAGATATTGCTGGTCTAGTTAAAGGCGCATCTAAGGGAGAGGGTTTAGGGAATCAGTTTCTTTCTCATATTAGAGAGGTAGATGTAATAGTGTATGTATTAAGAGCATTTAGTAGTGGAGAGATTGTACATGTATACAACAGGGTTAATCCTGTTGAAGATTTTGAAATTGTACAAGCAGAGTTAATGCTTAAGGATTTAGAAGTTATAGAGAAGAAATTACTTGCTGTTAAAAGGGAGAGTAAGTCAGGTATTACGAAAGATGCAGAGATGAAGATATCTGTATTAGAAAGGATAGAGAAAGGCTTAAATGAGGGAATCCCTGTTATTGATATGAATTTTAATATCCAAGAGAAAGAATTCGTTAGGTCTCTTTGGTTACTTACTGCTAAACAGAGATTGTTTCTTTTGAATTGTAAAGAGGGATTAGATGAGGAGAGTATTAGTAAATGGGAAAGTGAATTGATGGAAATATCAAATGATAGTGCTAAAGAGTATATAGTCAGAGTTGATGTAAAATTACTTTCTGATTTAGCAGGTATGTCAGAAGAGGAGTTTAATGAGTATATTGAGCTTTTGGGTGGAAAACCAACGACTGTAGAAGATGTAATTATGTATGCTTACAAAAGATTAAATCTTCTTACCTTTTATACTGGTTCTGAGAAAGAGTGTAACTCATGGACTATAGAAGGAGGAGCTTCTGTTAAAGATGCAGCTGGAGTTATACATTCAGATTTAGCCAAAAACTTTATTACCGCAGATGTAATTAATGTAGAAGAAATGCTAAAAGTAGGGGGATGGGTTAAGGCAAAAGAGGGAGGTTTAGTTAAAAATCATGGTAAAGAGTATGTAGTTAAGGATGGTGACTATATAGTGATACTTGCAAATAGTTAGGAATAGAATTGTCATTAGCTCGTTTTTCTGCTAAAATTCCATTCGCATTGATATTAATTTAATAGTTTGTTTTTTGATGTTAACAGATAGAGTAAAAAAGATGAGAAACTACGAGATGATGGTTGTATTAAAGCCATTACTACCTGATGATTTAAGAAAAAGTATTCATAAAGAATTTGTGGATATGATGGAACAGAAGGGTGGAGAGGTATTGGATGTAGATGTATGGGGTAAGAGATATCTTGCATACAAGATAGCGGGTCATAACGAAGGTTACTACATTGTCTATAACTTTAAATGTTCTCCTTCCATTATTAATGAGATGAAGAGATTACTTCATTTAAGACAAGAGATTCTTAGATTTATGATTGTTGAAGAGGATCATCCAGAGGAGATTGGTACAAGAATTAAGAAGAAAGAAATAGAGGTTTAGTTCAGGATTTTTTAAATTTTGGCTGGTAATATTTTAGGTAAGTTAAATTTATATATATACATACAATGTCAGCAAGGTCTTTAAACAAAGTTCAGTTAATAGGGAACTTAACAAGGGAGCCAGAGTTAAGATATACAACTGGTGGTACTCCTGTAGTTACATTTGGTTTAGCAACTAACAAGTCTTGGAAGGACCAAGATGGTAATTTAAAAGAGGTTGCAGAGTTCCATAATATTGTAGCTTGGAATAAGATGGCAGAGATTTGTCAACAGCTACTTGCAAAGGGAATGAAGGTTTACATAGAAGGATCTCTTTCTACTAGATCATGGGAAGCAGAAGATGGTTCTACAAGATACAAGACTGAGGTTAGAGTAAATGATATGATTCTTTTGGATAGTAAGGGAAAGCAGGGTAATGGTTCCGCTATTGAAGATCATAAAGAAGAGTCAGTAGAGGAAGAGGTTGAAGTTGAGAGTAGTGAGGATACAGCATCTGATGAGGATCCATTAGAGGATTCAGATTTACCATTTTAATTTAGGTTTTAGTAAGTAAATGAGTGAGGAAGAGAAAAAAGTAATAGCACCAACATTAGAGGATGTCTTTGATGATAAGAGTGTAACAGAAGAAGACAACAATGATGATTCTTACGGTGGTAAGAAGAAGGTTCGAAGGAGAAGAAAGATTGTACAAAATCTTACATGTCCTTTGTGTGATTCTGGTGTGAAGAGTATTTCTTACAAGGATGTATATCAATTAAAAAAGTTTACATCTGTAAGAGGTAAGGTTATTGCTACTGAAAAATCAGGAGCATGTCACAAGCACCAGAAACAATTAAAGAGAGCTATCAAAAGAGCTAGATATATGGCATTACTTCCATATGTAGCTAAAGAGGCTTAATCTTTTTGATTTAGAATATGAAGAGGCTCATATGAGCCTCTTTTTTTTACTTACTTAGTTTCCAAATATTCCTTTTACTGGTAAACTGATTATTGTCATGAGTACTCTGCCCATACTACAAAAGAATGCATATTTAACAGTTTTGATAAAGGAGAATCATGTATATGCTAATTTAGCATATACAGATTTTACTGCTCAAAAGACATATGTTCTTTCCGATATTACAGATCTTTCACCTTTGAAATTTAGAATGGATGATACCGTATTTAGTAAGAATTTTTGGTTTGAATATTTTGATTCATTAGAGAAAGAATTTGAATGGGATATTGTTGATAGGAAGTGGGAAGGAGTTTTTAAGATTGTAGATTTTCAAAAAGAGGGAGTGGGGGTAGCTGGTATAAAGGTAATGGTTGATGATGATCAGCCTTTTTTTAATAAGATATATGTTTCTTTAAAGGATTTCTCTAAGGATATTGCTTTAAGGGTTGTAGATGAGAAATATGTGAGATCCTTAATGGAAGGTCTAAGAGAGAGATTAGGATATGATGATTTGTTGTGGATAGATGTCGATTTATCCCATTTCTCTGTATTTAGAATTAGAGAAAAGCAAACTTCTACAGGGATATTTTCTAAAGAGAAGAAAAAGGAACTAGATTTTTCCAAGAGTAAGATATCTTGGGGTAGTGAGATAGGGTTAATTGATTCTATTAGAAGTTCTAAATTACAAGCATTTCTTTCTGTAGAGTCAAGTTCTGATGAAGTTATGGATAAATGGGCTAATTTTGTTGCTAATACTCCAGACTATGTTTCTGATACAGTTCTAACGGATATATTGCGCTCCTTTGTCACTATACAAAACCTTTCTATTAAAGAAAGTAGTGAGGGTAAGTTAAATGCATTTGGTAGGGGTAAGAGTGGTGTAATACTTACTGGTAAATTAGCTAAGCTTCTAAATAAAAGAGAGTTGCTTCTTTCAGTTATAGACGGTTTTGAATTAGAAGGGGTCTTTGATTTGTATATGGATGTAGAGAACAAGATTCTTACCTATGGTAAAAATTTAATACAGGGTTCCTTAGCAGAAGAAATTATGGTTATCAAAGGAGACATACTACCTGGTGCTTACAAGGTCGTAATACCTGAGATTAATATTAGTAAGGGTAAGAACAAGATACTTTTCTCTGGTAAAATTATGTCTCAAGATTTTGAAGAGAGAGATATATATGCTCTGAATCCTAACTTAGAGATTTTTAATATACCTTCTGTCACAAACAAAGTTGTTATGGAAGGTAACTTAAAGAATGGTGCAGTTTTAAGTCACTTTACTACTACTGATGTATCTTTTGTATCTACTAGAGGTGGTATTAGATATGAGGGTTTAGTAGTTGATTGCAGAATTAGACCAATTGTTTACGGTCCTAGTGCTAAAGAAAACAATATTAAATTACAGAATTGGAGTAATGGAAATAAGGAGTAGGTTGTTTGAAAAATATACAGATTACAAATTTAGTATACCTCTCACTGGTAGAGAGAAAGTTTTTGTTAAACAGGGTACCTATGTAAAAGAGGGGGAGAAACTCTTTGAAGGAGTAGGTAGTGGTGTAAAGAAAAGTATATATCTACCTAAGGTATTAAACTGTAGCTTAGAAGAAATACAAAAGTATATAAGTAGGATTGATGGAGAGTATGTTGATGAAGGCGAAGTTATTGCGCAGAGGGTAAGTAGGGGAGGTTTAAATATTCTAAAGGCTCTTTCTCCTGTATCTGGGATATTAGATTTAAGTAGGATTAGTAAAGGATATATAGATGTACTGGGAGAGGAGAGTAGTAGTGTATTTGTTAGTGATTTTAATGGTTATATTAATACCGTAAATCCTAACGACGGTATAGTTATTACTACTGATGCTGTTTGTATAGATGCAGTAGCTACTACAAAAAGTGAGAACCGATTCTTTGGTAAGTTAGATATTCTTGCAGATGGTAATAGTATTGTGACAGAGAAAATACTTGAGGAAGATTACTCTGGAAAGATTGTTTGGGTTGGTCCATATCTGTATGATAAGGTTGCCTATGAGCTTTTTGAAAGAGGTGCTGTTGCTATTATTACCTACGCTATTTCATACAGAGAGTTTAGAAATATTGGTCTACCTGTAGCAGTACTGGGAGGTTTTGGCTCTGTACATTGTGATACTAAGTTTATTCAAAATCTTGTTTCTCTTAAAGACCGTTTAGTTATACTAGATGGGTATGAGAATCAACTATTTGTTATCTCAAAATTTGATAAAGAGAACAAAGGGTGGTTTGTAAATGGATATATTAATCAAGTAGTTATTTCTAGATCTCCAAATACATATGGATATATTGGAAAGATTATAGATATACAGGGAGATTCAGGATATGTATATGTTGATTTCCAGAAAAAAGGGCAATCATTAGTACATATTGGACTCTTAGACTTTGTTGATTTGTAATCACGGGTAAGGGGTAATATAATTTCGGGTATACTTTATTTTTAAACTACTAACTTGTGGACGATAGTAATCAGAACAGAAAAAACATATGGATACTAGTACTTCTTGTAGTATCTTTTTCATTGGGTATCTTTTTTGGTAGACAAACAGATTCTAATACTTTAGAAAATTTGATTTCTACAACTCCAAAGGTTAACCAAGATCTTTTTTGGGATGTTTGGAAGATAATGGAGAGTAAGTATGTAGAAAAAGACAAAGTAAATGATGAAGAGAGAATGTATGGTGCTATTAAAGGTTTAGTGGATTCATATGAGGATCCAGCTACCATATTTCTAACTCCTGAAGAAACAGAGAAGTTTAATGATACTAATAGTGGGAAGTATTTTGAGGGTATTGGTGCAGAGCTAGGGTATAGTGATGGCGCTATCGTTATCGTTTCTCCTCTTGACGGTTCTCCTGCAAAGGCTGCAGGTATTAGGGCAGGTGATTACATCCTTGCTGTAGATGATTATGAGGTTAAGAGTGGGGATAACATATATGAAATTGTGGATAAGATAAGGGGAGAATCAGGTACTGAGGTAGTTTTGAAAGTTTTACACAGAGGTGAGCTTCAAGCTGTTGAGATAAAGATAACTAGGGGAGAGATTACTGTTCCTAGTATGACTCTTACATACCTAGAGAATAAGTCTGTAGCTTTTATAGATATAGCTAGATTTACGGATTCTTCATACCTAGAGTGGAATAAGAATTGGGATAATTTGGTTAATCAGGTAGTAAATAGTGGTGTTAAAAAGATTGTTCTTGATTTAAGAGGTAATCCCGGAGGCTACTTTGATGCTGCAGTATATGCTGCAGGAGATTTCTTAGATGCAGGGACTTTAATTGCAAAGCAAGAAGATGGTAAGGGTAATGTAGAAGAGTTTCTTGCTAAAAAGAATTCAAGATTAAAAGGATTTGAGGTTGTTGTTCTTGTAGATGAGGGTAGTGCTTCTGCTTCTGAGATACTTGCGGGTGCATTACAACAGAATGATGTAGCACAGGTATTAGGGACTAAAACTTACGGTAAGGGTACTGCACAAAACGTTTTAGATTTACAAGGAGGTTCTAGTTTACATATTACTACCTTAAAGTGGTTACTTCCCGATGGTACATGGCTAAACAGGGAGAATCCTGTGACTCCAGATGTTATTATAGAGAATAGTACAGAGGATTTTCTAAAGGGCTTTGATAGGCAGCTTGAGGAAGCTCTTAAGTTACTTAATAAATAAATTTATTAATAACTAACTTATGGAAAAAGAAATAAACAAGGAAGAAAAAAAGGAGATAAAGAAAAAGATCTCTATGGATTTTAAAAAGTATAGACATTTAAGAGTACTGGGTGTCTCTTTAATTACTATTACAATGTTTCTTCTACTTGCAGTCTCTTTTATCTTAATACTAAGAGTTTCTCCACAACTACAACAGTTACTTCTTAATAATAAGGTAGAAGAACAACAGGAAGAGGAAAAGAAACCGATTCTAAATATTACTGAAGAGGAGAATGTGGTTATTAATGTTGTTCAAAGATCTTCAGAATCAGTTGTTAGTATTGCTGTTACAACGCTTTCTCTTAAACAGGGAGAGGGTGTAGTTGATACTGTTAATAACATAGGTACTGGTTTTATTGTAGATAGTAATGGAATAATTATTACTAATCAGCATGTAGTCTCTGATATGAATGCTTCATATGCAGTAATAACTCAAGACGGAAAAGAATATGATGTGGTAGAGATAGTAAGAGATGATAATAATGATATTGCTGTATTAAAAATAGATGCCAAAGATTTGAAAGCAATAGAGTTAGGTGATTCGGACACTCTTTTAGCAGGTCAGACAGTAATAGCTATTGGTACACCACTTGGAGAATATGCAGGTAGTGTTACAACTGGAGTAATTAGTGGTCTAAATAGGTCAGTAAAGACATCTTCTGGTTGGTTTGGTTCTACTAGTAAAACATATGAGAATGTAATTCAAACAGATGCTGCAGTTAATCCTGGTAACTCTGGTGGACCTTTGATTAGTACTGAAGGAAAAGTAATAGGGGTTAACTTTGCTACTAGCTCTGGTGCAGACAATATCTCTTTTGCATTACCAATAAATGTTGTAAAGCAAAGATTAGAAGAGTATCGAACATATGGTAAGTTTATAAGACCATATATTGGTATTTCATATCAAATGATTTCTTCATATGAGGCTCTTTACTACAGAGATGTTGTAGCAGGAGCTTTAGTAGTAAGTACAGATCCTCAGGGGCCTGCAGCTAAAGCAGGAATTGTTAGGGGAGATATTATTACAAAGATTAATGGGCAGGAGGTAGAGAACTCTTTTGCATCATTAGTACAATCTTTCAAAGTAGATGAAGAGGTAGAAATTGAGATATGGAATGGAGGAGAGAGTCGTACTGTAAAGGTAATCTTAGAAGAAGCAGATTAAAAAGTGTTGAGTAATAAAAATCTCTTCCTATCAAAACAGTCTTTTTGTACTGTACATTTAGATTGTGGGTAGTATTCTAAAAGTAACTCTTTTGTTTGTTCTATGATGGATTCTTCTGTTTCTATGTATAGTAGGAAATTCTTATAATTCTTCTCTTTAAGTTGTTCAAGTAATTTTCTATAAAGTTTTAATCCATCTTTACCACCGTCTAGTGCTACTCTTGGTTCGTAGTTAAGTACACTCTTATCTAGTTTAAGATACATATCTGTTGGTATGTAGGGTAGATTTGCTACAAAAAGAGTTTTACCTTTTACAATATCTATATCTTTTATTAAATCTGTTTTTATCCATTTTATCTTTTTCTTTTTTAAAATCTCTTCATTCTTTTTTGCAATATTTAATACCTTTGTACTAACATCTGTTGCATATATGGAGTGGGGGATATTCTTTTTAGAGAGCAATTTACTTATTGAGATTGCAATACATCCTGTTCCAGTACCAATGTCTACAATATTTTTAATATCAAACTTTTGAATTAATTTTATTGAATTATATACTAGCTGTTCAGTTTCAATTCTAGGTATTAACGTATCTTTAGATACTAAGAAATCACTATCACAAAACTGTGTATATCCTCTGATATATTCCCAAGGTTCATCTTTATGTAATCTATTAAATATCTTTTCTTCCTTAAGATTTCTTTTAATATTTACATACTCTGATATCTCTGTAGATATACGCTTAGAGTCTGGATATTTAATATCGTCTAAGAATTTTCTTATTCTAAAGATTTGTGAGAGATTACTTTTCATTATTTAATATTTCAAGTTGTATTCCTTCTTTTATGTCTGATACCATATCATCTATTTCTCCACTTAATATTGCTTCAAGATTATGCCAAGATTTTTTTATTCTATGGTCTGTTACTCTGTTTTGTGGAAAATTGTATGTTCTAATTTTTTCTGCCCTCATTGCATTCCCTATTTGTGAAGATCTTAAATTAGATCTTTTTTCTTGTTCTTCTAATTTCTTTTTGTCATACAAACGTGATCTAAGTAGTGCCATAGCTTTCTCTTTATTTTGACTCTGATGTTTTGTTTCTTGGCAACTAACTACAATACCAGAAGGGAAGTGGGTTATTCTTACTGCTGAGTCTGTTCTATTTACACACTGTCCACCAGCTCCTGAGGCTCTCATTACGTCTATTCTTATATCTTCTGGGTCTATCTCTATATCTATGTTCTTTGCTTCGGGTAGTATGGCTACAGAGGCTGTAGAGGTATGTATTCTTCCAGAAGACTCTGTAGTAGGTACTCTTTGTACTCTGTGTACACCACTTTCATATTTTAATTTCTTATATACATTTTTACCATTAATTTGTGCAATGACCTCCTTATATCCACCACCTTCTGTAATGTTGCTTTCTATTATCTGTATTTCCCAACCATTTTTAATGGAGTGGTTTTTGTACATTCTAAAAAGATCTGCAGCAAAGAGACTTGCTTCATCTCCTCCTGCACCTGCTCTAATTTCCAATATTGCAGATCTATTATCATCTTCATCTTGAAATTCTCTCTCTATTTGTATCTTCTCTATTTCTTTTTCGTACTGTTTAATATTTTCCTCTGTTTCCTCAAGTTCTGTTTTTGCCATTGCTATCATCTCAGAATCTGTTTCTTCACTTAACATCTTTTCTGCTTGTTCATACTTCTCTATCTCTTTTAAGAGTTTTTCAACTGAAAGTGAAAGTAGGGTGTAGTAGTTTAAATCAATACTTAACTGAGAAATATTTTCTCCTGTTGTATGTGCTTTAGACATTCTTTCCTCTAAGAGTTCTTTTTCTTGTTTTGGGGTATTCTTTGAATATTTCTTTTTTAATGCTGTAATGTCCATATCTATGGATGATATCATTTTAAGGAGTATTTTAGGAGTGTGTTACTTAGAAATGTTTGCGTTAGCAAGCATATCCTTGAGTGTAAGTGTAGAAGAGCTCTTTGGAGAGGTTTCTCTTTTTGCTTTCCTCTTCTCCATCTTCTCTCTTTTACTTGTGAAAGACATCTTGGATGCTTTCTGTGCTCTTTCTTCAAATTTCTTTACTACATTGTCTGTATCTACGATTTTCTGTTCTCCTGTGTAGAATGGGTGACACTTAGAACAGAGTTCTACATTTAGTGTATCTACTTCTAATGTAGAGCCTGTTTCAAATGTATTACCACATGAACAAACAACTTTTATATGCTTATTGTATTTAGGATGAATATCTCTTTTCATAACGGGTAGAATTATAACAGATGGGGGTATGTGTGTCTAGAGAATGATAAAAACATATATTCTTAAATATAGGGAAAGAACCGTAGGTGTGTTTTTTAAGAAATATATTTATATATATTTAACAGACCTACGGTCTTTGAATCACTTTTGTGATTCTTCTTTCTCTTCGTACAATGGAAGCAGATCATTAAAAACATCGACAATGAAATCTGCTTTCTTTTCTACTAGCTTCCCGTGGGTATAGGAGTCAAGAAACTCTTGATCTTTTTGCTTAAAGATCCTCATTGCTTCCCTTTTTAATATGGGGGCCATTTTATTCTGTATTCGGGGGTCGATGGATTGGGCTAATTTAATAGCTTCTTGCCATTCAGAGAGTCTTAGTTTCTCTTTTTCTCCCTCCTGAAATAAGCAGAAAAAATACCAGATAGTTATAAATATTAAGAATATCCCTAGCGGGATGAGTAGAGTTGTCCATGCGAACAAAAGATCTATTGATTCTAGGATTGCCCAATAAAGGACACCCAAGAGAAAGCCTGTAATCATGTGATGCAGGATTTTTCTTTCAAAATTTTTATTTTCCATTTCATTCTCCTTTTTTTAAAATATATTTTTAAAAACTCTCAACGAGAGTTTGACATAGCAGGTAGTAATAGGTAATTACTAACTCTTAGATCAAACTCTCTTAAGATAGGAGATTTGTTGTAAGAAGAGTTAAAAGACAAACAAAGTTATCTTTTAATCCCTTCCTACATTTAAGAATATAGATTTTTAAAGTGCGATTAGACATATTTCTTAAATATAGGGAAAGAACCGTAGGTGTGTTTTTTAAGAAATATATAAATATATTTAACAGACCT
>DHVL01000028.1 GCA_002412645.1 Candidatus Dojkabacteria bacterium UBA5209 | reverse complement strand
AAGGATATAAATATGGATTTGTATAAAAAGGTATTGAAGATTTGTGAGATAGACAAATTCATGAAGAAAGAGAATATTACAGACAAACTCATCTTAGGTAAATACTTAGATGGAAAAGAGCTTTCTCCTGGATATTGGCAAAGATTAGCTATAGCAAGAGCACTGTATAGAAATAGAGATATATTCATAATGGATGAGCCATTTACATTCATAGATGCTCCTTCTAGAGATTCAATACTCAAGAATACTATAGAATTTGTAGGTCCTAAGAGAACCTTAATACTGTTTACAAGAGATACAGATATGTTAGATGTGTTTGATAGGATATATGTTTTCAAAGATGGTCATATTGTTGAAGCAGGTAATTGGAGAGAGTTAATAAAAAGAAAAGGGGTTTTGTATAAAGAGGTAAAATACAATCAGTAATATTTAGCAAAGATCTTTAATATCCTGTAAAATATCACCCAAGATATATATTTGTAATGCATAAAAATATGATTCTTCTTAATGGTAAACAGCTCTCACAAAAAATAGCTAATACTCTTAAATCTAAAATTTCAGTATATATAGACTCAGGCTCTAGGACTCCTAGATTAGATATAATTCTTGTTGGTGAGGACTTTGCTAGTAAGAAATATGTAGATATGAAAATGAAGAGAGCAGAGGAGATTGGTATAAAGACAGTACTTCATAAATTCGAAACTAATGTGTCTACAGAAGATATAATTTCTGAGATTAAGGAATTAAATAATGACAGTAGAGTAGATGGAGTAATGGTTCAATTACCATTGCCAAAGAATATTGATACAAATGTGATATTAGAAACCATAGATTGTAGTAAAGATGTAGATGGTTTAACCTCTGTTAATTTAGGTAAACTTTTTAAAAATGATCCCTCCGCTATTGCTCCTGCTACTGCAAAGGGAATATTAAAACTCTTAGAGGAGTACGATATCTCAATAGATGGAAGTAAGGCTGTAGTAATAGGTAGAAGTGATATTGTAGGATTACCAACTGCAGCTGTATTACAGAATAGTAATGCTACTGTTACTGTATGTCATTCACACACTAAAAATCTTAAAGAGATATCTAAACAAGCAGATATACTTGTTGTTGGAATAGGTAGGGCAGAATATATAGATAAGGGGTATGTAAAAGAAGGAGCTGCAGTGATAGATGTAGGTACTAATAGAGGTAAGGATGACAAACTAGTAGGTGATGTTAAATTTGGAAGTGTAAAGAAAGTAGCTGAATATATAACTCCTGTTCCTGGTGGTGTAGGTCCCATGACCATCTCTTCTCTTCTTCTTAATCTTTTTGAAATATATGAAAGAAATGTTAAAAGGTACTAAGGATGAAATCTTTGAATACATAGAATATGAAAGTACAAGACAATTAGAAGGTATTGAATTAATAGCTTCTGAAAACTATGTTAGTAAATCTGTTCTTAATGCAATGGGAAGTATTCTTACTAACAAATACTCAGAAGGATATGTAGGTAAAAGATATTACGGAGGAAATGAATATATAGATAGGATAGAGCAGGAGTGTATATCAAGAGCTAAGGATTTGTTTAAAGCAGATCATGTTAATGTTCAACCATACTCTGGTTCTACTGCTAACTTAGCTGTACATTTTGCATTCTTAAATCCTGGGGATAAGACAATGGGAATGGAACTTTCTGCTGGTGGTCACTTAACACATGGTTTTAAGGTTTCAATTAGTGGTAAATATTTTGATTCTGTCTCTTACGGTGTAGATGAAAATGGATATATTGATTACGATGAAGTTAGAAAGATAGCTTTAGAGCATAGACCTAAATTAATATGGAGTGGTTTTTCTGCATACTCTAGAGTAATTGATTGGAATGAATTTAGGAAAATAGCAGATGAAGTAGGAGCATTGCTTGTTGCTGATATTGCACATATTGCTGGATTAATTGTAGCAGATGAATACCCCTCTCCTGTTGGTATTGCAGATATAGTGACAACTACTACACACAAGACTCTTAGAGGCCCCAGNNCCTGGCTTACAGGGAGGTCCACACAATCATATTACAGCTGGTATAGCAGTTGCTTTGAAAGAAGCAAGTACTAATGAATTTAAACAATATGCAAAGCAAATTATTCTTAACTCTAAAGCCTTATCAAATGAATTAATAAAAAGAGGTTTTAAAGTAGTATCAGGAGGTACAGATAATCATCTCTTTTTACTAGATACAGTTAGTAGTGTAAATCTAAGTGGTAAAGAAGCATCTGATATCTTAGAAGAGGTAAATATTACTGTAAACAAAAATAGTATACCCAACGATACTCGTAAACCTTGGGATCCATCAGGTATACGTATTGGTACACCTGCAATCACAACAAGAGGTTTTAAAGAGAAAGATATGCTTTTCATTGCTGATTTAATTGCAGATGCACTAAAGAAAAGAAAAGATAGTAAAGAATTAAAATCTAAGGTTAGACTTTTTACAAAACAGTTTCCAATACCAGGTATAGAAGATAAATTGTAAAAGCAAATACATGAAGGGAACCTTTAGAAAAGATTTACAGATAGCAACTGTAAGATCAGAGTCTGTATGGAACAAATTCAAAGTTCATACCTTACTCCAAAACCCTTCTCAGAAACAACCTTCAATAAATGCATATCTTGGAGCTAGATATAGTAGATCTTCAGACTCTATCATCGATATTGCCAAAGAGGTTATAAATAAAAATACAGATGCTTCAGAGAGATTAGAAACAATATTCCATGGTTACGGTCACAAGTCTGTAGGAGATATGTCGGATCTTTTTGTTTGTATTGAGAATATACCAATGTTTACAGCTATGAAGATCTTCTACCTTAACTCCGTTATCTCTGGTCAAGAGAGATCTACTAGATATCAGAACTTTGAGAGTCCTGAGTTTGTCAAAATCCCTAAAGATGTCTGTAAAGACGTAGAGATAAGAAAGGAGTACGATCGCATTATGCTTAAACAGATGTCTGATTACAGAAATTTACTTAAGAAAAGTAAAGTAGCACTAAAAGAAAGTTTTAAGATTAATGAGGATAATGCATCAGAGGTCTCTGCATGGAAATCTAGAAGTTTTGATACTGCTAGATATTTACTACCATATGGATTACAGACTAGTTTAGCAGCAGTTCTTTCTGCTAGAAATTGGTCAGAATTAATCTCTTACTTTAGTGCAAGTGACTCAGTTGTAGATAATGAGGTAGCTAACTTACTAATGAATTTACTTGGAGAATCTAACTTAGAGATACCAGGATATATTAGAGAAGCAGATGGATTGATAAGGCATACAGATGCTAACTGTTGTAGAAGGAATTCTACTAAAGCAGTACTTCAATATTTAAAACCTCTTCTTTCTTCTCAAAAGAAATACAAGAGTGTAAAGGATGAGGGTGATACATGTAAAATATCATACAATGATGATTTAGTTGAAAACCTAATTACACATTACGAACTTTTAATAAATCCATTAGGTAGTAAGAATGAATTAGAGTTTGATGAAAATGATGAGATAGCATTGGGAGAGAGAATATTTGAGAATCATAATCATCATAATTTGATGGGTAATATTGGTCAAAGTGGAGCTATTAAAATAGAGGGTATGGCTTCTTTAGGAACATTAAAGGATTTAAATAGGCATAGAAGTTTAGAAAGGTATATGCCTTTGTTCCATGATAATTTGGATATAGATAAAGAATTAGAGAGAGAGAGTAAAGATTGTTTCTTTCTTTGTAACTATCTAGAAATCAATAGTTTGGAGAAACTACGCAAAGAATACGAAAAAGTATTAACAGAAACATATGAGATGATAAAGAATTGGAGAAGAGTATCTAAGCAGTTCATGTCAGATGAAGTCTCTGCAGAATATACGAGGTATTTACTACCACATGCACACAGTACTAAATACTGCTTCTACGGTTCCTTTGATGACTTACAATATACGATTAACCTAAGAGTAAGAAGGGGTGGCCATATTGCTTACAGAGTATTAGTATATAGATGGTTAGAACTTTTAAGAGATATGGATCCAATATGGAAAGCTCTCTCTGTTAATATTGAGAAACCAGATATTAAATCTAAGGAACAATTTGTAGATAGAAGTTAATATGTTAAAAACTAGAACATGATTCTTTCAGATAGAAGTATAAAGAAAAAGTTAGAGAGTGGAGAGATTAGTATAGAACCTTTTTCAGAGGAATTTGTACAACCTGCTTCATATGACTTGCATTTGGATAGGAGTGTATTGGTATTTAATATGGAAAAACATGACATAATTGATGTCAAAAGACCAGTAGATGACCTAATGCTTAAAATAGATATAGATATGGAGAAGGGATATACACTTCAGCCAGGAGAGTTCATATTGGCTAACGTAAAAGAGATTACGGGAGTAGATAATAAGCATGTTGGTAGATTAGAGGGTAAGAGTTCTTTAGCAAGAATGGGGTTAATAATTCATGCTACTGCAGGATTTTTAGACCCAGGTAATAAATTAAGATTAACATTAGAGATAGCTAATCTTTCTCCTTTACCAATTACAATATACGAAGATATGAAAATAGCACAACTTGCTTTTGAACAACTAGATGCTGAATGTGAAAGACCTTACGGTTCTTCTGGTTTAAATAGTAAGTACAAGGGTGATATGACTGTACAGGCTAGTAGAATGTGGAAGAATTTTTAATTTAATACTCTTAAAATATGTTTGAAGATATTAGAAAGGAGTTCCCTTTATTAAAAAGCTCTTTGCTTAAAAAGGGTATTGTATATCTTGATAATGCTGCTACTACTCAAAAGCCTCAGTATGTAATAAATAAGCTTACAGATTACTACAATCAACAGAATGCAAATATACATAGAGGTCCTTACGATCTTTCAATAGAAGCAACAAGGTTATGGGAATGGGCTCATGAGAAGGTAGCTTCCTTTATTAATGCTAAATCATACAAAGAGATTGTATTTGTAAGAAATACTACAGAGGGACTAAATTTACTAGTTAATACTGTAGGTAGGGAATTACTCTCTAAGGATGATATTGTTGTAATTAGTGAGATGGAACATCATAGTAATATTGTTTCTTGGATGCTTCTACAGAAACAGATTCCTTTTAAGATAGAGTATATCCCTCTGAAAGAGGATTTTACATTAGATATAGAGTGGTTAGAGAAATTAATAAAGAAAGAAGGTAAGAGAGTTAAGATAGTTTCAGTTGTTCATATTTCTAATGTTTTAGGTATTAAAAATGATATAGAAAAGATTTGTGATATAGCAAAAAGAAACGACTCCTTTACCATTATAGATGCTGCTCAAAGTATTGCTCATACGAAGGTGGATGTACAAGAGATAGGGTGTGATGCTTTGGTGTTTTCTGGTCATAAAGCATATGCACCTACAGGTAGTGGAGCAGTATATTGTAAGGAAGAAATACTAGATAAGCTTACTCCTTGGATGGGTGGTGGAGAGATGATATCTTCTGTTTCATTTAAGGATTTTAAATACAATGAATTACCTTGGAAGTTTGAAGCTGGTACTCCAGATATAGGTGGAGGTATAGCTTTAGGTTACGCTATTGAATGGTTAGAGAAGACATTAGAGAAGATAGGGGGTTGGGATGTACTTAAAGAACATGAACAGGGATTAACGGAGTATTTCTTAAAACAGTTTGATGGAATAGAGTGGTTTAAACCTTTTGGTCCAAGGGATAGTTCTTTGAGATATGGACCAATAGGTTTTCATCTAGAAGGTTTTACTTTTAGAGGATGTAAGGATGTTCTTAATATTGAAACCAATAGGGATGGTGCAGGTATTAGTGAGTTCTTAAATGAGAAAGGTATAGCCTTTAGAGAAGGATATCACTGTGCAGAACCATTACATGATAAAT
>DHVL01000020.1 GCA_002412645.1 Candidatus Dojkabacteria bacterium UBA5209 | reverse complement strand
AGTACATCTACAGAATTAAAAAAGGAGATGTCTAGATCTGGATTTCAGATAGATCCATGGAAAGTAGGAGTAGATGATGAACCATATGTAATGGGTGTATTAAGAAGAGTAATGGTCACAGATACAATTGAACCTATTCTTACATACACAGATAGTATTGCTAATCATTTAAAAGAGCTAAAAGAGAAAGAACCTANNGGTACTACTGCAAACTTAATAGCTACAGATATAGCTGCAGACTCTATAGCAATTGCTGCACTTAACTTCTCTGTATGGAATGAATTACTTCCTGAGAGTGATAGGTATGAGATACATATTGTTAAGGGTAGTGTTCCAAGAGAGCTTTACGGTAGAGATAAAACTATTGTTTTACAAGTAGAAGATGCACTTAGAGCATCAGAAGAAGAGAAAGACTTAGACTTAGGATATGATGCATTAGTACTGGATAATGGGTTACAGTATGTAAGTAGTCAGTTTACAAAAGACTTACTAAACAATGTTTCTAGTAGTGTAGGTAAGAATGGTTTGTATATCGGTGCACTAGGTTTGGACTCTCATATTAAAGTAGAGATACCTAAGTTCTATCATATTACACAGATAATAGATTCTAAGTTTAGAGATTTAAGACAGGAATATTCTAAAAAGAGTAAATATGAAGCTCCTTACGGGTATTCTCATACTTACAAATTCAATGTAGACAAGAATACGGGTATGATATTAATTAACGGAGTAGTATCTGATGGTGCAGCAAGAATGTACACATGGTTGGGTAAATTACTCTCTGAAAACAGGAGTAGATTTAAAGAGGTAATGGATGCTATTAAATCAGCAACTGATCTCTCTAGGGCTAATAGGGTTGTAGAAACTACACCCTTTGACTATCACAATGTAATAGTTGATACACTACAATCTAATGGAAGAAATGTAGAGGTAATAGAAAGACCTTTAGAGTTTGAAAAATATGGTTGGACACAGGTAGAGAAAGATATGTATACCAATGGGAAAGAAACAGTAGATGGTGGTACAATGATGAGAATATGTAAGGAACAAGATCCATTAGTACTTAGAACATCTAAGATATTAGTTAAAGATTAATTTAAGGTATTGCCTACAAAAACATGCCCATTAATGCGATAGGAGTAATATCTTTATTCATAGTATTACTAAATATTGTTTTAGGAGTAATTGTATTCCTAAAAAGTCCTAAGAGAGCGAATAACATTGTATATGCTATTAGTGTCTTCTCTATTGCACTTTGGGCTCTATTTACATTCTTTTACAATAATCCAATCATATTAGAACCAGCAATATGGTTAAAGATTGTATATATATCCTCATATGGAATGTTAATTGCACAACTGATGTTTGCATATTACTTTCCAAAAAGAATTAAGAGTGGATTCTGGTACTATGCTCTCCCTATTATCATTACTCTAATACCCAGTTTCTATGTCTTAATGATTGAAGATACGGTAGTTATATCTGCAATGTACTACTCTAAGGAGTTTATCTCTATTGCTCAGATGGGTCCAGGATACTTTGTATATACGCTTCCAAATGTATTGGGTCTTTTCTTAATAGCAATATACTTCTTCCTTAAAAGTAAATCATTCATTGGCTATGAGAAAGCTCAGGTACATTTCTACATACTTGGTGCATTACTCATGATGGTACCTCTAGTTATCGTTGACTACGGTATTCCTCTTCTTACTGGTGATACTAAGTACTTTGTATATGGTCCTCTTTTTGCTATACCTTTCTCAGTAGCTGTTGCATATTCCATTCTTAAAAACAGATTCCTAACGATTAAGATGGTCCTTAGG
This sequence comes from Candidatus Dojkabacteria bacterium UBA5209, assembly GCA_002412645.1. Classification (GTDB taxonomy): domain Bacteria; phylum Patescibacteriota; class Dojkabacteria; order SC72; family SC72; genus UBA5209. The sequence goes on along the minus strand of DHVL01000020.1, from coordinate 42,863 downwards.
AAGAGTCTTTCTTTCCTCTTTACTCTTGCATACGTAATACTGGGAATTATACTCTTTGTAGATTCATATGAGGAGTTAATAGCGAATCAGAATGGCAGCTATATCAATATGCTTCTGTTTGGTGCCATAGCTATTACCCTCTACCAGCTCATATATCGTCCTTTAGTCACTCTCCTACTTAATACCTTCTCATATGATGAAAAAAATAGGCAAGAAGTTTTAAACAATTTTACCCAAGTAAGTAATATCGAGCTTACTGTGGACAGGATTGTAATTAATGTAAAGAGAACAATACAGCAGATGTTTATGATAGAGAGTGTTGGTTTAATACTTTTTGATAAGGGGGATTTTTCTATAAGGTATAAATATTTGAATGATTTTAAGGAATTTTCTACTGATCATTTACTACAATTAGTTCGTAGTTGGAAGGACATTTCTTTAGATCAAGTGATTGTATCCGATGAAATTAAGAGAAAGTTAATACTTGAAGAGAGAAATACAGATCAGAGATTAGTTAAGGTTTTAGATATACTGGGTGAGTCTGCAATCTCCATAGTTATACCTTTTAATAGTAGAACACAGTTTGATGGTGTACTTCTTTTGGGATACAGGAAGGATAAATATCCACTTAGTATTGAGGATATAGATTTGTTAGAAAAGATTACAGCTAATATTAGTGTTTCAATTGGTCGTGCTGTTTTGTATCAAGAGGTACAGACTTTTAATAAGTCTTTGCAAGAGAAGGTAAATGAACAAACTAAAGAGTTACAGATTAAGGTTGAACAGTTAGAGAATGCAAGAAGGAAAGAGGCAGATATGATAGATATAATGGGGCATGAACTTAGGACTCCTGCTACTGTAGCTAAGCTTAATGTAGAGCTTTTAGAGAAATTCATAGATAGTAATCCTGCAGAGTTTAAGAGATATTTAGATAGGATTAAACAATCAGTAGATGTTGAGATTGGGTTAATAAATACACTTCTTACTTCTGCTAAGTTAGAGGGTAATAAGATAGAGATTAGAAAGACTAAAGTAAATATTGCTTCTGAAATAGAGATGTCTATACATGGTCATGAGAGTGAAGCTATGGAAAAGGGTATTAAGGTAAATAGTAATATAGATAAGGAGATACCTAGTGTATATGCAGATAGGGTAAGAGTAGTTGAGATACTTAATAATCTAATAGGTAACGCTATTAAATATACACATAAAGGGTATGTGACAATATCTGCAAAGAGTAACTCTGAGTATGTCACCATTAGTATTGAAGATACTGGAAAGGGAATACCTAAAGAGGATATCCCAAAGCTAGGAGAGAAATTCTATAGAATAGATAACTACTTAGGTTCTGAAATTGTAAGACCTGGTGGTACTGGTTTAGGTCTGTATGTAACATTTGGTTTAATCAAACTAATGGGTGGTGATATTAATGTAGAGAGTGAATTAGACAAGGGTAGTAGGTTTACAATTACATTACCTGTATACAAAGGTCAGAGGATATATCCAGAGAATAGTACTAATATGTTTGAAAAGCTTGGGTTAAAGAAATAGAATTGGTGAATGAATATTAAGGATTTTTTCGTTACTAAATATCAAAACAACAGGGAACTTTCTTCCTCTTTTGGTTGGAGATTAACTCAAATACTTACTAAGCAGGGTAGTAGTGCATTGATGTTTTTTATTGCTACATACTTTCTTACTAAGGGAGAGATGGGTATATATAACTATATGTCCTCTGCTCTGTTTTTAATGATTGTTTTTGCTGATTTCGGTATATCTACTGCTACATCAAAGTATGTAGCTCAGTACAACTCTATTAGTAAGGAAAAAGTAGGTAGGGTGCTTTTTAATTCCGGTATTATAATTTTTCTTGCTTCAATATTAGTAATACTTTTCCTTACCATATTTTCTCAAAAGATATTCCCAGAGTATTACAGATATCTTTACTATGCATTCCCTTTCATATTTATATATCCTCTTACATCATTACTAGATGGAATATATAGGGGGTTAAAAAGATTTAAGGTATTGGCAATAGTATCGATATGTACTGGTATCTTGGGAGTACTTTCTTCTTACTTTCTTGTCACTGCATACGGTTTAGTAGGTGCAATATTGACACAGGTGGTATTTTTTTCAATATATGCTTTCATTCTTTTACTACTTCACAGAGGGTATGAGTTTAAATATGATTCTAAGATAGTAAAGGATATTATCTCTTACTCTATATATTTTGGTATTGCTACTTTAGGATATTTTCTTTTTTCTAAGGTAAATATTTTAATACTTGGTAGTTACAATTTGCTTGAGGAGATAGCGGTATATGAGTTACTTAATAAGATATTTGCGATATATCTAATACCTTTTACAGTACTTGGCCAAGTTTTGGCACCTAATGTAGTTGAGATGTTTTCTTTAAAGAAGTATGAGAATGTAAGAAGATTGTTTAAAAGATCTCTCATATATTTTTTTGGCCTTGCAATTCTCTTTATTCCTGTGGGTATGTTTGTTACAAAGATTGGGATATCTATGCTGTTTCCAGAATATTCGAGTGATATCTTAATGGTATTACTTTTACCTGTAGCATTAACTTCTGCAAAAGCTTTACCTGTATTAGTAATAAATACAGGATTAATTACATCTACTGGTCATGCTAAGTATATGGCTATTGAGAATGTAATAGTTGGTGTATTGAATGTTTTGATTAATATCTTTGTTATACAGATATATGGATATGTTGGTGTAGTATGGGTTACATTAATATTGCAGAGTATATCTTTAGTAGTTTTGTATACTGTGTATTACAGAAAGCTAAAGAGTTATTCTTAGATAGTGCATATATACCTTATTTGAACCTGAGTGACCACCAATTGCAAGAAGAAGAATTGCCATATCTTTATCTTGGAAATCCCATATTATTCTAATATCTTTACTTACACTGGAAGAGAAGACTTTCCCATATTTAGAGGTATTTACTTGGTGTGTTCTTAGAGTTCTTTGAAAAGGATCTTCTGCTAAACTATGTACTGTCTTTTTAATTGAATTCTTAAGTGTTAAGTTTTTCTTTGATATTTGTTTAAATTTTCTTTTGAATCCTACTGTAAAATGTATTTGATATTTAGTAGGAGTCATATTCTACTTATCTCCTCCGAAATGTTTTTCTATATCCTCCTTACTTTTGAGGACAGTAAATTTACCTTTAGAGTAATCTCTTAGGCTAGATTCAACATCCCTTTCTTCCTCTTCTGTGAGGTTTGTTTCTCTTTCGATATCATTTAAAACAAGATGTCTAATATACTCAGGAAACCCTATTCCTGTTTTCTTTCTCCTTTTCTCAACATATTCGATTAACTCTTCTGGGAACGGAATCTGTTTTACTTTCATAGGCTTATTCATATTCTTAATACTCAAATATTAACCTGTTAATATTCTAGCACTACCTCCCTCTCTTGTATACAGCAAGAAAATTTTCTTCTGTTAGTAATATAACTCTTTCTTCTCCAATGGCAATATTCTTGTATTTAGGAAGATTGGGTATTGATATTTCTCTTTTTAAATTGTTTACTTCCTCAAGGTTGTCCTTCTTAATATCTAAGTAATATGTTTTCTTCTCTAAAAAAGAGTATGCATTCTTTAAAACAATATACTCTTTCTTACAAACAGTAGGTATTACAGTTGGGAAAATATCTTTCTTAAAGATTAAGGTATTCGTTGAATCATACAAAGATATTGTTGTACTAAATTCATCCATACTTTGTATATCTCTGTGTTCATACTCACACTTAAGTAGTTCTCTGCCATATCCATATATACAGTTCTTACATTCTTCTAATATATTTCTTTTTCTGTTTTCTAAGTTAAATATCTCACCTTTGTTTAAATATGAAAGTAATATGTTGTCTTCTGATATCCAATATATATTTAAGGGAATCTGTTCTGTAGGAATTATATACTCCTTTGTAAAGGTACTTTCTTCTTTAGGAAAAAGAGTAAGAAGAAGTATGAGTAATTTCTGTAACATATTAATAAATTAAAAATTAGGATGAGGATTTTCTCCAGTAAGTCTACCTGGATATATATCTTTACCAATAGTTGGAATCATATTCCAATCCACATCTATATACCCCGCAGGATTGATATGTGAAGATGAAGGTAGGGATTTTCTTGTTTCAAAGTGTAGGTGATATCCTAGATTTTGGCAGTTCCATTTACCACTGTTTCCACTAATGCCAATCATATCGCCCTTTTTAACAGTATTACCAATGGAGACAGAGTATGAATCTAAGTGAAAGTATGTAGAGTACATACCGTTAGTATGTTTGAGTATTACAAAGTTACCTCCTTGATTACACTCTCCACCATATTTGTCATATCCTATCTTTACTACAGTACCATCTCCAATACTTAATACTTTGTTTAATCTTGATCCAAAATCTATACCTTTGTGAGGACATTGATACTGTGTACATCCATACCACTGTGTGACACCGACATATCTGTCCAATGGAAAAGAGAATGGTTTGTTACTGTTAGATATCTCTTTAATATCGATATCCTTCTTAATGGTATGTTGTATATCTATCCATGTATTTGTTTTAAAGTAGAGATCCATTGTTAATATTAACTGTGCTTTTTCTGTCTCTTTGGGTATTTCTGTTGTAAGGTAAAAGGAGTCTTTTTTAAATCCAAAGTTTTTTGTTTTCAATATATTTCCATTTAAAGATATATATGCGCAATATATTGGATATATATCTTTTTTAATATTTTGTATTAATCGTAATTTACATTTACCCCATGTAGATATATCTAAGAGATTAAAGGGAGTGCATTCATATATTGATATTTGAGCAGGGAGTACTTCTTTGTAAGTACCTTCTACAAGGAGTGTTGAGTAAGAATTAGAGTTTGTTTTCTGTGATTTTTTAATACTTAATTGTGTATCACAGTTAAATTGTAATACTTTGTATTGCTTTTCTTTAAGTATGGATATATTGCATATCTCTGATTTACTTTCTGAAATTCCTAATACCTGAGGGATATCTTCTTTAGGTATTTCTTTCTCTAAATGAATATTGGGAACTGTTTTGACCTTAGGAACTTCTTTCTCTTGTACTACTGGTTGTTGTTCTTGAACAATCTCTTCCTCTTCTTGGGGTTGTTCCTCTTGAGGTGGTATGTAGTTGTATTTAAAATTAAAACACTCTAAGAATCTGTATTGATATTGCCCTCCTTCATTCATTCTGTATCTAAGTCTAGTACAGTAATATCCATCTTCAATGTATGTAATATATTGATATGTATTTGTTGTTGGCCAATATGAGTATTTAATATATTTAAAATCATCTCTTTGTGAAAATTGTAATTCATATATTACTCCCTCTGATATTGGTTCCCAATGTATTGTAGTGGGATATTCTGTATATGTTGGTACTGTTGTATTTAGTGCAGTTGCTAATATTAGTGGTATCATATATCTATTCTCACATTTAGAAATTAACAAATCTTTAAATTAAAAAGGTTTGTAGTATATGGAAATATTGATATAATCGAGAGCGATGATAAAAATACTTGAGAGTCTTTTTGACTCTAATGAAAAACAACTTAAAAAGATTCAGCTTGTAGTAGAAGAAATTAATTCCTTTGAAAAGGATATTAGTAAGCTCTCTGATGAGCAATTAAAGAGTAAAACAGAGGAGTTTAGAAAGATATTGAATGTTGATCTAAAACAAGCTAGAAAAGATTTTGATGAATACAGCAGGGAAGAATTAAAAAAGATATTAGAAGAGGAAAAGAAGGTATTAAGAGAGATTTTACCTGAGGCATTTGCTGTAATTAGAGAGGCTTCTAAGAGGGTTGCTAATCACAGACACTTTGATGTTCAAGCTATGGCTGGATATGCTCTGTTTGATAACAAGGTGGCAGAGCTATTTACTGGTGAGGGTAAGACTTTGGCAGCTAATATGCCTCTTTACTTGTATGCGCTAACAGGTAGAGGTGCACATTTAGTTACGGTAAATGATTACTTAGCACGAAGAGATGCAGAGTGGACAGGGCATATATTAAATAGTTTGGGTATGAGTGTTTCGGCTATTAACTCTGGTACACAGTACAGATATATTACAGATGAAGAGGTTTTAAAGCTTAAGGGTAAAGAGGGTAAGGAGTTAATTGCAGAGAGAGAAAAGAAAGCTAAAGATGCTGGTAGGCTTAAATATGATCATATGAGTGGGGTTAATTTGATTGAGTGTAGTAAGAAAGAGGCGTATGCATGTGATGTTGTCTATGGTACTAACAATGAATATGGTTTTGATTACCTAAGGGACAATATGGTTTCTTCTTTAGAGGAGAGGGTTCAGGGTCCTAGATATTTCGCTATCGTAGATGAGGCAGACTCCATTTTAATTGATGAGGCTAGAACTCCTTTAATCATTTCTACTAGTGCACAGGCTTCTAATGATATGTACAAGCAGTTTGCTACATTAGTTAGGTCTTTAGAGAAAGAGAAACACTATACAGTAGATGAGAAATCTAACTCTGTTTCTTTAAATGATGAGGGTATTGATGCTGTTGAGAAAGCTTTGAAGGTTAAGAATATATATGAGAATGCACAGTTGGCATATCATTTGGACAATGCGCTAAAAGCAAAAGAGCTTTACAAGTTAGATGATGAATATATGGTTAGGGATGGTGAAGTCCTTATCGTTGATGAATTTACTGGTCGTGCTCTTGCAGGAAGAAGATACAGTGAGGGTTTACATCAAGCTATCGAAGCTAAAGAGGGTGTAGAGGTTAAGCGTGAGAGTAGAACTATGGCTACCATTACTTTACAAAACTACTTTAGGTTGTATTCATATCTTTCTGGTATGACGGGTACTGCTTTAACAGAAGCAGAGGAGTTNNGTAAGAAAGGATTACAATGATGTAGTTTACAGAACAATGATGGGTAAGTTCCAAGCTATTGTAGAAGATATTAAAGAGCACAATGCTAAGGGTCAGCCAGTATTAGTTGGTACTACATCTGTTGAGAAGTCTGAGGTCCTCTCTATGATGCTTTCCAAGGAGGGTATCGCTCATGAGGTCTTAAATGCTAAACATCACGAGAGAGAGGCTAAAATCGTTTCAGATGCGGGTAAGAAAGGTGCAGTCACCATTGCTACTAACATGGCTGGTAGAGGTACAGACATTGCACTAGAAGATGGTGTTAAGGAGTTAGGAGGGTTGTATATCATTGGTTCTGAAAGGCATGAGTCTAGAAGAATAGATAACCAGCTGAGAGGTAGAGCAGGTAGACAGGGAGATCCTGGGGAGAGCAGGTTCTTTGTATCTTTCGAAGATGAACTAATGAGATTGTTTGGTGGAGAGAGGATGCAAATGATTATGTCTCAAGCTGGACTAGATGATGATATGCCAATATCAATGGGTATATTAGGTAAGACTATAGAGAATGCACAAAAGAAAGTAGAGTCTCACAACTATGATATTCGTAAGAGATTGGTTGAGTATGATGATGTATTAAACAAACAGAGAAACATCATATATGACCTTAGAGCTAAGGTTTTAGAGATTGCTAGTGAGAGGGTAGATGCTAAAGATATTTCTTTAAAGGATGATATTAAGTATGTAAAGGATTTGGATATTGAAAGCCTTCAGGATATGTTAGATGGTTTTGCAGTGACAAAGAGAGATTCTTGGGGTATTGATTTATTAGATGGTCTTAAATTTAAGCTAAGTCCTTTAGATATATCAATATTAAAGAAACTACTTGAACATATTGATATGCTTGTTGGGTCTCAATTGGAAGATGATATGGAGATAGATAATGTGGAGGAGAGAAATCTGTATATTCAGGTTAAGAACTTACTTACGGAAGATATCTTTGAACAGGGAGTAAAGGATTTAGGTTTTAAAAATAGTGTGGAGTTTTTTAGGGACTTAGAGGGTAAGGGTGTTGTTGATATTAGTAGGGAATTAAAAAGATTAATCTTTGTATCATATATACAACATATATATACAATTGGTGTAGAACCAATGAGAGAGCTTTCTAAGGTTCTCATACTTCAGGGGATTGATAGGTATTGGATGGAGCATTTGGATAATATGCAGGATTTAAGAGAGGGTATTTCTTTGCGTAATCTTGCCCAAAGAGATCCACTGGTAGAATACAAGAATGAGGGGTTCAGGTTGTTTGATAGTATGCTTAGAAGTATTGATGAAAATACAGTAACTAGATTCTTTAAAGTAAGAGTTGTAAGAAATCAGAGTCCTTTGCAAGCTCCAATACAAACTCAAAAGGATCAGATACAGAGTCTTACTGACAATAGGCCGGGGAATGTTAGTAAGCAACAAACTGTTAAGAAAGGTGCTAAGGTAGGGCGTAATGATCCATGTCCATGTGGTAGTGGTAAGAAGTACAAGAAGTGCTGTTATCCTAAGTTTGAATAGCTATTATTATGGGTTTATTGACCTATCTCTCTTAATTGTAATATCCTAGATTACGTAATCAGTTATCGGTTAATAATTATGTTGAATCATGAAAATACAAAGAAGGTAGTTACCCAGAGGCAAAGTGTACATGTTGTTTTTTTCTCCTGTCCTGATTGTGGTGAAGAAACTGAACATATCCAACTCTGTCCTGATTGTTCGAAACCAATGAGAGTAATAGATGTAGTTGAGAAGTTTGGTGATGATGCAGATGTATTTCTTAAAAAGATTAAAGAGAGGATAGAGAATGGTGCTCTTAAGAAAGATGATTTGGTTAGTGTGGATGAAGATGAGCAGCCAAATGTAATTGTTCTTTCTGATGAAGATTCTTTAGATGATGGTGCTGTTGTTGATGATGGTGTTGATACATTGGGAGATATATTTCCTGATGATGATGACGAGAAAGTTTCCTCTTCTGCCCAAGAGGGTCTAACAGATTTAGACGATATTGTTGCAGAATTAGATAAGGAAGAGGATGACGACTTCCCACTAGCAGATGACTTAGGGGAAGAGGGTCTTCCAGAGCTTTAATGCAGAGTAAATACTTCAAACGAGTTGCTTTTATTGCTGATCAGATGACTTCCTTTGGTGGTGCTGATAGGGAGATGTTTTCAATGTTAAAGCTTTTTCCTAATGCTGATATTTTTACTGTTGCTTTTGATAAAGGGAAATATCCTAATTTAAAAAACAGGGTATATACTAGCTTTGTACAAAGGATTCCTAAACCAAAAAGTTTCTACAGACATCTTAAAGTTCTTACCCCATTTGCATATGAGAGTTTTGATTTAAGAAAGTATGATCTTGTAATTAGTATCTCCGCTGGTCCAGCAAGGGGTGTAATTACTGGTATATATCAACCCCATATTGCAATGGTAATGACTCCTCCTCGAAGTCTTTGGGACAATGAGCTTAATGTAAGAGGTTCTAGATTTAAGAGATTGTACAAACCAATTTCTGTATTTCTAAATACATATATGCGTATATGGGATTTAAGTATTTCTAAACGTGTAGATTACTGGACGGCTAATTCTAAATATATTGCTAAAAAGATTAAAAAGAGATATGGAGTAGATGCTACTGTAATATATCCGGGTATTTCAAAAGAGAGCTTTGAGAATATCTCTGAAGAAAGAAAGAGAGAGGTTAGGCAGAAGTATGGTATAGAGGGGGACTTTGTATTGGTTGTATCCCGTCTTTATGATTACAAGAGAGTAGATTGGGCAATACGTTCATGTATACACAGCGGTAAGCAGTTAGTAATCATTGGTGAGGGTCCTGATATGAGATATTTAAAGATGGTTGCTAATGGTAATGCTTTGGTAAAGTTTTTAGGTTTTGTTAATGATGATAGCGATGTTAGAGTGTTTTACAATATGGCTGATGTTTTACTTTTCTGTGGTGTAGAGGATTTTGGTTTAGTTCCTGTAGAGGCTATGGCACAGGGTACACCTGTTTTTGCATATGAGCAGGGTGGTGTTTTAGAGACTGTTAAGAGGGGAGTATGTGGTGAATTTTTTAAAAATGAGAAAGAATTGGTTAAACTACTTAAGAAATTTAGTAATAGAGGGTATAATCCTAGAGAGATTTCTAAAAGGGCTATGGAATTTACTGAAGAGAAATTCTTAGATAACTTGGAAGAATATATTAAAAAGGTATATGACACAGAAAGATATAAGTAAGAGATACAAGATAGCGGTGGTTGCTGATCCTCTTTTTAAGTATGGTGGAGCAGAGAAACATTTGGGAGATATTTTAAGAGCTTTTCCTAATAGTACGCTTTTTACTGCATTTTGTGATAGGGAGTTTGTTAAAAAGTATTTTCCTAATGTAGAGGTTAAAACCTCTTTCATGCAATATATTCCTGGTAAGTTTAAGTTTAGATATTTCTTACAGCTTTTACAGCCTCTTGCATATCGTTCTTTTAGATACAAAGGGTATGATGCAATAGTGTCCATATCCATTGCTTTTGCTAAATATACAAAGGGTAATATTCCTCATGTAAATATATGTATGTCTCCTACTAAGTTTTTCTGGGAGAAAGATGGTAGGTCTTTGAAAGAGAGTAGTCAGTTGAAGGGGATAAATAGGGTACTTTTTAATTTCTATTCATTCTTTATGAATACATTCTTAGAGGATATTTGGAAGGGATGGGATAGAGCTGCTGCTCAGAGGGTAGATAGGATGATTGCTATCTCTAAAGCTGTACAGAAGCGTATTAAGAAGTATTACAAAAGAGAGAGTGATGTAATATATCCACCTGTTGAGGTGAAAGCTATTCAGGATGTCACTAAGGTAAATAGGAAGGAGAATTGGTTTTTGTATTTAGGTAGGGTAGAGACATACAAGGGTGTAGAGCTAGCTATTAGGGCTGCACATGATGCTAAGGTTCCTCTTAAGATTGCTGGTATAGGGGATGATTTGAATAGGATGAAAGATTTAGTTAAGGAATTAAATGCTAAGGGATATGTAAAATTTTTGGGTTTTGTTTCTGAGGAGGAGAAGTTAGAGTTGCTTTCTAAGGCTAAGGCTTTAATCTTTCCTGTTAGGGGTGAGGACTTTGGTATTGTTCCTGTAGAGGCTAATGCTGCTGGTACTCCTGTTATTGCATATAGAGATGGTGGTGTTATCGAAACTATTTCTAATATTAATCCTAAGAGTGGTGAGTTTTTTACAAAGTATGATTACAAATCTTTAGCAAAGATACTTAAGAATTTTGATGGTAGGCAGTACAAGGCTGATAACTGTAGGAAACAGGCTAGTGAGTTTGCCGTAGAGATCTTTATTTACAAACTTCAGAGATACGTAGAAGATGTTATACAGAATAGTTAAAAGATTTTTTGATTTATTACTTTCTATTCTTCTTTGGGTAATTACTTCTCCATTAATGTTGACTATCGCACTTGTAATTAAGCTTTCTGATGGTGGAGAGGTGTTTGTTGGTACTCCTGTTAGGTATGGGTTAGATGGTAAGTCTTTCTTTATGTACAAATTTCGTACAATGGTTCCTAATGCTCATGAGATTGCAATGGGTAATGGTGAAATAAAGGAGAGTTTACTTGGTAATCACAAGATTAAGGGGGATGTTCGTGTGACTAGGATTGGTAAAATACTTCGTAGTACTGATTTAGATGAGCTTCCTCAGTTAATTAATGTAATTCTTGGTCATATGAGTATGGTTGGTCCTAGGCCTTACTACAAGGAAGAGATTAAGCATCATTTAGAGCAGTATCCTACTGATGAGAGATATTTTAATGATATCTTTACTGTTAAGCCTGGATTAACTGGTATATGGCAGGTATCTGGTAGAAATGAGATCCATTTTAGAAAGAGATTACAAATGGAGAGCCAATATGCTCTTAATCCATGTATACTTAATGATATATATATACTTTTGAAAACTCCGTGGGTAGTTCTTACAAGAAAGGGGGCTGTTTAAAATTAAGTATTTTACCCCAGGTCTGTTTGATTACCTTGCCTTAACAATATTTTAGTAGCCTGTAATCTACCATGAAAGATGTGGTTGTGGTTGTAAAATCTGTTAACTATTCTGAAGCAGACAAGGTGCTTACTGTTTTTGGTAAGGAGTTGGGTAAGTTTGCTTTGTTTGCTAAGGGTATTAGGAAGATTAATAGTAAGAACAGGGGGAATATGCAGACTTTGTGTATTAGTGAAATCTCTTTTTATGAGGGTAAGGGATTACCTGTTTTGACTGAGTCTTCTTTGGTATATGCTCCTAATACAGATGTATTAAAGAACAGAGTAGAGAATCTAAAAAGGGTTTTAGTTATGCTTAATCGTATTCTTGCTGAGTATGATCCTAATGAAAAAGTGTTTGATATGTTAAGGAGTGTTTTAGAGAAAGATTTTAGTACGGAGGCTACAAATAGATTCAGGGTTATCTTCTTAAAAGAGATGGGTTTTTTAGATGATTTTTCTAAGTGTAGTAAGTGTGGGGGGGATGGTAAATTGGAATATATTGATGTTTTACATTTTGCTCTCCTGTGTAAAAACTGCTACAGTAGTAGTGGAAAATGTATAGCGTTAGGGAAGAATCCATACCGTGAGGATTTTTTTTCAGAGGCTTTAGATATGTATGTAAAAAGAGTAATTGAGGAGATATAGAGGATGAAAATTAAAACTGCCTTAACAAGTGTGATTGTTTTTCTAGCTATATTTCTTTTTGTACCTTCTGTTTATGCACAGCTAGATCCTAGTAATGATTCTGTGACAGTTAGTGCATATATTAATGTTGATTTATATTCCACTGTTTCTGTAAGTCCTAATACTGTTGAGATATATCAACCTAGTAATGTTGAAGTAAGGGTTCTTTCTCCTAGTGGAGTAGGTATTCCTGGTAGGCAGATTGTGATATATGGTACTGGTTTAGATGTAGTTCAACCTCTTGCTTTAACTGATGCTACTGGTAGGGCTTTTGGTTCTGTTTCTTCTACTGTTCCTGGTACATATACTGTTTGTGCTAAGGATACTACTTTTGGGTATGATATTTTTATCCAAAATTGTAATACTTTGTATGTTGTTCCTGTTCCTGTACCAACTATGCTTCCTGAGCCTCAATATACGAAAGGTTTTACCAATATGGTTATGTGGGAGAGTTTGGGTGCTAATTACAAATACAATGTACAGGTTAGTGAGTTTTCTGATTTTAGAAGTGTTAAGGCTGAGGCTGGGTATATGACTAGTACTTCTTTTGAATTTACTAATTTAGAGAATGGTAAGATGTATTTTTACAGAGTAAGGGCTCAGAATCCATATGGTGGTCTTAGTGCGTGGTCTAATATTACTTATAGTGTTCAAGATGCTCAGGCTCCTTCTATTGAGGTTTTGGATATGGGTAATATTGGTGAGAATACTACTACAGAGTGGGATCCTAACTATGAATTAATTTTTTTAATTAGGGTGACAGATAACTTGCAGTTAAATGAGGCTAAGTTTTTCTGTCTTAGTTCTGGAGGTGATTTAGAGACTTGTACAAACAACTACTCTTTGGAAGGAGATTTGTTAACTGTGAAGATTAAGTTAGGGGATTTAGAGAAGGTTTCTGATATATATTTGAGAGAGAGTTATAAGTTCTGTGTAGAGGCAGATGATGTTGCTGGTAATGTGATTAGGTACTGCGATATTATTTTAAATATCCCTCTTGAGGAGGTAGAAGAGGAGAAACCTCCTATTCCTGTAACTCCTCCTCCACCTGTTGTAAATGATATTGAGAAGGTTATTGATGATATTACCGTTATCTTAGATGATACTGTTGGTAAATTAGATCCTTCTGACTTGGAGAGAGTAACTACTGCTACTTCTGTTGTGACTGCTACTTCAGCTATTGTTGTTGCTGCTGGTACTTTTGCAACAGTTCCTTACTTTCTCCTTCAGCTATTCTTAAATCTTCTTTCATTACTTGGCTTTAGAAAGGGAGCAAAGCCTGTTGGGTATGTATATGATTCAGTAAGCAAAGCCCCTATTGCTCAAGCTATTATTAGAATATATGATGAAGAGGAGCACATGGTATGGACTGATGTAACAGATGGCAATGGGTATTTTACTGCGAGGTTAAAGTCTGGCAGATACAGGTTGGAGGTGAGGGCTTCTAGGTATGAGTTTCCTTCTAAGGTTGTGTTTGGTAAGGATGATGCCCCTATTACAAATGTGTATCATGGTGAGGTGTTTGAGGTTGGGGAAAACAGAGAGATTAATTTCTCTATTCCTTTAGATCCTTTAGAGGAGTCTCAGTTGAGAGTAAGGTTAGAGGCTTTTTGGACTAGAACTAAATTCATTGTTCATCTTTTACATATTCTTCTTTTCTTAGTTGGTTTAACTTTGGCTTTCTACACTTATTACAGTAATCCTACTTCTCTTTCATTGATTGTTTTACTTCTGTTTGTTCCAACATTCTTCCTTGTTCTTCGTAATATATTCTTTAGTAGGGATATCTATGGTGTTGTTAAGGATACGCAGGGGAATAGGGTGGAGGGTGTTGCTGTTGGTTTGAGAGAGGCTGAGTTTGACAAGATTGTAGCTAAAAGGGTTACTGATTCTATGGGTAGATACAGGTTTTTTGTTGGTGAGGGTAGATATTATATTGAGATATTGGATCGTAATTATGTAGTAGAGGACATTGAGGATGGTAATGAGGTGTTTACTAGAAAGGAGACATTAATTACTAGGGATATTCTTTTAAAAGAGTAATGTATTGAAAAATCTCTTGTCTACTGGTATTATTCTTTGTTTGAACCTGGGTGTATAGCTCAATTGGTAGAGCAAACGGCTCTTAACCGTTAGGTTCAGGGTTCGAATCCCTGTACACCCATTTTACTATTCATTGATTCTTTTGCATACCCAACCCATCCATGAGGTGTCATATTTACATTTATATCCACATTCATAACCAGGATATGAGTTTAAATAACGTTCTCCAGCTACACGACAATCATTCAAGTCTTTATAAGTGTCTTCTAAAGAGAGAGCAACATCACGGCATTCATATCTGTAATTAGAGTTCAACAAATCCTCACATACTAAGAGAGTCCATTTGGGTCCAGATAGCCATTGAAACAAAAAGTATCCAATAACTAGCAATATAATTAGGCCAAAAATATTACTGCTACTATTTTTGTTTTCTATCTCATCTTCTTCAAACTCATGCTCACATTCTGGACAAATATAACTATCTTCTCTCTGATATATTTCAAATTCTTCTTCACAGTTTGGACAAACAATGTTAGTCATTGAATAAATTTTATATATTAATTAACCATCACATGCACATCCAGGTGGTTGATGGCATGTATAGCTTCTATTTATACAACTATCTCCACACGCTTTTCCCTTATTGCAAACCTTACAACAGGTTGTGGTTGTTGTATTGTAAGAAGGAGGATAATAGGTAGGGGCAGGTGGTGTTATGCTTTCAATATAAGCTTGTTGTTGTGCAGTGCAAGAAGTTTGACTAAACGCTACAGAGTAACTTGAGCCAACTTTGCAACATACATAGGTTGAACATTGGTCTCTTGTGAGTTCTTTAGCTCCACATATACCTAAATTACAGTTAACAATTTGCTCGTAATAAGGGGTTGTTTCTTCTGAATTCTCGTAGTTAATGTTTGAAGGAGTAATGGCTGAGGGGGTGTCATTTGTGGGAATTTCTACCATACCGCCCAATAATGCGCTAATGCCAAATAGTGCAAGAAATATAAATAAGGCAGTTCCAAATCCAGAACTTTTATTTGCCATAAAACCGAAAGGGTTTAATTAGGTTGGCATATTATACACAAAAACGCATAGAAAGTAATACTAAGACAATAGATCTGAGATATTGAAGAGTATTTTCTGTAGGTTCGACATTTTACTCTGCACCCCCATACCGTTTTCTTCTTAGTGATATAATTCAGGAATAACTTTAATTTTTGAATAAATGTATCATCCACAAGAGCCATCAATTGAAGGTAAAATATTCTTCTATCCTCCAGAATACTATGTCTTTGATAATTTTGCTTCTTTTCAGGTAGATTACAAAGGGAAAGTATATCCTACATCTGAACATGCATATCAGTCTTCAAAATTTGTTAATACAGACTCTGAATTAGCTGAGAAAATAAAGAATGCAAAATCTGCCCATGAGGCTTTTAAATTGGCTGAGGCAAATAGGAGCAAAAGGGAAAAGAATTGGGATGATATTAAGCTTAAGATTATGAAAGAGATTCTAATATGTAAAGTAAATCAGCATGAGTATGTTATGAAGAAACTATTACAATCAGGAGATAGGGAAATAGTAGAAGATTCGTGGAGAGATAGTTATTGGGGTTGGGGTGAAGATAGAAAAGGAGAAAACATGTTAGGAAAATTATGGATGGAGGTCCGCAAGGAGATTAGAGAGAAGAAGTAATTGGTTCGACATCCATCCCTGCACCCCCATTTCAATTATTCTTCTCCCTTTCTTAATTTCATATGAGAGAAATCATAAAATAGATCTCTTGCTTTAGTGAAGTACTCAGAACCTCTTAATATCTTAACAAGTTCATAAAAATGGAAGTCCTTTAAAGTATGATCAATTTCAGGATGTTTATGAAATCTCTCAAATACAAGTATCTGAACTGCATGCCAAGCAAGAGTATATGCTAGTTCCTTATTCCCTATCTCTCTCTTTGAGAACTCCGCGAGAATATATAAAGCATTTACTTGAGATCTACTAGAATCAAAACCCTCCATTGTATCCCTAACAATCTCTATTGTGACTTCTGAAGCTTTCTCTATCTCTCCAATATATTTCCATCCTCGTGCGATTTTCCTTTTTATACGGAAAGTCTCATAAGGGTTAGATATATTTTCAGATATCTCTTTAGTTTCTACTAATATTTCTTTTATTAAATTAATATTATCTTCTTCTTTTAGTGGAGCTACTAGCGAAAGTAATGTGTTTGCCCTAAAAGAATCATCTTTTATATTATTAGTAAGTTTAAGGGCTTTATTTAAGTATTCAAGTTTCAAACTCTTTGGAATATCTTGGACTTTCCATTCTGCATCTTCCTTATTAAAATATGAAAGAGAATACAGTAGAGATTTATTCATATCAGAAAGAGAATCCATTATCTCTTTATCATTCAATATCATCTCTCTATATGCATTTGAGCCTTCCCAGAAGAACTTACTTAAATACCAATTATTTTCTTTATCTAAATCTTTTGCCATTTGTATTAATATCTTCCTAGAGAGATCTGTTATTTCTTTCTTAATATGAAAATATCTAGTACCATCAGTAAATTCATAGGAAGTTTGTGTAGTTGGGAAGACAGCTTTAAATATTTGATAAACAGTATATTGGTCACCAAAGGTAGGAATTATTTCTGGATTTAGCGTATCTTTATTAAAAAGAAAAGAACGATATCTCCAAACTTTGGCAGGGGTTTTATCTTCTGAGTAATAGCTTGCAGGTTCTTCGGGAATAGGGATGTCAGATGCTTTAAAAGTTGTTAAAAAATTGGAAGATATTTTTGATGCTATTTTATGTGCTCCTTCTTCATAGTTTGTATAGACACAATTTTGAAGAGCAAGTATATGTTGAGTGAGATTGTTTTCTCTAGTATCTTCCCAAGATTCATACTGCTTTGTAGGATCTGAATCTATAGGAGTATTTAAAACCAAATCTGTAGATTTTTTTGCATATTCATATGCCAATTCAGGTTCATCACAGATATGAGACATGTATGAGAGAGAGTTATATTCACATATTCTTCGTTTATTAGATTTTACTGTAGGCATTAACCAGTGTAGTGCGTGTACAATGAATTTCTGTTCTTCTGGGTATAATGCTCCAAAATTTTTACCAAACTCATCCCTAACCATGTCTATTGTGAGTCTAGAGTCACAAGTAGAATCCATTATATCCTTAACCTTATCGATTACATCATATTCAGGACGAGCAATTTCCTTGTTTGGGGGTATTTCTCCTGTATATATATCTTCAGACTCAATATTAACCATATTGTTAAGATGTATAGAAAATAACTTGGGGAGTAAATTATTGTATCATGTACTATGGGGATTGTTAATTAATTGTATGAGTCTCATATGTATGTAACTCATACACCCAGACATCTACTTCGGATAGTGGTATGTGGAATGGATATGTTGTAGTTAATGATAGCTATGTTTACACAGTATTATATTTCCAGAGTAAGACTCCAAGTGATTCATATCAGGAGAGTGTAAAAGTATTAGATTCTTTTACTTTTGGTAAGTAAACGAATTATTATAACTTTTTAGTCATGTAAAGAGGGTTTTTAATAAACCCTCTTTTTTTGTAATACTCTTTAGTCCCTATAGCTGTAATAACTGCAATATTGTTAAAACCTTCTTTCAAAGATATTTCCTCTGCTATCTCTATCATCTTCTTACCTAGACCTAAGTGTTGGGATTCTCCTGAACTATCACTACCAATATTTACTACAGTACCATATACATGTACTTCCCTTATCATAGCCATTCCTTTAATTTCATCTATGAAGGAGTTTTTTTTAGGTAAAGAAAGTCTTAAGAAGGAACATATTCTATCTGTTTTTTTAGTTTTGTAAGAGATGAAATACTCTTTAGAAACAGTAGTATCATATTTAATAGTTTCTAACTGTATATCATCCCATGTAATACTCTCTCCCTTAATTTCTCTACTTCTAATATCTTCTATCTTTTTACCCTGTTTAGATATTTCTGCCTCCGCTATCTGTCTAAAGTTACTACTCTTGTTACCAACTAGTATTTCAGTAGAGGGGATATCTCGCACGATCCTTGTTAATCTACAGTATCTAGGAGTAGTGGGTAATATATTAGTAAACAGTGTCATTAGGTCTTCATGGGTATATGGTGTATATTTACCTTGGTTGTAATATGTTTCTAGTAAGGTATCTTTAATTACTGATGTAGGATATATTTTTAATTCATCAGGAGAGTACTCTTTATCCCAGAGTTTTTTGTAATCTTTAATATCTTTCTTTACATCACTACCGTAAAGGTTAGGCATCCAATGGGCATGTATTTTAAAACCTGCTAATCTAAGTAATTCAAAAGCTTTTTTACTCTCTCTTGTTCCATGACCTCTCCTGTTTAATTCTAAGATTTTGTCATCTAGACTCTGAATACCGATTTGTATTTTAGTTGCTCCTAGTTTACGAAGTCTTATTACCTCTTGCTCTGTTATGTAGTCAGGTCTAGTTTCTAAAACTAAACCTACATTTCTACATACAGCAGTTTCATTTATTCTTTGGACTTCAAGAAGTTTTTCCCATGAGATATCATTAATACCATCGTCATTGTTGTTATAGCTGTCTGTACCAAAGCTATTCATAGCGTCAAAGCATCTTTTTATAAACCATATTTGATACTCCTGTGGGTAGAAGGAGCATGTACCACCAAGTATTATTAACTCAATCTTATCCGTATTATGACCAATATTTTGTAAAGCTTTAATACGATTGTATGTTTGATTAAAAGGATCAAACTCATTCTTTAAGGCTCTCTGTGCTCCTGGCTCACTAGCAATATATGACTTTGGCATTCTTATATCATTTGGACAGAAAATACACTGGCCAGGGCATGCAAAGGGCTTCATGAGTACTGCTACAGTAGCAACACCAGACTGAGTTCTAGTAGGCTTCATTCTAATTCTTTCCTCTACTGTTTTACTAGGTTTAAGTTTTCCATCTTTTACCAACTCTTTATATGCACTTACCAACTCATCATGCCTATACAATCCCTTACCATCTTTAGGAAATTTCTTAAGAATTGTTTGAAGAGAGTTCTCTCTCCATGTTTTAACCTCTTCTATTTTCTCAAAAATTGATATCAAAGACATATGGGATATATATTAAGTTAAAGATGTGTATCTCTTGCTGCTAATATAGCACTACTCCAACATATTTGTAAGTTGTATCCACCAGTAGGACCATATACATCCATTATCTCACCTGCAAAGTAGAGATTCTCTACTATTTTAGATTTCATACTCTTTGGATCTATCTCTTTAATACTTACACCACCAGAAGTGACAATTGCTTTGTCCCATGTACCAATCTCTTTTACTGTTAATCTAAAATCTTTAAGTAAGTTTAAAATTGTTTCTCTTTGGTCTTTTGTAATATCACATGATTGTGTAGATGGAGAGATCTTGGTTAGCTCAATGAAGACAGGAATTAGAGAGGAGGGGAGATATCCTTTGAGAAATGTTCTTAGGTTCTTTTTTGCTAAACTTTTTAAATCTGTTTGTAGTCTTTGGTCTAATTCTTCTCTTGGTATTGCAGGTTTAAAATCTATACTTAAAGATACATTACCTTTCTCAAGTGTATCACCAACTTCTCTAGACATATCTATTACAATTGGTCCACTAAGACCTTCGTGTGTAAAGAGAGCCTCACCAAATCCACTAACAACTTTCTTCTTCTCTTGATATGCAGATATGGTTACATATTTAAGTGAGAGACCCGCAAGATCTTTAACCCATTTCTCTTCACATATTATTGGTACCAACGCTGGTTTAGGTTTCACTATCGTATGCCCTATATCTTTTGCTAATGTATATCCATCACCATTTGAACCAGTAATGGGAAATGATTTTCCGCCTGTTGCTAAAATATATCTTTTAGCTTGGAAATCCCCTTTGTAAGTAGATACTGAGCTAATACTGTTTCCATTTAGGTTAAATTTCAAAACAGATGTATTGGGTAATATGTTCTCTCCTATTTCATTTTGTAGCGCATATATTACATCTACGGCTCTGTTGCTTTTGGGAAATACTCTTTTCCCCCTTTCCACTTTTAGCGGAATATTCAAAACCTCCTCAAAATATTTTATTGTATCTTCAACAGTAAATCTTGAAAAAGCACCGTAGAGAAATTTTCCATTTCTTTGGTATTTAGAAATTAAATCATCTAGATTAGTATTGTATGTAGTTATATTACATCTACCCTTACCCGTTATCACGAGCTTTTTACCCACTCTAGGATTCCTCTCTATGATTAAAAAAGACTCTCCCAATCTTTTACACTCTACTCCCGCAAGTAAACCCGCTGCTCCTCCCCCAATTATTATCGTGTCATATATCATCGTGCATTATACCAAACCGGTAGCCTGTATCCTACAAAAAGAGCTTTACAGAAGTACAGACTTAAAGGGGTGGGGTATTTTATTTAAAATCTCAACACTCCAGATCCCAGAGGTCTGTCCTAGAAATCCCAGAGGTCTGTCCTAGGTCTGTCCCCACAAGATCAGGAAAGAGCAGCCCTTTTTGTACTTCTCGGCCGCTTTTTTTAGCATAGACCAAAACAAAAGAGAGCCCACGAACTTTGTTGGATGGTCTTATTGAGGCAAAACAGAGGGACATATCAGGGACACACCTTTGCTGTGAGTGTGAGTTTCATCTATTTTATTTAAAATCTTAAACTTGTAGAATATGGGTATGTAAATTAAACAGTACTGATATGCTAGCTAAGAACAAAGAAAAGAGTTTAGTAATATTTAAACCAGATGTAATTCAGAGACAGATTGTTGGTGAGTTAATTTCTAGGTTTGAGAGGAAAGGTTTTAAGATTGTAGCTATGAAGATGTTAATTCCTAGTCCTGAGCTTGTAGGTAAGCACTATGAAGACAGAGAGGAGTACTTAATGGAAACGGGTGAGAAAGCAAAGAAGGGTGCTATTGCAAGAGGTGAGGATGTGAGTAATTGGGATTCATTAGCTAGGGGTAAGTGGATTAGAGAATCTAATATTCATTACCTTACATGTGGACCTGTTTTAGCAATTGTATTACAGGGGTTTGGCGTAATTAGTGGTGTAAGGAAGATGTTAGGTAGTACTAGTCCTGCCGATGGTGATGTAGGAACAATCCGAGCTGATTTCTCTTTGGATTCATTTGCACTTGCTGATGAACAGGGTAGGGTCACTAGAAGTATGGTTCATGCTTCTGACAGTGAGGAGAATGCCCAGAGAGAAATTGGTCTTTGGTTTAATGCAACCGAGATTATGGATTACGAGACTGCAGCAGAAAAAATCTTCTACGATGTAGGTTGGAGTAATTAGAGATTTAGTAAGTCATCTACGAGAGATTGTTTCTCTTTGCTTAGTATGGTATCTTCATTAGGTTTGGTTTTTTGTATCTCTACTTTTCCATCTAGAAAATCTTTAAGTATTTGGAAATCTTTTTCTAATGTAGATTTTAATGTGGGATTGTAAAGTGCTACTGCAGGGTGATACATAGCGAAGATTGGTATGCCTGTACTGTGTTCATATGCTTGGCCGTGTGCAAAAGAGATCTTAAGATCTGGTAGAAACCTTTCTAATGCATGTTTACCAAGTGGAATTATCACCCTAGGTTTAATGAATATGAGCTCTGCATTTACCCATGCTCTACAAGCATCCTTTTCTTCAGGAAGTGGGTCTCTGTTGTTAGGAGGTCTGTACTTAACGACATTTGTTACATATACATCCTTCCTTGAGTAATTAACAATTGAGAGTAGTTCATCGAGTAGTTTACCTGCTGCACCTACAAATGGTTTTCCCTGTTTGTCTTCATTTAATCCTGGTGCTTCACCAATGAAAACTATTCCAGAACTTGGTGGGGTTATTTCATATACAGGTTGTGTAGCAGTTTTTTTTAAGCCACACCTATTATTTACTGCAAAGTATTCATGAATCTCTTTTAAACTCCTAAAATTCTCTATCTTCATATTCCCATATTATATCAGTTTAAATTAATGATATAATCAGGGAGTTAGTTTAAAGAAAAGAGTATGAAAAATTTAGAGTACAAAACAGAAGTTTTTACAGGTATTAGGCCATCTGGTGGTTTAACTATTGCAAATGCAATAGGGGGGGTAAATCCAATTGTTATGCTTCAGAATGAAAATCAAATAAAGGAGAGTATGGTATTTGTTGCAGATTTACATGCATTAACTGATGCTGAACCAAAAGAGAGTCAGAAGAATGTAATGGAGGTCGTGAAAGATTACATTGCACTAGGTTTAGATCCTCAAAAAAACAGGATATTTGTACAATCAGCACTTGTAAGTGAAGTATCAGAGTTAACGATATATCTTTCAAGATTACTTACATTAGCAGAGTTAATGAGAATACCTACATTAAAAGAAAAGATTAAGAAAGGTCAAAATGAAACTAATGCTAATGTCCTTTTAGCTATGTATCCGATAATGATGGCTGCTGATATTCTTTTACAAAAATCAGAGTATGTTCCTGTAGGAGAAGATCAGGTAGTACATATTGAGATTACAAGATTACTTGCTCAGAAGTTTAACAAAAAATATGGGAATGTATTCCCAATACCAAAGGTTTTGTCATTGGGTAAACCTGTTAGAGTTAAGTCTTTAAATGGTAATGGGAAGATGAGTAAAACAGATTCAAATGGTGCAATACTTCTTGATGACCCTATAGATATTTCCTTAAAGAAAATACAGAAAGCACAAACTGCATTTGCAGGTGAGAATTCTGATACATTAGAGGCATTGGTATTGATAGGGGAGTTTGTTGGTAATGAAGATGAGGAAGGAGAAATCTCTAATATCATGAATAGGCATTTTAAGGGTGAGAATGTAATGGGTGAGCTTAAATCTGTAATTAATATATCTTTAGAGAAATATCTAAGAGACTTCCAAGAGAGAAAGTCACAGATTAAGGAAGAAGATATTGTTAAGAAGATACAGGAAGACAATGAGATTGCTAAAAAGAATGCTCAAGAAACTCTTAAAGAGGTAAGAGAGTTAATGGGGATGATGTATATTTAATTCGAAGATCTTACAAGATATCTTTGTGTTGTTCCAAGAACTTCTTCCATATTACTTTCATCTACAGTAAAGACTCTTATCTTCCCATCGTTGTATCTATTAGAATCTGCAACGAGTAGTACTATTTCTCCATTTTCTTTTACAATTTTATCCATTATGAATCCTATATGACCTGTTGGTTTTTGTGTTGAAGCAGCTTTTGCTCCATCTGTTCTAATGAACAAATCTCCTGGTTCATACATATCAATAGTTAATTTCCCTCCAAGAGCTACTGAACCTCCATAGTTGGTATACCATCTACGAACCTCACTGTAATTGTATCCTCTAAGTTCGGGCGGTACTAACTCTCTTGCAGTTGTTACTTGAGCACCACCAACGTATGGAATAGAGAGCTCTGGGTATAGCCATGAGGCAACCATTACAAACCCTACACACTGTAAAGGCTGTCCTGGGACTCTACTAATCGTTGCTAATTGCAGTATCCTATCTGCATTTTTCTGACTCTCTTCGTCTTTAAACTGTTTATACCACTCTGTTTCCTTGAGATATATTTTCAAAGGAATTCCAGATTCTTCATCGTAACTGTTAACTGCTTCTTGTAATTTAAGTATGTTTTGGAAGTCAACTTTCTCTTCAATTCTTGTCTCAAATTCTCTAATATCTTCTACATTATAGAGGAGTTCTATAGCATCAAAAATTTCTGGACTAACGGGATGATTAAGAATATTTACCTCCATTTGTAAGGGGTTTAGCTTTGTTGCATGATTGGAATCTCTATACCCTTCATACTGTCTTAATATTTCAGATATATACTCCGTTTGATCCTCTTGTGCATTGTCTTCGAATGAAAGTGATACAACCATTATTACATCAGAAATTCCTCCTACACCATCTTGATTTGTTTGTTCAAAAGGAATATCTGAAGGAGAGAGAAATATATTAATATGTATATATTTATCCTCCCCCTGTATCCATCTAAGGTCGTAAGTATTCGATTCATTATAGTCAACGCTTGAGTCTACGATATATTCTGAAGGACTAAAGGGTCCTTGAAAGTATCTTTCTGGTTCTGCCCATCTTTCTAAAACTTTGTACTCATC
This sequence comes from Candidatus Dojkabacteria bacterium UBA5209, assembly GCA_002412645.1. GTDB lineage: Bacteria > Patescibacteriota > Dojkabacteria > SC72 > SC72 > UBA5209. Next base: position 17,987 of record DHVL01000020.1, on the reverse strand, counting down.
TGAATCCTGAACATGTATTAAGGAAGAAACACCTGTAGATATAGCACAAACACCACCACCTCTAACAATTCCTCCAGTAGAGGTTAAACCACTTCTATATTCGTAGCTCTTCTCTTTTAATCCAACCATATCTATATATGAATACTCTTCTCCTTTTTTTAAACCTCCGTTTTCTTCCTGAAAAGAGGATATATTTCTTAGAGCAAGTAAGATATTTTCGACTTTGTTTGGATATATGAAATCTTCTGTTGCAACGTATGAGACAGTTTTTTCATTTCTCTCTCTTTCTTCTGTAAATACTTCTTTTATTCCATTACTATCTTCAGCTTCTAAAACAACTGTAGAAAGAACATTAGCCCCGTAGGTATTCGCAATATTACCTATCTTAATCTTTTCTCCTTTAGGACCAACGAGTGTTCTAACTTCTGCTATCTCAAAAGTGCTTCCACTTGGGGCTAGAATCTCTTTCACCTCTTTCTTGTCATCAAAGAAGTTATCACTTTTAAGTGGAATCATGAACATAGAGGTTTCCTTTGTCACATCAATACCATATCCAGCTTCTTTCTCTTCTATTTCCTCTAATTCAAAATTACTCCAATCAGAGATATTTAATATCTCAAAATCAAAAGCTTTTTGTTCTGCAAAAAATTCAGGTATCTCATTTTTTTCTTCAACTCTCTCTTGAGCTTGGGTATCAATTCTTTCTGTATGATAGCTAATGTCTTCAATGTTACTGTCTACGATCTCAGCTGCACTTGGTTCCTTAGGAATAGGGGTGTTTTCGTATGTGGATTGGCTATTAGGAGTTGGTGAACATCCAGCTATTGAAGAACCAACTAAGGATGCTGCTGTAGCAAATTCTATTGCTCTAGAGGCTTTCTCTATCATGTATTTAGTATGTGTTGAGTTTAACGATTAACTATACTTTCTCTACTATAAGCCTATTATATACACTTTCTTTTTTCTTTGCAAGAATTTGTACTTCTCCATCTACAATCTTTATCCCTGTATCTGCACTCTCTATTACATATTCACCCTTCTCCAAAATATCAAAAGAGTATCTACCCTTACTATCTGTAACTCTTTTTGCTACAACCTTGTCAAAGTCTTTCTCTTTAAGATGTAGAGTGATGTTTACTGCTGGTTTACCATCTGTATATTCTACCTTCCCATATCTCTCCCTAAGGTTGAAGATATTTTTTAGTACAAGATATGTAGTAGGTATGTAAAGAAGTAAGATTAAGAGATTTACTAAATTACTATCTTTCTGATATACATACAAAGCTACTAATGCTCCTCCTACAAAAAGTACAATGTTTAATATTGGAAGTAGAGAAGAAAAGAGACTTCTAAATATTGTAACTATTCTCTTTGTAGAAATATCTGTCTCTGGGTCGAGAGGTACTACAATATTCGTATCTCCCTCTTTAATATAAATCTTTTCACCATGATATATATCTGTTAATGGGTAATCCTCTTTGCCAAGTATTAGAGATGATGGGAATGTATAATCTCTTTTCTTAATATCCAAAATATACTCTCCAGAAGGTACAGATGTTCTAAAGTATCCATATCCATCTGTCACACTTGTATCTATTAATTTCTTTGAAAGATCATATATTCTAACTATTGCCTGCTGTATTGGTGCTCTTGTAATTGAATCATATATATATCCCGCACTATGTCTCTTTCTTCTAAAACCAAGAGTACTAAAAATATTGATAACAACCTGGGAGATACCGTATCCTACTTGGCTCATACCTGAGAGTAGGGATGCTAAACCAACAGTAACTGTTACTGCTGTTGCTGTTGCAGAAACAGTAGTTAAATTCTCTTGTGGTATATTCCCTAAAGCTGTATTTTCTAGTCTGTCCATGGCTGTTGTCACAACTCCTTCTACAGACTGAGTAATACGAGATACAAAATTAGTTGTAGGAATTAGTTTCCTCTCTTCAATATATTCTCCCTGTCCCCCAGTACCTGTAATACCATCCGCAATCCAGTATGTCACTCCAGAGATTGCTGCTTGTGAGACTGTCACATCTTCTTTTTCAACTTTTAATTTCTTTGGGAAAGTTCCTGTATACAGGACTCCTTGAGGACAGGTAGGACTTACTTCTTCCAAGCTCTTTGCTTGAGGGCATATTCTAAAGCTATTATCTTTTTCATTCTTTACAACATACATTGTAAAGCTATCAGTAAGACCATGGGAATCATCTAATTTGATGACAGTTTTTCCTTCTAATATTGAAGTCTCTATTATTACATTACTCCAATCTCTATTCTGTTCAAAAGAGATTGGTATGTCAGCAACAATATATTCATCCTGTAGGATTCTTATATTCTGTTCTCCTGTTTGTGCTCCATCTATATTACTTACATCAACAATTGTGTTATCTGCTAATACAGTATTAATACTCTCTGGTTTATTCAATATTATCGAATATGTTTTACCTGTATTACCCTCTACAAAGTTTGTTTCAACATTTGCACTGTTTATTGCCTTTATTCTAAATAGATATTGAGCCCCAGGATCAAGTGAAGTTATAAGTAATCCATTAGTATTACCCCAAGAGGTATATGTACCCCATACCACATTATCTACCAATTTTGAGGTTGTGTAGTCTACATATTTTCCAGTATTACTTTCTTGTATTGCATATCTAGTAGAAGATGGGTTCCCATTCCTATCAAACTTAAGTCTTGCACTACTTCCTCCCACTATTTCAAAAACTAAGTCTTTTGGTGAATTTGCCCATGTTGTGACTGTGATATTCTCTGACCATCCAGAATACAAAGTATCGCTGTTAACAGATCTAATCTTAAAGGAGTAGGTAGTATTAGGAGGTAAGTTTGTAATTAAGAAATTACTACTTACTCTACTGTCACTGTGTAAAACTGTACTACTTGTAAATTTCCCATCGTTATCAATATTCCCATTAGTTAATGTATCCATTATTTGATATCTAGTATTTGTAGGATTGCCATTCTTGTTTACATTTACTTCAATACTTGAGGAGTTAACCACTCTTGTACTTAGTGAAGCACTCTTAGCATATGTATATGCAGAAACTACTTGTGAACAACCTGTTTCAATATTTTCAGAATTTCTTGCTTTTACACAGAATGAGTATTGTGTATTAGGTTGTAGATTAGAAAGTATTATACCGCTACTACCACCGAAGTCTTGATATGGCTTCCATTGTACATTGGTATCAAGTACCTTAGTCCCACTATTTACATTAAGATTACTCTTTGTTTCAATTAGACTAAACTGTGTAAGAGAGTGGTTCTCTCCATTACTAATTAGTACTTTTACGCTACTACTATCTACTGCATTTACAGAAACTACACTTGGCTGTGCTGCTAAAGTAGTAAATCCTAATGCCGAGCTGTATGCACTTTCTACCGAATCAGAATTTAATGCCTTAATCTTAAAACTGTAAACAGAGTTTGGAGAGAGACCGTACACAGTTGCTCCTTCACTTTCTTCCAATTGAGTATATGTAGAGTAGTATGGATCATTTTGTAATATCCCAATATCAGAATTGAAATATCTATTAGTATTCTCTTCTACAATTAAATATGTAGTATTAGAGGGATTACCATTGACATCTACTTTCAAAAGAACACTCTCAGATGTGTAATCTTGAGTAGAGATACTTTCAAAAGCAGGTACATTAGCAAATGTAGTTGCTGGTACACTGTTACTAAATTCACTCTCTGCAATACTGTTGTATACCCTAAATTTTCTTGTATATGTTGTGTTTGGAGAAAGAGAGGACTCTGTACACTCCGTTATATCACTTCCTACACATGTTTTAAGTAAAGTCCCATCATTGTCATACAGTTTAATTCCAAGGATACTGTCTTGAGGACTAGATATCTTCCAAGTAATTTGGGAACTAGAATCTACTTGTGGTGTAAGTGCTGTAATTGATGAAAGTAGTGTTGTTGCAGAAGCAGAAGAGGAGAAGTCACTTTCAATATTTTCTCCATTTCTAGCTTTTACTTTGAAAGTATATGTGGTACCAGAATTAAGTCCTGAGATTGTAATGGGAGTACCATTTAATTGCCAATCTTCTGTAGGTTGTAGTTCTCCTGTTGTTAGGTTTACGTATTTACCTGTCACTGTTTCCTGTACTAAAAATTCTGTATTAGATGGATTAAGGCCGCTTAATATTCTAAGAGAAATTTGTGTACTGCTTGTAGCGTGTACATCGGTAAGTGATGGTATCTCTGCTAGTGTATATTTTGTTATCTCCGTTGAGTAAGCACTTTCTTGAGCATCAAAGTTTCTAGCTTTTACTCTAAATGTATACTGTGTATTTGGTTGTAGACCTATCACTGCATCTGATGTAGATTTAATCCATTCTTGTATACCACTATTACAACTTGTACCTGTACATTCAAAGTAAAGTCCAGAGTCTCCTGTAGAAAGATTGTTTACTCCCAAAGCAGTAAGAGAGATTGATGTAGTAGAGAGAGCTCCTGCAGAAAGAGTTGGTACTGGAGTTTGGGTATATATCATTGTTGAGCCTGAGTATGCACTTTCTACGTTGTCTCCATTTCTAGCTTTTACTCTAAAGGTATATGGGGTGTTGTTTTGTAAGGCAGTAACTGTTGGATTATTGTCTAAAGTCCATACATTAATATTGTCTCCACATCCTTCTACACAGTCAAAGTAAAGCTCTCCTGAGTTTGCTGGTTGTGAACTTAGTAGTCCAATTGAGGTATCAGTTTTTACTCCAGAGAAAAGTAGTGTAGGAGTAGATATTAATGTATATATACTGTCACTATTAGATGGTTGGCTTTCTGCTTCACTGTTGTAAATAACTGCATATCTTGTATATTGTGTATTTTCATCTAGATTTTCTTCTACACAGAAGGTAAGGTTTTCACCAATGCAGATTTTTTGTAAAGTATCTGTTTCATCATACAGCATTACTCCCTCTTCTCCTGTTGCATTATCCTCAAATTCCCACCTTATTGATGTGGTAGAGAGAGCTACTGCTGTTAAATTTGTAGCAGCTCCTGGAATATCTAACATTCTAAAGGATGCAGTAGGAGACCATGCACTTGGAGTGTCATTTGAATCCCACAATCTAATTCTCCAGTAGAATGTTTGACCATTTTGTTCTAATGGTATTCCTTGGTACAGTATCTGTTCACTTCTACCTCCATTTACTACTGGAGTAGTAAATATCGTCTTATTACTATCCCACATCACAGTTCCGCTAAATGTATTATTTATATTAACCTCTACTTCGTAATGTGTAGCTGTATCAGAAATATCTGAATCATTAAATATTGCACTAAATTCAGGTGTTAAATCTTGTAAAGCAGTAGGGTCCTCTAACCCGTTTGTTTGAAGTTGATATGGTTGATCTGGAGTTGTATTCATTTGGAAGTTAGCAGTATCAGACCATCCACTTGCTGTACCACTACTGTCCCATACTCTCATTCTCCAGTAGTAGGTAGAGCCGTCTAAGGTAAGGGAAGTACCGTTGTAGGTAATATCTGGAGTTCTACTGTTGTTCGCAGTAGTACTCATTGCTGTTTGGTTACTCTCCCACATTACAGTCCCTGTAAATGAAGAGTTTGTATTTACTTGTATTTGGTAGTGTGTTGCACTATCTGTATCTGGATCTGTATGTAGAGCACTAAATATTGGAGTTGTATCGGTAATTCCCGTTGGGTTAATCTGCCCATCTGTTTGTAGCGAACCTGGTACATTAGGAGGTGTATTCATTCTAAAATTAGCAGTAGAAGACCATACTCCCTTAGTTCCGTAATTGTCAGTAAATCTAATTCTCCAGTAGTAGGTAGTACCATTTAAAGAAAGGGTAGAACCTGCATATGAGATATCTGCTGTTCTAGCACCATTGGAAACTGCACTCATTGGTATATCACTTGCACTCCATACCATTGTTCCCGTAAAGGAGGAATTGGTATTTACATCTAAATCATATTTTGTTGCTGTATCACTTCCGTTAGGGTCATTAAATATTGCACTAAATTCTGGATATGTGTCTATGACTCTGGTTGGATTACTTACTCCTTCAGTAAGTAGAGATGTTGGTGCTGATGGCGGAGTATTCATAGTGAAGTTAGCAGTAGCAGACCAAGCTCCTACAGTCCCTCTGTTATCTGTAAATCTAATTCTCCAGTAGTATGTGGTACCATCTAAGCTTAAAGCTGTTCCAGCATATGAGATCTCCGGTGATCTAGAGCCAATTGCAAGAGCAGTCATTGATGTTTGTCCACTGTCCCACATTACAGTTCCAGTAAATGAGGAATTGGTATTTACCTCTATTTCATAGTAAGTGGCTGTATCTCCTGTATCTGAGTCATTAAAAATTGCACTAAACTCGGGTGTTGTATTTGTGACGCCAATTGGGTTGCTTGCTCCTTCTGCTTGTAGTCCTGATGGTTGCCCAGGTGTACTGTTCATCTTAAAGTTCGCAGTAGCAGACCAGGCTCCCACACCACCATTGTTGTCTGTAAACCTAATCCTCCAGTAGTAGGTAGCTCCATCTAGAGCAAGGGGTGTAGCACCGTATGTTATGTCAGGATTATTATATGCCCCTATCGCTGTTGCAGGCATTGATGTTTGACCACTGTCCCACATGGTAGTTCCAGTAAAGGAAGAGTTTGTATTTACTTGTATTTGGTAGTAAACACCTGTATTTCCAATGTCAGGGTCTTGAAATTCAGCCTTAAACTCTGGAGTAGTATCTGTTATACCTACTGGATTTTCAGCATTTTCTACTCTTAGATTTGTTGGAGCAGTTGGTATTTGATTACTTAATTCCCAGTTAGGCTGTATGGTTATTGCTTGTGTAACACTACTGCATGCTCCTGTAGATGCAGTGAAGGTACCAGCACAAGCTCCACTAGTAATGGAAAAACTTGTTGTATGATATCCCGTTCTTGTACATGATGGTGCAGCAGCAGCGGAGCCATAGTTTACTACGCGAGATGTTGGGTCGCATGTACCTCCATTTCCAGGATATGAGACTGTATATGTATTTATTGCCCAGTTAGCCTGTATTGTTTGATGACCAGTAACATTAGTTACGGCACCTGTAGAAGTATTTAAGGTTCCCCCTCCTCCTGACTCTAGGTATGTACGTGTATATGAAGTTAATGTGTATCCTGTTCTAGTACAGCCAGGAGAAGCAGAGGTGGTATTGTAACAAACAGTACGGCTACCTACACTACAACTACCCCCATTAGCACTGTATGTAACAGTTTTGGTAACAAGGAAGCAGGTTCTTGTATTAGTACCACAAGCATCTCCTGGACAATCCCTTTTTGTACATGTTTCGTTATATGACCCACAGCTGGTTGATGTTTCTGAATAATTAGCATCACATGAGGGGGGCGCACAGCTTATACAAGGGCCCCTATCACAACATATAAACCCCGAATAGCAGTAGAGATTACCTCCACAAGGACAATCTCCTAAGCATCCATTTGGACCAGTACAGGCACCATTTGGCTGCTGTTTACAATATGTTAAGTTACAAGCAGCATATGCAATAGGTGTTGTATCTTTTTGGGCAAGAACAAAATATCCAAAGAAGAAAAACGCGAAGAGAACTATTCCTAAAGATTTTAATATTTTTTTTCTCTCAATTTTTAAAACCAAGAAATTTTCTTTCTTTTTATTCATAACCCCTACTTCTTCCTCTTAGATATATACATACCACTAAAAGCTCCAATAACGAGTAAAACAGGAATTGATATCGCAATAGGTATATACATCGTATTGAAACCTTCTTTCTCTTCTACAACCTCTTCTGTATCTTCCTGAGGAGTACTGTAATCACTAACTTGCATAGTATCACCACCTTGTATGACTAAAGTATTAAGATGCTCCTGTTTACCATCATTAAACTGAATAGAGACAGGGTAGCTACCTTTTTCTAAATCTTGCACAGAGAAAACTACAAACCAATTACCATATTCATCCATATGAGCAGTATATTCATACTCATCAAAAGAGATTTTAACGGTATCATTGGGAGAACCAATACCAGCAATCTTAACAGTATCCTGTTTATATATCTTCAAGAATCCTTCTTGATCTTTACCAACGACATCATTGTTAACAGCAATATAGTCTAGATTAGGATGTGGTGTGTAAAGAATGTCTTGTGCATATATATCTTTACTACAAAGTAAGTATATACCTAGGATTGTATATATAAAGGTGTATTTAAATATATTTTTAATCGTTTGTATATTGGCAGTTATCACTAAATACATTTAATCAAAATATTCAGTACATATCAATATATTAAGATATTTGCAATAAAGTGATTTTCTTGGTCTAATTCTCATAGATATGAAAAAGATATTGATAGCGATAGGGGATGCAGGAGGAGGACATATTGCTTGTGCAAATGCTATTAAATCAGCCCTTCTAAGAAAAGACTCTTGCTTAGATATTGAAATTGTAGATATTTTTAAACTCTCTAAGTTTACCCAAAACTATGATTACTTCTATTACCTAGTTAGTAGGTATAGGTTGGTGGAGAAGCTTTTTAATATTGGATATTGGTTGATAGATAGGAGTGGGGTTGTTAATAGGATAGCTATCTTTTTTAATACGGTATATTTGGTAAAACCAACATTAAAGATGCTAAAAGAGAAAGATCCTGATTTAGTAATATGTAACAATGCTCCTGTTGCAACAGTGCTTAGTAAGTGTAAAGAAAAATATGATTTTAGATATGTAATTACTGTTCCAGATCTTCTTTCTGTTTCTAGATGGTGGGCTGATATTAATTCAGATTTAATTTTTTGTCCTATTCCTGAAGTAGAGGAGATATTGAGTAAGTACTGTAGTAAGTGTAAGTATATTTCTGGTTACTATCCTTTAAGACGTATTAAGAAGTACAGTGAAGAGGAAGTAGTAAAACTAAAGAGAGAAATTTTTACAGAGTATTCTTTCAAAGAAAATATCCCAACAATTCTTATTACTGGTTGTGGATTAGCTACTAGAGAGATTGTGAAGAATTTAATATCTTTTGTTAAATCTTCTGGTTATCAGTTTATTATCCTCACTGGAAGAGATGAAGGGTTAAAGAGTGATCTTTCTGAAATATTTAAATGTTGTAGTAATGTTGTAGTAAAAGGATATACTTCTAATATATTAGATCTTTTTGCTATCTCAGATTTAGTAATTGCTAAGCCTGGACCAGCTACTTTACTTGAGATAGAGAAAATGGGTAAGAAAGCAATCTTTACTCGACCTGTAGGATATCAGGAGTGGGGTAATGTAGATTACTTACTCAGAAATCCTAATTTTGTGTATGTTGGTAATAAGTATGCTTTAATGGAAAAGGAGATAGGGGGACTGTTAAGTAAGAAGGTACAGCCCTACATTTCTCCTATTAAAGGTTCTGATGAATTAGTGGAGTATATGTTTAAATATTTCGTTTAAACAAAGGTAAGTGCTATTCCTTTTTTACCTGCTCTACCTGTTCTACCAATTCTATGGATGTAATCATCGTAGTTTTCTGGAATATCGTAATTTATTACGTGTGTTATGTTATTTACGTCCAATCCTCTTGATGCTACATCTGTAGCTACTAGTATATTAAGGTTATCTTTTTTAAAGGCATCTATTATCCTTGTTCTTTGTGCTTGTCTCTTATCTCCGTGTAATGCATTTACTTTTACTCCTTTGTCAAAAAGCTTCCTAGAGAGATTCTCTGCTTCTCTCTTTGTTCTTGTAAAGAGTAATACCTTTTTAAATTCATCTTTGCTTAGATATTCACAAAGTACATTGAATTTGTTTTCTCCCTCTTTTAATCTTACAACATCTTGATCTACATTCTTTCCTGGAGATTGTTTCTCTACTTCTATCCTTACAGGGTTTTTAAGTAGTGTGTTTGCTATCTCTTCGGACTTTCTATTCATAGTTGCAGAGAAGAAGAGAGATTGTTTATTATCACTTAACTGGGAAGTTATAAATCGTATATCATCAATGAAACCCATATCAAGCATCCTATCCACTTCGTCTAAAACGACATTATTTATTTTTGATAGGTTGATGGCCTTTCTTTCTGTTAAATCTTTTAATCTTCCCGGTGTAGCAATAACAAAATCGGGATCTCTTCTAAGTATTCCTATTTGTGCTCCTATACTATTACCTCCTATTACTAACACAGATCTAAGACCTGTATTTCTAGCTAACTGCATGAATTCCTCTTGAATTTGCATAGCTAATTCTCTAGTAGGTACTACTATTAGGAATCTCTGACTTCTATCATGTACTCCCTTGTTTATCATTGGTATTAAGAAAGCAGCAGTTTTACCTGAACCTGTGCTTGCCATACCTAAGATATCTCTACCATTCAATATATGAGGTATTGCCTCATATTGAATCTTAGTAGGGCTTGTATATTTTTTGTATGTAATATTCTTCTTAAGCTCTTTTGTTAGATTAAACTCTAAGAGATTATGATCTAATACATATATACTTGGTAAATCTTCATATACTGCTTTAGCAATCAATTGGTTAACATTGATTGTGCTACCTCTTCTATTATATCCACCACCTCTTCTGCTATTGCTGTATGAGGAGCTTCTATACGAAGGTCTTCTTCTGTTGTAACGACTATTTGAGCCGTAATTTCTTCTGGAATTATTTTCCATGTTAGTTAATATTTAATTTTATCTTCAGTTTATAGAGGTAACCGAAAATAAAATATTTAACCTTTTAATGGATATGGGGCGATTATTTCGTTTAAATCTATCAAACAAGATTGATTATACCACCTATTGCCTAGAATACCTAATATATTCTTACTCTCTCTCTATGGAGTTCTTCTCACTCTCCATATATTCAAGGTATCCTTTTGCTAAAGATTCTAGTTCAGAAGGATCCATTTCTACACACTGTGCATTCTTTTGGATTACCTCATTTATTTCTTCTTCACTTAATCCAAATGTCATAGCTCTTGCTGTAGCTTCTATGGTTTTATCCTGTCTAATTTGAAGCTTTTGCTCCTGTGTTTGTTTTGTACCTCCACATGTTGGTGGTGTAGATTCTGTAGGATACCATATTTGTTTCCCCGTTTGTGTATATAGCATTGGCATATCGATATATTTAAAAACTAAAATGAACTTCATTATACCAAATATCCCTTAGATATGCACTCTTTTTTATACTAAGGTTGATAGGTATTAGCTTAGATAGTAAGATGTAGGAATTAGTTAATAGATACATATATATGAGAGAGAGTAGGGTTAGTCCAGAAATAGTAAAAGAAAGAATACTTAATACAAAAGCCTTTTTGTTTGATTTTGATGGTACATTAGTAAATTTGGATATGTTGAATGTTGATGCTTTTGCAATTGTTTTTAAACAGATGTTTAATCTAGATTTTACTAGAGAGGACTTTATGAAATATGTATCAGGTAGAGGGTCTGTAAATGGTTTAACAGAGTATTTAGGTGCTCATGGTATTAATGATTTTTCTCCCAAAGAGATTAATACTCTCTTCTATGAAAACAAAAAGAGATTAATAGAGGAGAAACTAGAAGAAGAGGTTTACTTAATTCCTGGTATTGAAGAATTCTTGAAACATTTTAAGGATAGTGGTAAGAGAAATATTGTTGTGACATCATCTCGTGCAGAGCATGTAGAAAGAATGCTTACTCATTTTAAAATATTTGATTACTTTGAAACCGTCTTTGACAGAAATATGGTTATTAAGGGTAAACCAAATCCGGAAGCTTTTCTCAAGGGTATTGAATATACTGGTTTAGGTAAGGATGAGTGTTTAGCTTTTGAGGATTCCTTCTATGGTTTACAATCTGCTAAGGGTGCTGGTTTATTTACTGTAGGTATTTTAAATGAGGGTTGGAATGATGATTTTGTATATACTTTAGCTGATAGCGTAGTATCTAGTTATACAGAATTAATATCGTAATATTGTAAAGACTATTCTTCTATTACTTCTTCAACTTTCTTTACAGGTTTACTCTCTAAAAGCTTTAAGATCCTATCTAGTTTCTCATTTACTTCCTCTAGTTGAAGATTACTCTTAGGACCACTTCCACCCTCATGAGAGTTTCCTCTCTTTTCAAAACAGCTACTACAATATATTGGTTTATCATTACTTGGTCTAAAAGGTACTTTACAATCATTACCACAATCATCACATACTGCACTGAACATCTCTTTATTTTGGAAATCTCTTGAATCTCTGTTATTTCCCCTAGGTATACCATTACCCTGTTTTTCAAAACAGCTACTACAATATATTGGTTTCTCTCCACTTGGTCTAAATGGTACTTTACAGTCTTTGCCACATTCATCGCAAACTGCGTCATACATTGTCACAGAACCTCTGTCAGATCTATTTGATCTTCCCCTATTATCATTATCGAATCTACTTTTTCTTCTTCCAGAGTATTTATCGTTATCGTTTGAGAATATTCTCATATCGTTTTTGTACTAAAAATATATATTACACATGATATGTCTTTAAGGGCTAAATAACAAGGGAAATTTTCTATGAGTACACAGAAGGTTGAAGAAAGAGTATGTAATATCTAGCTATACTGCATTAGTATAGTAATATTGTCGTTCATATTCTTATTTGATATCCTTTTCGTATGGAAGACAAATTTGAAAAACTAAGAAAAGCTCAAGAAGGAACTCTGGAGAGTGACAGTAATACAGAAGGGGAGTTAGAATCTGTTCCTACTGTAGATGTAGAGATTGAACAAGAGGAAGTCTTGGAGGGTGCTGATATGAAAGAGTTAAAGAGAGCGAAGCTTCTAAATATGGTCCTTTTAGTTATGGTCTTCGTAATGATCTCTCTTTTCATATTCCTTTTCTTTACAGACAGGTTAGTTGTTGGAGTAGAGAATCCATTTTCTAAAGGTACTAAGGTAGAGAATGAACAGATACAAATGGATGATACTCCTGTTGTAGAGAGTGTAGATGTAGAAAAAGCAGAGATATTTGTAAACAGTAGAGAGCTGTATGATGCTAATGATATATTCTTAGGTTTTAAGGAATTAAAGATAGAGTTGGATAGGGGGAAAGAGCTTTTTAATATGCAAGTTACACTCCCTTATGGAGAAACTGTTGTAAGTGGTGTTTTTGTAGAGAGTGGTGAAAATTTGTATTTCACTTTCTCTGGTGAAGATCTTAGATTAGAGGAGCAGATCAACTTACAGTTTAAGTATTTAGATGAACAGAAGACTCAGCTTCAATTTGTAAGTGGAGAGTTTGGTGCTTCACTACCTGAAGTAGGGGATGTATTTAGTAAGGCTGTGTATTAAATCCTACTCAACTACAATGATTAAACCTTTCATGTATGGATGTGGTGTACATATATAGTTGTATGTACCTGCTTCTGTGAATGTATAGCTGAATGTTTCTCCTTTTGAAAGTAATGGGCCTTCTATACCATCACCATTTACATCATGCCTTACACTATCTTGATTAGTCCATACCACCCTATCACCTTTGTTTATGATTACTTGTGATGGTGAGTATGCGTATCCTATTATAGAGATGTGTATTGTTTTAGTTTCGTACTCTCTTTCTTCTTGTACCTCTGGTTGTTGTATTGGGGTGTAAAGTTGTCCATCACTTTTTGCTGGTAGTATTTGTGATATTAGTATTACTACTGGTATTACTATTATAGATATTACTACTATTATTACTGTTCTTTTCATAGATATGGGATTAAAGCTAATATTACATGGTTAATTTCTAAGATGCCAAGTAAGGATGTACCAGCGAGTAGTATCATTTCTAAGTACTCTATTAATTTTTATACTTTTAACCTACTAGATATTTCAAGAGTTCATATACTAAGAATGCTGGCCATACCATTGCTTTAAGTAAACCAACTACTCCAATCCAGAATGTAGTAGCAGTTGATATGTAATATATTGCAGCTCCTATGAATCCTAATCCATATACGGCATTGCTTGATGCATCTTTTGTTCTGCTCATATTTATTCAAAAAAGATATTAATATTTTAGTTTAACATATTTAAATATATTGGTGAGAGATAGTTGTGATAAACTGTAGATATGATTAATGGTATTCAAAGCTCAAAAGTCTTTAAAAATATGTATCTACTACCAATATTTCTAATCTCTTTTCTTTTGGTATTACTCTCATCTAACAGTACATACTCATTTGAAGCTATTAGTGAAAGTGCTAAGTTAGGATGGGGAACTGTAAACAACTTTGCAGATACATCCTCTTCTGAATCCTTCTATATGGTAGATACAGGAGGACAGTTAGGCACAGATGTATATACTTCTGAAAATTACAAAATATTAGCTGGTTTTGGATATTACTACAGTTTAATACCCTTTAGTTTTACGATAGATTCACCTATTAGTTTTAATTTCAGCTCACTGGTAAACAATGTTCCTCAAATGGCATATACAGACCTAGTGGTAAGCTCTGGTGCTGCTCATGGGTATGTAGTGACTGTATATGAGACTAAGAAGTTAGAGAATCTTGATACTCCTGGGCAGTATATAGAGGATACAGTTGGGGATAATAGTGATATTACATACTCTCAAGCAGGTATGTGGGAATTAAGTACTACATATGGATTTGGATATAGGATGAGTAATCTAGTAGGTACAGATGCAACTTTTACAAGTGGGTATAAGCAGTTTGCAGATATGTCTAATGGTGAAGATCCTCAACCTATTATGCAAAACAGTGGTGTTACTCGTAGCTCTTCTGCAAGATTGTATTACAAAGTTAATATTGGTTCTATGCAAGACTCCGGTTACTACGGTAACGGTATTGTTTTTAGATGTACAGGAACATTTTAAATATGAAAAAATATATATTACAGATACTAGTACTACTCTTAATACTTACTCTTAGTAAGGGAGGGGTATATGCTAATACGATTGATTTCCAGATATTTCCTGCGATATTAGAAATAGAGAGTAAACCAGGAGAAAGAATAGAGCATCAGATAGTACTAAGGGGAACAGGAGGTCAACCATATACACTTAAGGTATATGGTCTAAACATATTAGATGAGTATGGTAGATTTGCATCCTCCATGGATGATGAGATTGCTCTAGATTGGATATCTTTTGAACCTAACGAGTTCTCTTTTGAACTAGATACAGAAAAGAAAGTGAAGATAGTGGTAGATATTCCCGAAGATGTAAGTTTAGGAGATTACTACCTTACTGTTGCACTAGAGAAAGCAAGTGAAGAGCAGAGGGGAGCCGCAGTATCTGGTGCAATAGAAATACCCCTGCTTATTTCTGTAATGGATGGAGCTCTTCCTCAGATGCAAGCTCAAGTTAAGGAGTTTAGTGGTAATCGTTTCAATATGTTTAATCCTATTAAATTTAAACTAGAGATTGAGAATACTGGTTTTAGAAAGATTAAATCCTTTGGTAAAGTAGAAATTAAAAACATTATTACTCAAAAAGAGTATTTTAGAGAATTAGTACCACAAAATATTCTCGCTCAGTCCTCTCGTGTAATTATGGATGAATACGGTTTCTATACTGGTGATAGCCTAATATCTTGGGAGAGTGAGTCTATTTTTGGTGTATACAAAGCACAGGTAGATATATATGATATGTATTTTGAAGATGTTAATGCCCAAGTGCTAACTAGTAGTAATCCTTTCTACTTTGTATATATCAATATTTATCTCTTGGGTACTCTCATATTAATATGTTTAATTTTTATAATCTTTTTGTTAAGAAAGAAGCCTAAAAGCTTGACTTAGAAATCTTATATCGGTAAATTAAAATAGATATATTTATTATTAAACACATATGAGAAACAAATTTTTCTTTTTACCTACAATATTACTAGGCATTTTTGTATTTGCAATTGGTATTACATATTTCACTAAAGATGCAAACGCAGGATTTTTAAGTGGTATATCTGATACATTAAGTAGAATACAGCAGGGTGTTGCTGCAAATCATACAATTGAATTTGTAACACCTACGGGTGTAAATAGTGCATCTCAGACAGTTGTATTAGGTTTTAATACTGCTTCTCCTAATTTTGGTTTAACTAATATTGTTTTTGGGGATATTGATTTACTTGTATATAATACTGGAGTTTGTACAGGTACACCTACAAGTAAAACATTAGCATCAGCAGCAGGAGCCTCTGTTTGGGGGGTTGCTGTTAACAATGGTGCTGGTACAATTACCCTAACTGCTCCAACAAATGCAACAACAGGTGAGATTGCAGCAGGGAGATGTGTAAGAGTATTAATTGGTACTCATGCTTCGGGTGGTATAAACCAAATTACCAATCCTGCATCAGCTGGTACATATGATATCGGTATTACAGGAACATTTGGTGATACAGGTAGCGCTGCTGTAGTGATAGTGTCTGATGATCAGATTGATATCTCAGCTTCTGTAGATCCTACATTAGATGTTGTAATCAGTTCTAATACATGTGCACTTGGAGTTCTTTCCTCTACATATATACAGACTTGTCAATACAATGTAACAGTTTCAACGAATGCTTTGAATGGATATCTTTCAACTATTGTTGCTGATGGTCAATTAAGAAATTCTGTTAACTCAATTGCTAATGCTGCTAGTGGTACAGTAGTAAAAGGAGCTGAGGAGTATGGAGTTGGTACCTCTAAATCAGGTCAAACAATTGTTCAAAATACTGCTTGTACAGATAATGATACTGGTACTTCACAACCAGCATCTGCATTAAGTACATCTGCTCAACGGTTTGCATCTGCTACTGGCCCTATTAGTTCCGATGTGACAACTATGTGCCATTTAGCATCAGTATCTGGTGCTACACCTGCAGGTAGTTATGCTCAGGTTGCTACAATAGTTGTGACTGCTAACTATTAATATTAAATTTATTTTTAAGGTAATGAAAAACAATCTGCCTATTACTAAACTCTTAACCTTTCTTTTGGTCTTTGGTTTAAGTATGTTTTTTGTAAAGGATATCAGTGCTCAAGAGAGTGGTTTACAATTAAGAGTTTCTCCTCCAGTCTTAGAAATTACAGTAGAGCCAGGTAGCTCATACAGTGATTTTATCAAATTCACTAACCTAAATGAAACAAAGAGTATTACTCTGTATCCACAGATTCTTTCATTTAAGGCATTAGGAGAAGATGGAGGACAAGAATTCATAGAAGATGATGAAGAGAACAAAACATACTCTCTTGCACAGTGGGTTACAATCGCTGTTAACAATTTAGAGATTCAACCTTTAGAGAGTGTAGTATTACCTTTTACAATTAATGTACCATTAGATGCAGAACCTGGTGGTAGATATGCTGCAATACTTCTAAGTAATCAACCAATTGATCCTACAGATAGTGGTAATGTAGTAGCACTAGGTGCCAAATCTGGTTCCATTATGCTTGTTAGAATAGCGGGAGAGACTACGGAGTCTGCTACTATTACAGAATTTAAAACAGGTAGTGATATGTATCAATATCCTCCTGTAGATTTTGAAATATCTCTTCAAAATACTGGTAATATCCATGTTAAGCCTGTTGGAAAGATAGAGATTAGTAATATATTTGGTAAAGTAGTTGATGAATTTGTAGTAAATGAAGCAGGTGGTAATGTACTGCCAGAGTCCTCTAGAAAGTTTACAGAGCAGTGGGAGAGAGATGGTTTAACAGTTGGTAGGTACAGTGCATTACTAACTCTTAACTACGGAGAGAATTCAGACAAGTATGTCTCAAGTGAACTTACATTCTGGGTACTTCCTATCAAAGAAATAGCAATAGCTGGAGCTGCAATATTAGTATTGATATTACTAATAGTATTGATTGTAAAGTCTTACAAAAAACAAATAATTAAAAAGGCAATGGAGATGCAAAGCCAAGCTTCTGCACCAACTCCACCACCTATCCAAGAACCTCAAGCTTAAAGCAATTATAGGGGGTAGAATACAATTGACATGTACTTCTCCCCCTTTTATACTGGTATAAGGCCAAAT
>DHVL01000007.1:5135-18823 GCA_002412645.1 Candidatus Dojkabacteria bacterium UBA5209 | reverse complement strand
ACACCATCAAGTAAAGATGACATTGGAGAAAGAAATACCAATGGTAGTGATATTAAGAGATATTGGTAATATTCAGGAAAGAGTCTTTCTCCAAAAAGGAGAGTAAATACAAATGCAAGTGTAGAGATTAGGAGTACAATACTTCCAGAATTAAAAAGTACCCTCCTTACTCTTTCTTTACGTATACTGTTGTACTCTGCTACATACTTAGANNTTGTATATACCCATATCTTCCTTAGTAAGAAAGTATACAGATATGAAAAACATTAATGCACTAGCACCCTGTTTACCAAGAAGTTGAACTAATCTCCATGCAAAAGATTTGGATAGTTCTTTGTTTTTCTTAAATTTAAGAAGAAAGAGTTCCCTTAGATTCATATTTAGGTGGTACTAAGTTCAATATATATTTGTCAGATATCTTACGGTTTGATTGTATTACAGACCTTTTAGGAAGTGTATCTGGAAGATCTCTAACAAAGATATATACAGAGTATATATATGAAAAGAATATACCAATGTAGCGAAGTTGTATAGAGTGGTATATGGCTTCTATGAATGCTTTAAAACCAAAGAGAGGTGTCATATATATGTTGGTTAATAGACTGAAGTTTTTTAATATTGATTTAGCTTTACCACTGTAATATGTTCTTTCATTTAATGCATATCTCTTACCGTCTTGTCTTTTTGCAAATCCTAAATGAACTATATATTCCATATTGTAAAGGTAATTCTTAAAACCATATATATTTGCTCTAGTAGATATATCATCGTCATCTAGATTAAACTTTTGAGATTCATCAAAACCTCCTAATGTATCCCATACAGATTTAGCAATGAACATAGCTCCTCCTTGTGCAATAGCTATCTCTATTACATCTGTGTAAGCCATTATATCTTTGTAATGTATTTTAGGTTTTTTCTTTTTAATACCAAAGGGGTAGTAATATGTACCGTATGTTCTTGTATATCCATCTTTTAGTTCTTCTTTGTCTAAGAAGAGTGGCATGAGGAATGCAGGATTATGTAAACTTTCGTAATATTGAACTATATTAGATATGAAATTAGGATTTTCTATTAACATATCATCATCTAACATGAGTATGTATTTCCCTTTACTTGCTTTTACTCCTTGATTTTTAGCTTTACTTATTCCTAAGTTAGTACTGTTTTCTATTAACTTAATATTTCTATCTTTATTCTTTTCTATTTGTTCTTTAATATATTCAACAGTACCGTCTGTAGATCCATTGTCTACATATATATATTCTATTTCTTTATATTTTTGATTAAGTAATACTGGAACAGTTTGCTTGATATATGATAGACTATTCCAGGTTATTATTATGATTGAAGACTTTGACATTGGAAATTATACCATTATTTTTTTTACAAACTAAAAATAAATGAGCATTTGGAAACAATACTTTAGAAATTTAAAAACAGAAGCCAGTACTTCTAAGGGTAGATTTCTCTTATCTCTTTCCATATTAATTCCTCTATTCATTTTTGTAGCAATTACTTATTTATATTTTCTGCCATTTGGTTATTCAAAAAACATCGATTCCCAAGATTTTAAGACTATAAATAATCAATATGAGAGTCAAATAAAACATCTCACGTATTCTCCCATTATAAAAAAGATTAATTTAAATGCTACAATTACAACTAGAGAAGACCTTTATTTTATTCCCAAAGTTCTAAAAGAGAAAAATTCCCATAACACTTCTACCTTTCAACACACACTAAAAGACCCCTTGTTTATTAATAATCGCTATTTAGAACTTGACAACTTAACATTAGACATAGAATCTCCCATCATTGTTAACCTCACATATTCATTCCCCACTGGTGAAGATTTGGTTTCTACACCTCCGTCCCTTTTGGAGAAAGTAATATCAAAAATTCCTTTTTTTGCATTACAGGAAGAAGAGTCGAAAAATATTTATGAAAAACAGAAAGAATTTGAGAAACAATTGATATTAAAATATAAAAATTTAAGATTCATCCAAGATAAGAGCTCTGTTATTCTCTCTCTGGAGGAGTCTGACGGCACCGAGTTAAGAACGTATGAGATTAAACATGAGTTTGACGAAGATGTGAAAGGAATACACAATCTAACCGCTGTATATTTAAGTAGTCAGAAAGATATCGGAGGGGGATTAATTTTCTATGTTGATAATAAAATAACAGGTCTGCTTGGACTAGAACCAAAATTTTCCGCATATGATTCAGAGGATATTCTCTTTGATAAAAACTTTTTAGAAGACACTCAGCAAGATTTCATCTCGCTAGGACAAGAAAAAATCACAAAAGAAATGCTAAAGAGCTTAGACAATGAACTTATAAATTCCATCGATTTCTTTGAATATTATTTACAGAAGAAATATGATGGTGCCTACAGGGGGAATGATCTCTTAAATTATCCCGAATATTTTCTTCAAGACCCACTTTCTAATAAAATTATTCAGCATTTCTACCCAAAAACTTTTTACCGATTCTTCGAAGGTAATATCTATGACGTAAAAATAAGCAATGACTTAACGACAATCTTTCCTTCAGAAGTCAGTTTTGAAATAGAAGAAACCCCGATTGAGATAAATATTTTTGGAAATATTGACAAAAGTAACTTTCAAATGATTTTAGAGAAAAAATCTATATGGGAAAAATAATCCGTTTTATGAATAAATACAATTCAATTCTTCTCCTTTTTTGTTCTAATCTATTAGTAACCTTCTTTTTTATTTCAGTTGCGAAGTTTCTGGGCATTGCAAATATCAGCTATTTTTTAAAATTTCAATATATTATAATCTTTTCTTATTATTTGCTTTCTTTTTTTGCTATTTTAATCTATTTCCGCAGCAATGCGTTCGTAAAGAACTTAATTAAGAATATCTCTCTTCTTTTTTTATCTTTACTAATATTCTTAACTGTTCTTAAATTATGGAACTTCGAGGTAAGCTTTGGTAACAGTTTTCTTTTCACCTTAGATAATACAGATTTATATTTATACAACTTCTTAGCAAGCACTCTAATATTGTTCTTGGTGGTTACAAATAGAAAAATAAGCTTCGAGCAAAAGAATAGAAACGGTTATTTACTGATTAAACTTTTTAAGAGGTATGAATTTCTTAAAAATAAAAAAATCTCTTTGTTCATAGCAGGCTTAATTATTCTCCTTGGTATTATACTTAGGGTACTAGGAGTCTTTCAATTTTCCCCATGGTTTGATGAAGGAATTTCAATGCTGGTGGCAGAAAGGATTGCAGAAGGTCATGGGCATACACTTCTGACGGACTATTTTTACAATCGAGCATTACTGTATCATGAATACTTAGCCCTTTGGTATAAGTCTTTTAATTCTCTGTATGGATATGGCGTTCTCGCAAATACTCCCTTTTTTATTGGTACTTCAATAATCATATATAAACTAGCAAGACGAATGTTTAACAGATGGACTGCCCTGCTCGCTTTACTCTTTTATTCATTTTCTTGGTTTTCCATCGCAGAATTCAGATTTATAAGATTTTATGAATATTTTGTTTTCTTTTTCCAAATGTCAATTTATTTCTTATATCTCTTACTGGAGAAATTGGATATACGAAAGGATTTAAATACTCTTAAAATCTCACTTAAACTTTTTGCTCTATGGATTGATTTTATTAAAAAAAATATAGTACTAATAATTTTCTTTACGATTAGCTTTTTACTTGCTCTTGATGCTCAGTTATTGGCGGCATTTTTAATTCCTAGCCTAGCAGTTTTTTCACTCCTTTACGCCTTAATTACAGGGAAAAAACAATTTCTTATTTTGTTTCTAATTAGTCTTTTATTGTGGACAATAGCTAATTTTATAAGATATCAGGAAGATTTCTCGTTTATACTACTTATAATACAACCGGAGGTTAATTGGTTGAAAAATATTGAAAGAACCGATTTTTTCAACACATGGAAAGATTTTGTTTCTTTGTGCTATCCATATGCCCCGATTATATTCTTAATAATTTCAATTGTGACATTTTTTAAGAAGAAAAAACTAATGACTTCCTTCTTAGTAATAATTAGTATCTCTTACTTTGCTCTTGTAGCGATACAAGGTACCGGGACATCTGCTCTAAGATACTTCTACCCGATAGCACCCCTTATTGCAATTGTAAGTTCTTTCTCTTTCTTTGAAATTAAAAATTTGCTTACCTCTAGGATTAAAAGTCCAATTATAACTTCTATCACCTTTTTTTCATTATTATTGCTTTTATTAATAAGCCTATATCCAGGATTAAAAGAGTCTTTTTCTAGCTATACAAATACATCAAAAATAGGAACACATAACCTTGAGTATAGAGATTTTTTCAAGTTAATTAATAAATACAATCTCGACTCGGAAAACTATTTAATAGCGGGAGACACGCATATGAGCCTTATGTATTATCTTGAGATGGGTTCAACCCCAACTTTTTCTGTTCATAGAGAGGAAATGAATTATAATTCCACAGATATTTATCTAAATATTCCTATAATCGGATATGGGGATTTTGAGAAAATTAGAAACCAGGAGAAGCATAAAAAGGTTCTTTTTCTTTATGATAATAGGTGGGAAGATAAAAAAGGCAAATTTAGTATCTTTAATAAAGATTACGTAGTTTTAGAAGAATCTAATGGTATGATGATGATCCAATATTCTTATTGAGTTAAAATCTTTTCATATAGTTCTTTATATCTCCTCGCCTGAATTTCCTCTGCAAAAGAATTCTGAACTTTTAATCTTGCGTTTTCTCCGAGCATTTCCCTTTTACTTATACAAAACGATATACCTTCAGCTAAGTCCTTAATCAAGAATGGTTTTGCTAAGTAACCAGTTGATTTATGAGATATCATATCTGGTAATCCTCCTACGTCAAATGCAACACTTGGGACCCCACAAGCAGAAGCTTCCATTACAGTATTCGGGAGATTATCCTCAATCGAAGGAGCAACAAAGACATCGGCTGATGAATAAATAAGTGACAAGGTATAATCATCGTAAATTCTTCCGAGAAAACGTGTCTGAAAAGGAAGCTTTTCTATCTCTTTATCCTGGGAAGCCCCAAAAACGAGCAATAATAATTCTTCTTTTTTATTAGACAATAGCTCTAAAGCTTCTTTTAAATATTTGTATCCTTTTCTAACATCACTTGTACTATTCATTGCTCCAAACAGAATAATCTTATATCCTTCCGGGATATTTAGCACTTCCCTTGCAAAATCTCTCTTTATAGGTTTGAAGACACCTGTATCAATACCATTCGGTATTAACGTTATCGGAGCCTTTGATAAAAGGGCACTTTTGTCAACACAATCTTTCATCCAGCGTGACAATGCAACAAGATTTAAATCAACACTTTTGTAAACAGACCTCTTTTGTCTGAAACCGTAGTATGAGAGGTCTCTACGAGACTTGCAATTAAGTTGTGGACACCTTTCACATTGAATCTTATAATCTTCACAGTCTCCTGCATAATGACAACCTCCTGTAAATGCCCACATGTCGTGTAATGTCCATACAAGTTTTGAATCAATCTTCTTCAATGTTTTTATATTGAGAAAACCCGCATTAAACCAATGTAGATTTACAATGTCGGGATTTAAAAGATTTATTTTCTTATGATATCGATCCGGTAACCAAGAAAAACTCCAAGGTGTTTTTTCTCTAGATCTATATAGCACATTAAGTAAAATTGGATCTATACCCATCCGAACCATTGCAATACCCTTTTCAAGAACAGTTTTTGGACCAATAACAAATGGGTCATCTGTTTTTTTGTCTTGCACAAGCATCCATGAATCAACGCCAATATTACGTAGCCCTCTGTGCAATCTATAAGCAGCTCTCGCAGCTCCTCCAGTAAAATCACTTGTACATACATGCAGAATTTTCATTCTTCAAAATATTTAAATTAATCCGTTAATGTTTTTTTTATAAAAGAAAACTCTTGAAAAGATTCAGAGACAGCAAGAACAATATATCCTGCTTTTTCTAAGTCTTTTATTAATTTCCTTCTGCGTAGAGTTCCTTTTTTAACGAAGCGATCATGAAATTCAACAAGAATTTGATCTATCTGAATTTTTTTTTCGAGAACTTGTTCGAGAATTTCATATTCTGATCCTTCAATATCAATCTTGAGAACATCCAATTTATTATGTCCCTTCTCTTTCATTATTGTTTCAAGATTTTTCACTTTCACTTTAATGTATTCCTCACCGACATTGTCCGTTTTTACTAGGCTCCCACTAACAAAAGTAGGATTCTTAGGCATAAAGAATACTCTCTCTGTATTTTCAATGTCTATTCCATAACTTGAAAAAATTATTTTCTTGTTATTTTTTTTCTTTATCCACTTAATTGCTCTGGGGGTAGGATCAAAGGCAAATATTTTAACTCCAAACAAGCGAATCATTTCTTCATCAAAAGAGGTATCTTCTCCAATTCCAAAGGAGTAAATAACTGACTGAGGACTAATACTTTCTTGATAAATAAAGAACCCTCCATACTTATTACCTACCCATAGAGGTCTAATATTTGGATACTGATTAATTTTTATTTTTGTATACAAATACTCGAATTCCTTAGTTATTCTGGAAGTAATTTTATTAAAAAAATTTTTTAACATGTTTTAATAAAAAATCGAAATATAATTTTTTGAATAGATTCCTTTTAAAAATTTTTTGAAAATTTTTCATTATCACGGGATCTAACTCAACAACTTCTGGTATTGAAATGTTGAGAGAAATATTTAATATGTGATTGTTAAATCTTTCACTAGTTCCACAATGAACACCGCTCCCATCAAATCCGATATTGTTTATGTATGATTTAACTGGATATATACAATATGCTCCCATTTTATAGTGATGATAAGCCCACCTAATAGCCCAAGAATCTATTAATCCTTGCATCTGCTTTTCCAACATTATTGTCACATCTTCTCCAGATTTTTTAAATTCTTCATTCTTTTTACGATCTTTTTTGAAGTTCTCATAATCTGAGACTTCCCAATCTACAGACTTCCATCGGTCAGACCAAGTTGCCCAACTCCAAGAGGCTGCTCGAGGAGAAAAGTATATATCATAAGGATAATCTGGAGGAATCTGCATTATATCTGTGTTATATCCAAATCCTGTAATAGAATATACTTTTTTCTCATTCTCATACTTTTCAAGTAATTCATTCATATATTGCAAAAAAAAACTTGACGTAATTAAATCATCCTCCAAAACGATAACTCGAGAAGATTTTTTAAGGACATCAGAAACACCCCAAATTACAGATTTCGCGAGACCATAGTTTTTCTCTCTCTCAATTATATGTACTTTTTTAAAACCTTTTATTGTTTTAATATAATTGCGGACCTTACTAACAAGATCTTTCTCCTCTGAATTTCTATAACTATCAGAATATACATACAGTTCACTTTCTTTTGCGAGCACATTTTTTGATAACGCTTCTACAGTTTTTCGAGTATGCTCTGGCCTATTAAAAACAAACAAAACAATAGGTGCTAATCGCATATATTTATAGCTTTAATCTTATTTTATCTTATCATCTTTACTAAATTATTAAAGGTTTTAAATATATTAAAACTCTTTAACATTGATATACCTACATCTCTACTGCTTGGGAATAATAACACAGAGAATGTGGATACTATATATGATATCACAGTACTCATTGCTGCGCCTACGATTCCAAACCTTGGAATTAACAAAATATTTAAAATAATATTTAAAATTGCTCCAATTACAGTTCTATAAAGAGAAATCTTTGTGAGATTTTCCGAAATTAAATATTTACTGCTAGCTGTTCCGAGAAAAACCCCAACACCAGCCCATATGTGAAGAGCAAGAACGGAAGATGCTCCACTGTACTCTACTCCATAAAGAATCCTAATGATTAATGGTGCCGTGAAAGTTACAATACAAGCAACAAAGATAGTAAACCAAGTAAAAATACCATATAAGGTTTCTAGGCGCTGTTTATACAAGTTTTTGTCTTTTCTTTTCGCACTAAGTATCGCCGGAAAAACAGAACTCATTATAATTACCGGCAAAAAATACCAAGCTTCTGAAATCTTAGCAGCTGATGAATATAAACCTAATGCTTCGTCACCCAAAAAGATTCCTATAAATATTTGATCTATTTTCATATATAAAATTATTGCAATACTAGCAAGGAAAAGTGGCCAAGAGTTTTTTAGTAGCTCTATAATTATAAATTTATCCAACCTTAATTTAATCTCTTTCCAATGATTCTTCCTTGAATAGAAATAAACCAAAAAGACAGCAATAAGAAAAAGGTCGAGAGTATATGAAAACATAAAAGTAACTAGACTTACATTTTTTATTACCATTAAAATTCTAACGAACGTAGTAAAAATGAAGGCATAAGAACGAGAAAGAACAGCAAGTTTGGAGTTAACTTCGGATTGAAAGAAAAAATCTATAACATCAAAAGGTTTAAAAAGATATCCAAGAGAAAGAATCAGGACTAAAGACCTTGTTTCTACAGAATCTTTCTCTAAAACAATTATTGCAATAAGAGAGAAAAGAACCATTAGAATAGAGCCTAGACTCTTCAAAAAGAAAGTAGACCCCAAATAGTCTCCCCTCTTTTGTGGCTTATTAACTAGTTCTCTAATAACTAAATCATCAAGACCTAAAGTTGAGAAAATTGAGAATAAGGCTACAAATGCCAAAGCATAATTCATAAGGCCAAATTTCTCTGGGCCAAAATTTCTTGCTATAAAAGCAATTACTAAAATCCCAACAAAATTCCTTAATAAAATGCCAAAAGTGAGCCAATTAATATTATTAATAATTAACCTTAATTTTGTATTTTTATTTATTTTTTCTTGAATCGACTCTAAAATCATTATAATCTCAATATGCTTACAATATACCTATATAATCTAGGTTAATAAAGGGTTTTTCTAATATTTAATAATTTACGTAGAAAAAGAACCCCTTTGATTAGACCTGTGGCCATTAAAAATTTTAATATTCTATTTTTAAAAGATCTGTAAATTTTGTATTTCACCGCGACAGAACCCCCAAAATACTTTCTCATTAATTGGGTTTTCTCAATAAGGCAAGCGTCTATATTTGATGATATGCCATCTGAAGACATTATAGTAATCACTCTTTTTACAAATAGACCCTTCTTTTTACTCTTGAGCATTTTATATTCAAAATCCAAATCAGAAGCTATTCTCAAATTCTCATTGAAGTTCTTGAGCTCTCTAAAAATCTCTCTTTTCACAAACAGAGCTTGATGTCTTATCATTTTACCCTTGATAAAATCGCTTTCGCTAATTTCTTCCATCATAAGCAAATTATAGTTTTTAACTCCGTAGGGATCTTTATAAAAAATGCCCCCATAGACATAATCAACTTGTGGATTTAAGGAGAAAACTTCTGCTATCTCTGTAAGAACTTTACTGTCAACAAAAACATCGTCAGCATTCAAGAAATATAAAACATCGCCAGTAGACGCTTGAATACCTTTGTTCATAGCTGCATATATTCCACTGTCAGGCTCACTAATCCAATACGCAATAAAATCTTCATATGTTTTAATAATATCTAAGGTCTCATCATTTGATGCTCCATCTATTATTATATGTTCTATATTTTTATAGTTTTGATTAATTACAGATTCTATTGTTTTACCAATTGTTGCCCCATCATTCCAGGAAACTGTGATAATCGATATCTTTGGTTTTTTCATATGTCTCAATATTTAATTTAGTAGATTCTAGAAATAGTTCTTATCAAAATATTCTTGACTCCAAATCTTTCTTATCTCTTTCTGAGACTGTAATATACCCTTTTCTAAGTCTTCTTCCACTATTTCTCCAGTATCAATACCCTTCAATATACCTACCAACTCTTTCTTATTAGAATACAACAAGCTATTATACTCGTTTTTTAGAACTTCTGTATTAGCAGAAATATTCGTTGCAAGAGAGGCTTTACCCAACATAATATGATGAATCATTTTCAAACCAGGTTGTTCACCACTCGTTCTAGGTATTAGACAGTACATAGCTTTACTAAGGATATAGTTAGATTTTTTTATATCTAATACTCCTGTAAAATGAATCCTTTCTTCCATTCCTAATTCTAAAACTAATGATTTAATCTCTTCTGTAAATTCTCCGATTAAGACTAAATCGTAGCTAGGATTTACTTCTGAATATACTTTAATAAACTCATCTACACCTTGATATCTCTTAAAATTACCACTGTATGCTAAATATTTTCTTTTTGTTGGAATCTCTGTCTCTTCTATTTCTAAGTTTGATTCATCATAAAGTAAAAATGTCTTTTTCTTTCCAATATTTCCATATATCTTCCAATTAGCAATAATCAAATCAAAACGAGAGTAAACAAATCTTGATATTAATCCAAATATCTTGATTAATATCTTAGGCTTATTAGTAATTCTTAGATTATCTACAATCGTATTATGTAAATCATATACATATCTAGATTTCCTAAAGAAAAGAGACAGTATCGAGCCTACAAAAGCAGCTTCAAAATCTTCACAATGAACAATGTCATACTTATTTTTAGACATTAAAGAGAAAGCCTTAAAAAGAACTCTAGTATCTAAGAGTATTTTCTTTAAGCTAATTTCACTAACTCCTAACTTAGTATTTTTTTTATTACCTACCCTTATTATATTTACATTCTCATACTTAGGATTCTCACCAATTGGATATACAAGTAAATCAACGTTATTGTTTTTAGAGAGTTTCTTTAAAACAGAATCCACTCTTAGAGAGGATCCCTTAGGGATTAAATATGGAGTTGTGACTATATTTAGTATTTCTTTTCTCATGAGAATTTCTACAATTTATAATACCCCTTATACCACTCAACAAACCTCTCTATACCATTCTCTAATGTAGTCTTAGGATCATATCCTAACATCTCTTTAGCCTTATTAGTATTAGAATATGTTATCAATACATCACCCTTTTGCATAGGTAGTAGTTTTTTCTTAGCCTTAATACCCATATATCTCTCTAATATCTCTATCATCTCTCCTAACTCATCAGGACTACCCTTACCTAAGTTAAAGATTTCATTCTCATATTCACAATCAATAGCTCTTACTACACCATCTACAATATCATCTACATATGTAAAATCTCTCTTCATATCCTTACCGTAATTAAATACAGGTATCTCTTCTCCTTTACTCATCTTATCTGCAAACTTAAATATTGCCATATCTGGTCTTCCCCATGGTCCATATACTGTAAAGAATCTCAACCCTATTGTTCTTAATCCAAACAAATGATGATATGTATATGCTATTAACTCATTAGATCTTTTACTAGCTGCATACAATGATATTGGATTGTTTACATCTTGTGTTTCAGTAAATGGTATTTCTCCTGTATCACCATATACACTACTAGATGATGCATATACAAAGTGTTTAATACCTTTATCTTTAGTTAAGTTTATTATATTAACAAACCCAACCATATTACTATCTGCATATACATATGGATTATCTATTGAATATCTAACACCTGCTTGTGCTGCTAAATGACACACCCTATCTATATCATTCTCTTCAAATATCTTCTTTAAATCTTTTAGATTAGATATATCTATTCTATACAGTTTAAACTTAGGATATTTCTCTAATTCTTTATTCCTATCTTCTTTTAAACTTACTTCGTAGTAATCATTAAAGTTATCTATACCTATTACAGTATCACCCCTTTCAAGTAATACCTTAGCTAGGTTATGCCCTATGAATCCTGCTGTACCTGTTAGTAGTATTTTCATTTAGCTGACTTTAAAATTGAAATCTTTCTCTAATACAATCTTAACCCCTTCTTCGAAGCCTCGAGGAGAGTAGTTTGGCATAATATTTTTTAATCTAGAAATATCCGTCTGTTTTAACATTGTTCCATCAGGTTTCTCCCTATCCCAAACAATATTACCCTTGTATCCTGTTAATTTCTTCATCATATTAACGAACTCCTCGATTGAGTAGTCGATACCGGTACCTATGTTAACAATTTCATTGTCAGAATAGTTTTGCATAAGGTAGATACATGCCTCAGCACAATCATCTACGAAGAGGGCTTCTCTTCTTGGTTTCCCACTACCCCAAAATTCTATTTCTTCGAGATTATTCTCTTTAGCATCTACAAATTTCTTTATTAATGAAGGTAAAAAGTGTCCTCCAACTAAATCATAATTATCATTAAGTCCATACATATTAGTTGGCATAACAGAGATTATATCCATCCCATACTGCTCTCTATACAATTGCCCACCAATTACACCCACTATCTTAGCAATAGCATATCCTTTATTACTCTCTTCTAGAGGACCAACAAGTAATCTATCCTCGTTAATAGGCTGAGGATTCTCTTTGGGATATACACAGGTAGATCCTGTATATAAAAGCTTAGCTTTAGGTGCAAAGATTTTTAATGCTTCAAGCAAATTAAGAATCATTAAACTATTTACATACAAAAACTCTGCATTAGCTTTTTTATTACCCATAATTCCACCAACAAGGCCAGCAACCATAAATACATAATCTGGTTTATTATTCTCAATATATTTATCAACTTGCTCTTTCTCAATCAGATTAACATCACTATGCTTTGGCTTTAATATATTCTTAAAACCTTTAGCCTCAAGAACTCGAACAATTGAGGAACCAACTAAACCAGTTGAACCTAAAACTAATATCTTAGAATCTCTTTTCATTTAAATATTGATTAAAAGTAAGCTTCTCCATCCTTCTTCAATTTCTCCAGATCACTCTCTACCATAATATCTACTAACTCTTCTAAGGATGTTTTTGATTTCCATCCAAAATCTTTCTCTGCTTTAGAAGGATCTCCTAATAGTAGATCTACCTCTGTAGGTCTAAAATACTTAGGATTAATCTTTACTAATACCTTTCCTGTCTTCTTATCCTTACCAACCTCATCTACTCCCTTACCTTCCCATACAATATCAAATCCTAATTTCTTACACGTTAATTCTACAAACTCTCTTACTGTATGTGTCTGCCCTGTTGCTATTACATAATCCTCTGGCTTCTCTTGCTGCAGCATTAACCACATTGCTTCTACATAGTCCTTAGCATACCCCCAATCTCTTTTGGAATCCATATTACCTAACTCTAATACATCTTGCATATCTAATTTAATCTTACAAAGTGCTGTAACTATCTTTCTCGTTACAAAGTTATGACCTCTTCTCTCTGATTCATGATTAAACAATATCCCATTACATGCAAACATATCATATGCCTCCCTGTAGTTCTTTATTATCCAAAAACCATATAACTTGGCTACACCATATGGACTACGAGGATAGAAGGGAGTAGTTTCAGACTGAGGAGTTTCTACAACCTTACCATACAGTTCTGATGTTGAAGCTTGATACAGTTTTACCTCTTTTTCCATACCTAAAGTACGTATAGCTTCTAATAGCCTTAATGTACCTAATGCATCAATATTTGCAGTGAATTCTGGTAATTCAAAAGATATCTGAACATGACTTTGAGCAGCAAGATTATATATCTCTTCTGGCTTAATCTCATTTATTAATCTTGTAAGACTTGCACCATCTGTTACATCTCCATAGTGTAAAAACATCTTTTTATTCAA
>DHVL01000007.1:0-5073 GCA_002412645.1 Candidatus Dojkabacteria bacterium UBA5209 | reverse complement strand
TTCATATGTATTTAGATTAAAAATTATTTTTTCTTTAATACAAAGTAATGATGATATCTGTTTAAAGGATTTTGGAAATCATTCTCCAGAATGAAATACTTTCTGAGTTTTTTTCTAACGTTTGATAAGGGAAAATCTTTAGAACCAATTTCCCAATAATGTTCTCCCCTCCACTTAACATTTGCATAAAACCTTGGTATTACAAATCCGAAATTAAAATAATCTCTTTTAAAAATTTTCTTTATATAAGGGAAGGTTATATTTATATTAAAGGACCAGCCAGACCAAGGCATTGCAACAATAACATATTTACTAGACACCCTATTTAACTCCTTTAAAGCTTTATCTATCTCTTCCCAAGGTAAATGTTCTAAAACCTCGCAAGCCATAACCAAGTCGTAAGATTTATCTTTTATCATATACATATCTCTCATATCACCGACAATATCTGGATTCAATTCTTTATCAAAATCGAATGTTTTAACATCTAATCCTCTTTCTTTAAGATAATTAGATACTGTTTTATTACCAACTCCTATTTCTAAGATCTTTTTAGGATTAACAGATATGGCTGTTTCTATTTGATAATAATAAGAAGAGAATCTTGAAAGGCTATCATACCCTTTGTAGTAATGCTCCTTGGGAACCTGCACTTGATATTTCATAATTATGCCCCTAAATTCTCAAATTTAAATATCTTACTCATTTCTTGTATATCTAAGAAATTCCTAGCATCTAAAAGTCTTTTTTCTTTCATAAGGGTAGAAAGAGATTTAAAATCTAATTCCTTAAACTCAGGCCAATCAGTAGCTACTACTACTATCTCACTATCCCTAAATACATCCTCTATACTCTCTGAATACTCTAACCCTTTCTCTTGAGGAAACTCTATCTGTGCCTCTTCAATAGCTTGAGGATCATACCCTACTACTGTGTAAGCCTCTTTTACTAACGCTTTACATAGTCTACCTGCAGGAGATACCCTCATATCACTAGTACCTGGTTTAAATGAAAGACCAAGTACTCCTACTTTACTCTTTTTAGGTGTACCCATATCTTTAATTTTCTGTATTACAAAATCTACTTGTTCCATATTAACTTGCATTACTGCTTTAAAAAGAGAAGCATCTACATCATGTTCCTCTAATGATCTTATTAATCCCTTAACATCTTTTGGAAAGCAACCGCCACCGAAACCAATACCAGCATAAAGGAAGGATCTATTGATTCTCCTATCCATACCTACACCATCCATTACTTCTGTAATATTAGCATCTACTTTGTCACATATTCTTGCAATATTATTAGCATATGATATTTTCATAGCTAACATTGTATTAGCACATACTTTTATTAATTCTGCACTCTCTAATTTTGTACTCATACACTTATTTTTAAATTCTACTTCAGAGTGATTATTGTTAAACATATTGTTATTAGCATACATACTAATCTCTGGATTCTTACTAATTATTTCCTCTGAAAGAAACTCTATCTTCTCAAATATCTTAAATATTAAATCCTTTGCTTTCTCATCATCACCACCAATTACAATACGATCTTGAACAATTGAATCTAGTACTGCTGCACCCTCTCTTAAGAATTCTGGAGAGGAGAGGTATGTAAACTTAAGTTTAGGATTTACCTTTTTAATTCTTTTTACTGCTTCCTTACCAGTACCTACAGGAACTGTACTTCTTTGTACAAATACTGTTCCATCTTTTACATATTTAGCTGCACCCTCTACTGCTTCAAAGATGTATGTAAGATCAAAACCACCATCAGGGCCACTAGGAGTTCCTACTGAAAGAAATACTACATCTACATCACTTAATCCTTCTTTGTAATCTAGTGTAGGTATTAAATTACCACTATCAATACCGTACTTTACTAATGTATCTAAACCTAATTCGTAAAAGTGAGACTTTCCTTTTTTAATAGTGTCAATCTTCTTTTTATCTACATCAATACAGTATGTTTTGTATCCTACTCTTGCAAGTAATGTTGAAAGTGTTAATCCTACATATCCAGTACCAATTATCGCTATCTTCATATATTCGAATATCTTGAAGTTAAACTCCTAGAGTATATACATTTGGGATACATGTTTCAATTTTGAGAAAATTGTTTAAATGTGGTAAAAATATGGTAATTAATTATATCCATGAATCTATGTTCAACAAACCAAAACTGTCGATAGTGATACCTGCCTACAATGAGGAAGAGAATATTCCTTTGGTAAATGACAGGATTAGAAAAGGACTTAAAGGAAAGATTGATTACGAGGTACTCTGGGTAGATGATGGTAGTGATGATGCTACAAAGGATGTACTTAAGAAAGCATGTCTTAAAGATACAAATATACATGCAATTAGGTTGATGAGTAGAACTGGCCAAAGTGGTGCATTAATGGCAGGGATTGATAGGGCGGATGGGCAATATATTGCAACAATAGATGGAGATAACCAGAATGATCCTGCTGATTTCTTAAAAATGCTAAAGAAGCTAGAAAAAGATGATCTAGATGCAGTAGTCGGTTGGAGAAAAAACAGATGGAGTGGAAATGTAATTAGGAGACTTCCTTCACTTGCTGCAAACAAAATGATGAAGGTAGCGTTTGGAGATTTAGGTATTCATGATACAGGTTGTATGGTGAAGGTAGTTAAGGCTTCCATTATGAAAGATATTAGACTTTACGGAGAATTACACCGTTTTATGTCTTACCTCTTAGGAATGTATGGGGCTAAGATTGGCGAGGTAGAGGTATTTCATCAGAAAAGAGAGCATGGCAAGAGTAAATATGGATTTGGTAGAACATTAACAGTAATATTTGATATTTTGAATGTTAAGTTCTTAACAATGAGAAGAAAAACCCCTATTCAATTTATGGGTCCTTTAGCTCTGCTTACATACTTCATTAGTGCAATTAGTTTTGTAGCTGCTGTAGTAGAAAAAGTGGTAAATCAAGCAGACTTAACAGAGAATCCATTACTCTTAATCACTGTATTTGGATTAATCATGGGTACACAATTTTTTTCCTTTGGTCTTCTTGGGGAATTAATACTAAGGTCATATCATGAGAATGGAGAGAGAAAGACATATGCAATTAGAGAAGAGTATTAGTCGTCATACCTCTCTTTCTTTAATTCATAAAGTATTTTCTCTTGATTAACTCTTACTCTGTTAAACATATTTGCAAGTAGTCCTACTATTATTAACAGTAAACC
This sequence comes from Candidatus Dojkabacteria bacterium UBA5209, assembly GCA_002412645.1. GTDB lineage: Bacteria > Patescibacteriota > Dojkabacteria > SC72 > SC72 > UBA5209. Next base: position 1,846 of record DHVL01000007.1, on the reverse strand, counting down.
AAATACTAAGAATCCAAAACCCATAAAACCAACGAATTTAAAAGGAGTAAAATTCCCTGATATTAAAAAGAATATACCTAAAAATATCTCCATTAATAAACCGATAGATATTAATACACCACCCATACCACCAAAGAAAACCATAGGTTTGTAATCCCTAAGTGTACTTAAAATGATATTTGATGTTCTAAAAGCATACTTAACAATACTACCCGCTACCCTAGACTTCCTCTCCTTAAAATATATTACATCTACAGGAAACTCTACTACCCTTAAACCCTTAAAAACCATATCTAAAATACTCTCTTGAGTATATGTAAAAGCACCAAACAAATTTAATCTCAATAAAGCCTCTCTGTTGTATGCCCTAAAACCACAAGATACATCCCTAAACCTCTGACCACTAATTAAAGATATTAGTTTAGACATCTGTTCATTACCCCAATACTTACTCTTTGGCATATTCTCTGGAATACCATTAGCAAACCTATTACCAGTAACCATATCAGCCTCTTTGTTGAGTATGGGTTTAATGATATGAGGTATCTGATCACTATTAAACTGCCTATCAGCATCAATACTAACCAATATATCTACACCATTCTCTAATGAATACTGTACTGCACTCTGAAATGCACTACCTACCCCTTTATTAAAACCATGACTAACTACATCAGCACCACTTTCTTTAGCAATCTTAGCAGTATCATCTGTACTACCATCATCTACAACCAATATCTTAACCTCATCTATCCCCTCTATCTCTTTAGGTAAAGACCTAATTACATCACCAATACCCTCTGCTTCATTTAATGCTGGCATGTATATCGTTAATTTCATACTTGTAAGAATAACTTTATTTACCCCCAATTATACTAATCTTCTCAACCCTTTATCAAATGTAACCAACTTACAACCATAGAAGAAGGAAAAGAAAAGTAACATAGAATCAATAGCAGTGGAACGAAGAGTCATTCTCTTTGAGAAATCTAAATACTCCTCCAAAAGAGTATCTTCTAAATATACAACCATATCTACAATATTAAGACAGTTATATACAACCCTCTCTCTTAAACTCTTTACGGGTATTCTAGATATCTCTGCAAACACTACAGAAGGAATTAATATTGGAAGAACCCTGTTCATTCTCTTAACAATATCCTTTGCTTTAGAATGATTAACATCACTCTCATTGAAAAAAGCACTCAAAAAACTACTGTCAAGGATATACCCATTCATCTTTTCCTTCTCTCTTTGTAGAAGTAAGTACTACTGTCCTTAAATCTAGGCTCTGCAATAATCATAGATTCCCAAAGATCAAACAAAGGTTTACCTTTCTTCTCAAAAACTCTTCCATTAGAATCTTTTACTGTATTAATACTCTTTTTCTTCTTTAATATATATTTCTTCATAGTAATATATTTTACTAAGCAAAACTTTCTAAAACAACAAAGTTCATATATATTTTTCTTAAATATATGATATATTTTAAATGAAGAATAACTTTTTAATTCCTTCATTCAAATGATAAAGAAATATTTCTTAATACCAATATTAGCAGTATTAATATCTGCAATATCACCAATATATATACAAGCAGCACAATTCCATGAAGGAGATTACATATTAGATGCAGAATCCATAGTAGAAGATGACATATACATTGTAGGAGACAATGTAATGATAAAAGGAGTAGTAGATGGAGATGTAATAATCTTTGGACAAAATATAACAGTAGATGGAACCATTACAGGAGACCTTTACTCATTTGGTAATACAGTAAGTATTAGTGGTAGTACATATGGAAATATATTCACTGCCGGATCTAATGTAAGTATTAAAGGAA